>NZ_JBVJQR010000025.1:0-95051 GCF_055608425.1 Kitasatospora sp. NPDC036934 | reverse complement strand
CGATCCGACAACCGCTCACCCGCAGGCGACTTGACCTGCCCCACCCTCGCCACACCACCATCAACGAGGCAGAGACAGCAAAGTCACCGGCATTGGGCCTAGCTGACGTACGACCCGGCCCGCAGCCGGTAGACCACGGTGTGCCGGAGCGGCCCCTCCGGTACGTCGGGGTCCTCGAAGTCTTCGGCGGGGTCGTGGGTCATCCCGAGGCGGCGCATCACGGCCTGGGAGCGCAGGTTGCCCGCAGTGGTGAGGGCGAGGACCTCGGGGAGGGCGAGCGTGCCGAAGCCGTACCCGAGGAGGGCACGGGCGGCCTCGGTCGCGTAGCCGTGGCCCCAGGCCGACCGGGCCAGCCGCCAGCCGATCTCCACGCCCCCGACCGGGGCCTGCTCCTCGACGTCGTCCAGGCCCGCGAAGCCGATGAACTCGCCGCTCTCCCGCACCTCGACGGCCAGCCAGCCGTACCCGCGCCGCTCGATGACCGCCTCGTACCGCGCCACCGAGGCGTCGCTCCGCTCGCGTGTGAGCGGGCCGCCCAGGTGTTCGCGGACCTCCGGGTCGGCGTTCATCGCGGCCCAGGGGGCGAGGTCGGCGTCCCGCCAGCGGCGGATCAGCAGGCGGTCGGTGCGCAGTTCGTTCATGCCCCCACTCAACGGCACCCGGCCCGCCCGGACAAGCGGGATTCCGGGCGGGCGGGTACGGGCGGGCGGGTACGGGCGGCCGGCGCGGCCCGCGACCTTCACACGCCCCGGCACGCGGCCCTCACACGCCCCGGGTCGCGGTGACCCGCCCCGACGTGATCGCCTCGACCAGCTCGCGGTGATCGGCCGCCGTGTGGTCCGCGTACCGCAGGGCGAAGTCGGCGACGGCCTCGGCGAAGGTGTCGGCGCTGCCCAGGTAGCCGGAGATGGCGAGCCGGTCGCCGGTGCGGGCGTGGGCGCGGGCGAGGGTGCGCCCGCACAGGTCGGCGTAGCGGCGCAGCCCGCCGGGGGTCATCGTGTCGACGTCCACCGAGCCCTTCATGTCGCGCAGTTGGCGGCCGTAGAAGTGCCGGCCGGCGGGGCCGGTGGTCCAGCCGAGGAAGATGTCGCTGGCGGCCTGCATCAGGTGCTGCCCGGTGACCACCCGGCGCCCGCCGTGGTGGACGGCGACCTCGGCGTCCACCCGGCCGGGCGGCAGGTGGTCCTCCAGCACCGACCGGCCGGCCTCCTTGAGCTGGAGGAACAGCGGTTCGCCGAGGTCCCGGCCCTCCAGCAGCACGATGTAGCAACGGGTGCCGACGCTGCCGACGCCGACCGCCTTCATCGCCGCGTCCACGAAGCGGTAGCGGTCCAGCAGGACTCTCCGGTCCTCGGCGAGGGTGGCCCGGTAGTCGCTGAACACCTGGCCGGTGTCGCGCAGTTCGTTCCGCTTCAGCTCCTCGATCAGTGGCGGCGAGCCGATGATCCGGCGCCGCCCGTCTCGTTCCTCGGTGAGCTTGCCGAAGGCCTGGAGGCTGGTGCGGCGCCGGGCGTGGTCGAGGTCGGCCTGCACGGCCTTGCGCCGGCGGGTCCCGCGGACCAGCGGCAGCAGGTCGGCGGTGTCGATCCGGCTGTACCAGACGTCGAGTTCACCGAGCCCGGCCAGGCGGCGCATCGCGGTGGCGTAGCCGTGGACGGCGGTGCGGGCGGCGCGCCGGGCGCGTTCGTCGTCCTGACCGTTGCCGCGGGCGGCGACCGCGATGCTGGCGGCCAGCCGCTTGACGTCCCACTCGAAGGGGCCGGGGTGGGTCTCGTCGAAGTCGTTGACGTCGAAGAGCAGGGCGCGTTCCGGCGAGGCGTACACCCCGAAGTTCAACAGGTGGGCGTCGCCGCAGAGTTGGACGGTCAGCCCGGTGTCGGGGACGGCTGCGAGGTCGGCGGCCATCACGGCGGCGGCGCCGCGCAGGTAGCCGAACGGGCTGTCGGCCATCCGGCCGTAGCGGATCGGCAGCAGCCGGGTGATCCGGTCGGCGCCCTGGGCCTCCAGCACGCCGAGCGGGTCGGGCCGGTCCGCGGCCGGGATCCAGCGGCCGTGCTCGGAGCGGGAGACGCGCTCGCGGGCGGCCCGCCCGGTGCGGCGGCGTTCGGCGGGGGTGGTCATGGCGGCGGCTCCGTCCGTCGAGGGTGCCGGGGCGGGCACACCTCCCCACGACGCTAGGACACGCGTGCCGGAGGGCGCACCACCGCGCCCTCCGGCTCTCGGCCGATCGGATGAGCGGGGGCCGCGAGATCAGACCTCGGGCGGCTCACCCCACCGTGAAGTCCGCCATCATCGCCATGTCCTCGTGCTCCAGGTTGTGGCAGTGCATCATGTACGTCCCCGCGTAGTCGGTGAAGCGCACCAGCACCTCCACCGCCTCGGCCGGCCGCAGGTCGACGGTGTCCTTCCAGCCCGCGTCCCAGGGCCCGGGATCCCCGCCGTCGCGCCCGATCACCTGGAAGTGGTCCAGGTGGACGTGCACGGGGTGGTGCACGTCGCTGGAGAAACGCCAGCGCTCGACGCTGCCGAGGGCGGGGGTGGCCAGGCTGCGTCCGGGCTCGTACGGGTCGCCGTTGATGGTCCAGCCGTCGCCGCGGCTGCGCCGGAAGGCGAAGTCGCGGGTGGCGACGACCTCGGCGGCGTCCAGTTCCTCGACGGCGGACAGCTTCTCGGGCACCTTGGCATCGTCGGTCACCGCCCGGGAGGAGACGTCGAAGCGCATCACCTCGGCGGTGCGGCCGCTGCCGAAGCGGTTCAGCAGGCGCACCCGGGCGCCGGGCGGGTAGCGGGAGAAGTCGACCACCACGTCGAAGCGTTCGGCGGGGGCGATCTCGATCGCGTCGTGGCCGACCGGAGCGGCGAGCAGGCCGCCGTCGGAGCCGATCTGGACGAAGGCGTCGCCGCCGGAGGGCTGCGGGTCCAGTTCCAGCCGGTAGAGCCGGGCGTTGGAGGCGTTGAGCAACCGCAGCCGGTAGTGCGCCCGGTCGACGCCCAGGCGCGGCCAGGGCGCACCGTTGACCAGGATGACGTCGCCGAGGACGCCGTTCATGTACGCGTCGGTGACGCCGGGGACGGTCGGCGAGACGTCGGCGGAGGGGTACTTGAAGGAGCCGTCGGCGGCGAAGGCGCGGTCGGCGAGCATCAGCGGCAGGTCGCGTTCGCCGCGCGGCAGCGGCAGGGCGCCGTCCTCGTCGTCCTGGACGAGGTGGAACCCGGACAGACCGCGCCAGACGCCGGGGCCGGTGAAGCCCATCCGGTGGTCGTGGTACCAGAGGGTGGCGGCGCGCTGCTTGCCCGGATAGGTGTGGGTGCGCTCGCCGACAACGTTGCGGCCGCTCTGGTGCCGCATCCCCGGCATGCCGTCCATCTCGGAGGCGGCGGAGGCGGCGGAGGCCGTGGAGCCGATCGGCAGCAGCAGGTCGATCGGGTAGCCGTCGCTGCCGGCCGGGGTGTGGCCGCCGTGCAGGTGGACCACGGACGGCACCGGCAGCTGGTTGCGGTGCTTGACCACGGCGGCCCGGCCGGAGCGGGTGACCAGCGTCGGCCCGGGGTAGGTGCCGCCGTACGTCCAGGCCTCGGTCTTCACCCCGGGCAGGATCTCCAGCTCGGCGACCTGCTGGGTGATCTCGTAGTAGTCGTTGGTGCCGTCGGTGCGCACCGGCTGGAGCACGGCCGGCACCGGCAGCGGGGTCTGGAAGGCGGCGGGCAGGTCGAGGTCGCTGGCGAGCAGCCGCCCGGGGCGGCCCTCGGCGAACAGGTGGGCGGCCGAGGGCGCGGAGACGGCGGCCAGCGCGCCCGCGCCGAGCACGGAGGCGCCGATGCCGAGGAAGCGGCGACGGTTCACCGCTTCACCTCCAGCGGCCCGCCGGGGCGCGGCAGCCGTCCGCTGCCGTCCGGGCCCGCGCCGGGCCGGCCCTCCCGGGCGGGCAGCGGCAGCCGCCAGGTGCCGACCAGTCCGAACAGGATGCCGCTGACCAGTAGCACGCCCAGGGTGACGTGCACCCCCGTCGCCCGCGCGTAGCCGGCGCCGATCTGGCCGATCACGGCGACGGTGAGCAGGGCGGTGGTCCACAGCGGCCGGAGCGGGCCGCCGCCGGGCCGGCGCACGAACCCGGCCACCACCAGCTGGATCACCACCACGGTGGCCAGCGTCATCGCGTTGCCCTCGTGCTCCTTGAGGGAGTCGTAGGTGCCGTTGAGGAAGCTGCCGGCGAGCATCGTCTGGAGCACGGCCAGCAGCGCCAGGGTGGTGCTGGTGATGCGGAGGAGGATCAGCGGCCAACAGGGCGCGGGGGCGGCAGGAGGACTGCTCATGTCGGAGGCTGGACTGCTCATGTCGGGGGCTACTCTCTACTTCGGGCGGGGAGGGCGGGAGCGTAGCTGATGATGCGTCATGATCAGTCGGCCGAAGGGTCATCGGACCATCCAGCCGTTCCATTGCGCCCGGTTACCACGGGGTTTGTCACCCGTGCGGGCGATCCGCTCCGGCGTTCCTCCAGCGCACCGGGGCCGCCGGGCGGGACCCTAGACCCGGTCGGCGGCGATCCCGAGGTAGCCCGCGCGCAGCTCGGCCAGCAGCGGGTGGCCGGGGTCGAAGGCGGTGCCGTCGACGGCGGCCAGCGGGCGCAGACCGACGCCCGCGTTCACCGCGAAGGCCGCGTCGAAGCGCCCCAGCCCGGCGGCGTGCACCGGCTCCCGGGACTGCGGGCCGCCGTACGCGCCGGCCAGCAGCGCCCCGGTGACGCCGGGCAGGCTGGGGCCCTCCGGCCAGACCAGCCGGCGCCCGGCCAGGAAGCCGACGTTCCAGGTCGCGCCCTCCAGCACCAGGCCGTCGTCATCGGTCAGCAACACGTCGTCGTAGCCGGCGAGTTGGGCCGCGCGGCGGTGCTGGACCAGCCCGAACAGGCCGACGTGCTTCACCTCCGGGAGCTCGCGCCGGTGGGCGACCGTCCGCACCCGCAGCGGGGCCGGCTCGGTGCTCCCGGCCGGGCGGGTGGTCACCAGCAGGACGGGGGCGGCCGGGGCGCCCGGGCGCTCCAGGCCCAGCGCGGGGTCGTAGCCGGTGACCCGGACGATCACCGGCGCGCCGTCGGCCGGCAGCACCGCGCGGATCCGCTCCCGGATCACCGCCCGGTCCGGCTCGACGCCGAACAGCGCCCGGCCGTCCCGGGCCAGCCGGTCCAGGTGCAGCGCCAGACCGCGCACGCCGCCCGCCTCGACCCGCAGGGTGGTGAAGTGCCCGTAGTTCAGCAGCCCCAGGGCGGCGAGCCGCGCCGGGTCGGCGGGCGCGCCGTCGATCTCGATCTCAGCCATCCTCCGAGTCTGCCAGCCGCGGGGGCGGCTACGGTGCCGCCACCGGGCGGTAGGGGCTCGCCACCGGCCGGCCCGTACCACGGGCGGCCTGCTCGAACTCCTCGATCTTGTAGGCCAGCCCCTCCGGCTCACCGGCCTCGGCCCAGCGCCACGCCTCCGCCCACCACTGCGGGCCGCGCACCAGCGGACGGCCCGCCAGCGCCAGGTACAGCGCCAGCGTCGACCGGGCGTACTCGTGCACCCAGCCGTCACAGCCCCGGTAGTCCGCCGTCTCGTCCAGCCGCAGCCACCGGCCCTCCTGCCCGGCGGCCAGTATCGGCACCCAGCCGCGCTGCCGGTCGGCGACCAGCAGGAGCAGCCGGCCGTCCTCCTCCCGCACCCGGTGGAGCGGCAGTTGGGGCATCCGGGCGAAGGACAGCGAACGCTTCCAGCCCACCACCCAGAGCCCGCGGCGCAGGTAGTAGCGGACGGCCGACTGCCACGCCCAGTGCGCCTCCAGCCGGAAGCCCGGCAGGCCCTCGGCGGCGGCCGCCGCGTACACCTCGTCCAGCGCCCCGGCGGCCAGCCCGCGCCCGCGCGCATCGGGCCGTACGTAGAGGGAGGAGACGGCGAGCTGGCTCGGGCCCTTGGTCCAGTTGTCGACCGCGACCGTCCCGACGGCGGCGTCCCGCTCGTCCCGGATCCAGTACCGGCGCCGGTAGAGCTCCCCGCCCGGCCACTCCCGGCCGCTCTCCCCCAGCCGCTCCCGCCAGCCGCGCTCGGCCGCGGGATCCAGCGCGTCCGGATCCACCACCTCGCCCAGCCCGCCCTCCACCAGGGACGCCAAGTCCCAGAGGGCGAACCGCCGTTCCTCACCCTCGGCGGCCGCCCGCAAGCGCACCCCCGCCGCCAGCCGGTCCTGCGCCCGCTCGACCGCCGCATCCCACGACCTCACCACGGGGGCCACCCTAGCGGCCCTCCGGGCACGACCCGTAATCCGCCGGGCACCGAACGTCAGGCCCGCCCGGGCCGCCGGACCGGCCGTCCTCCGGGGCGGCCGCGGGCCGGGCCCCGGGTGACCGGGTCAGGACGACGGCGGCGACCACCAGGACGCCGCCGGCCAGGGCGTTCCAGCCGACGGGTTCGGAGAGCAGGGCGGCACCCAGGGCGGTGGACCACAGCGGCATGACGTAGGTGACGGCCGAGGCGACGGCGGTACCGGCGGCGCGGACCAGCCCGAGGTTGAGCAGGTAGGCCAGGCCGGTGCCGAGGGCGCCGAGCACCAGCAGGGCGGTCGCGGCCGCTCCGCCCGGCCAGTGCGGGGCTCCGCCGGCGGCCGGCGCGATCAGGGCCAACTCTACGGTGGCGCAGGTGATCTGGGCTGCGGATAGGGTGGTGACGGTCTCCGGCCGCCCGGACAGGAAGCGGCGCAGATAGGCGAAGCCCGCGCCGTAGCAGCAGGCGGCGGCCAGGCAGGCGAGGGCGCCGGTCAGCTCGCCCGCGCCCAGCCCGCGCCACACCCCGAGCACGGCGAGCACCCCGACGAAGCCGAGCACGAGGCCGGCGAGCCGGCGGGCGCCCGGGCGGCGCTCCTCGGGGACGGTCAGCACCGCGAACAGCAGGGCGAACAGCGGGGTGGTCGCGTTCATCACCCCGGCCAGCACCGAGCTCACCCTGGTCTCGCCGAACGAGAACAGGGTGAACGGCACGGTGTTCAGCAGCACCGCGACCGCCGCCGAGTGCCCCCACAGCGCCCGGTCGCGCGGGGCCCGTCCGCCGCGCAGCAGCAGGACGGCCCACAGCGTGGTGGCGCCCAGCAGGCTGCGCCAGAGCGCCACCCAGACCGGCGGCACCCCCGCGTCGACCGCCACCTTGATCAGGGCGAAGCTGGCGCCCCAGATCACCGACAGTGCCACGAAGCCCGGCCACCAGCGCCGCACTCCGACCACCTCCCTCTCCGTCCGGTGTCGCTGGACAGAGGGTGGCCCCCCGGCGGAACATGAGTCCAACAAGTGGCGGTACGGCGAGGATGAGGAAGTCTCATGGCCCAGGACGTCAACCTGGCCCAGCTCAGGGCCCTGGTCGCGGTCGCCGACACCGGCGGCTTCGGCGCCGCCGCCGACGAACTGGGCATCAGCCAGTCCGCCGTCTCGCACGCCGTCGCCGCGCTGGAACGCTCGCTCGGCGCCCCCGTGCTGCGGCGCGGCGCCCCGTGCCGCCCCACGCCGCTCGGCGAGCAGGTGCTGCCGCACGCCCGTACCGCCGTCGCCTCCGCGCTGGCGGTGCGCACCATCGCCACCCGGCACTCCGGCGGCCCCACCGGCACCGTCCGGCTGGCCGCGCCGGTCACCGTCTGCCAGGCCCTGCTGCCGGGACTGCTGCGGGCCTGGAAGGAGGCGTACCCGCAGGTCACCGTACGGGTCTTCGAGGGCGAGGACGCCGAGCTGCCCACCTGGCTGGAGGCCGGCACGGTGGACGCCGCCGTCCTGGTCGACGCCGGCCCGCTGCCGCCCGGGGCGGTCGCCCTCGGCGCCGACTCGATGCACGCCCTGCTGCGCCGCGACCACCCGCTGGCCGATCAGGAGACCGTCCACGTGGGCGAGTTGGAGGACGACGACTTCCTGCTTTCGGAGGGCGGCTGCGAACGCCACATCCGTGAGGCCTACCGCCGGGCCGGCACCCGCTTCACCCCCCGGCACCGCATCCGCGACCTCAACACGCTGATCGGCATGGTGCACGCGGGCGTCGGGGTCTCGGTGATGCCGGCCCTGGCGCTGACCATGCTGCCGGCCGACTGCGTCCTGGTCCCGATCCGCCCGGCCGTGCACCGCACCCTGGCCCTCACCGGCCCCACCGGCCGCCCCTGGTCCCCCGCGGTCAGCGGACTGCTCGCGTCCCCCACGCTCGACGGGCTGCTCGTGGAGCCGGGCACCCCCGTCCAGGCCTAGGGTCCGTACCTCGCGGCTTGACCTCCTTGGGGTTGACCGCCATTCCCCAACAGGTCTATACCAGTGATGACCATCGGCAACCACCCGCCGCCGACGGTCCGTTCGGCCGTCCCGCCACCCCCACATCCGGCGCGACCAGGCCCGTCACCCCACACCGCCGTCTCCTGGAAAGGCCTCCGATGGAGCGCGCTCTTCCCCCACAGCCCGCCGCCCCGCAGCCAGCAGCCCCGCGCGGACGCGGCCCCCGCCGCACCGCCCTCGCCGTGGCCGGCGTGCTCGGCCTGGTCGCCGGCGGCTTCGCCGCACTGGCCGGCACCGGCCCCGCCTCCGCCTCCACCACCGCCGGCGCCGGCCTGGGCAGCAACTGGTACGCCTCCGCGCCGTACCTGATGCCCGAGGACAACAGCCCGCCGGACGCCGCCGCCGTGATGGACGCGACCGGCCAGAAGGCCTTCCAACTGGCCTTCATCCTCGCCCAGGGCAACAGCTGTTCGCCCGCCTGGGGCGGCACCTCCTCGATCGACTCGGACACCACCATGCCCGGCGTCATCCAGACCATCCGCGGCAAGGGCGGGGACGTCTCGGTGTCGGTCGGCGGGTACGGAGGCACCAAGCTGGGCCAGGTCTGCGGCACCCCGGAGGCGACCGCCGCCGGGTACCAGCAGGTGGTCACCAAGTACGGCCTCAAGGCGATCGACTTCGACCTGGAGGAGCCGGAGTACGAGAACACCGCCGCCATCCACAACGAGATCGGCGCGGCCCACATCCTCCAGCAGAACAACCCCGGCCTGTACATCTCGATCACCACCGCAGGGACCAACGCCGGCACCGGCTGGTTCGGCACCCAGATGCTCAACGAGGCCAAGTCCCAGGGCTTCACGCCGAACAACTACTCGATCATGCCGTTCGACGGCGGCTTCAACGGCGCTGCCGCGCAGACCGACGCGCTGGTGAAGTTCAACCAGATCCTGCAGACCACCTTCGGCTGGAACGAGGCCACCGCGTACGCCCACGAGGGCGTGTCGATGATGAACGGCCGCACGGACGCCGCCGAGTACTTCCACCAGGCCGACTTCCAGAGCGTGCTGGACTTCGCCACCTCGCACGGCCTGGTCCGTTACACCTTCTGGTCGGTCAACCGGGACCGCCAGTGCGCGGGCAACGTCGACCCGGGCCTGTCCGGCTCCTGCTCCAGCGTGGCGCAGAGCGACTGGGACTTCACCAAGTACACGGTGAAGTTCGCCGGGGCGACCCCGCCCACCACCCCGCCCACCACTCCTCCGACCACTCCCACCGGCAGCCCGACCGGCAACCCGGGGACGTGCACCGCCCCGGCGTGGAGCGCGAGTACCACGTACACCGCGGGCGCCAAGGTCTCGTACAACGGGCACGACTACCACGCCAAGTGGTGGACGCTGAACGAAGTGCCGAGCGCCAGCGGCCAGTGGGGCGTCTGGGGCGACGACGGCCCCTGCTGACCCGGGCCGCCGAACGACGTGCGGCGGGCATGGTGAACGCCCGCCGCACGTACGTCAGTTGCCCGCGAACCGCTCCCGCAGCCCGGCCAGCACCCGGGCCGCCTCGGCCAGCCCGGCCGCCTCGCAGCGGGCGATGCCGGCGGTCAGTCGGGCCACAGCCGCCCCTGGGCGGCCGAGGTCGCCCTCGATCAGCGCGGCCAGCCGGACGGCCTCCGCCCGAAGCGACTCGACCTGCGCCGACCCGGCCGGTTCGTCCGCCTGCTCGTACACCGCGATCGCCCGCTCCACCTCGGCGAGCGCCTCCTCGTGCCGGTCCGCGACGGCCAGGCAACGGCCCCGCTCGTAGTGCGAACCGCCGCGCAGGTACCAGCCGCTGTACTCCTGGCCGAGCCGTTCGGCGGCGTCGCCGAGGGCGTCCGCCTCGGCCAGCAGGGCGAGCGCGGCGTCCAACTGCTGCGCTCCCCGGTTGCACATCATCAGCTGGGCCAACTCCCGCATGGTGGCGGCCAGCTGGTCGACCTGCGGGGCCTTGCCGTGCGCCTCCCGGGCCCGCCCGAGGGCGGCCTCGGCGGCGTCCCAGCGGTCCGCCCGGGCAAGGGCCAGGGCGGCCTCGCAGGCGACCATGGTGTGGGTCTGCTGGTCCTCCCAGTCGGCGACCAGCTCGGCCAGCCGCAGGAACTCCTCGGCCGCGTCCCGGTGCTCCTCCAGGTCGACCAGGCCGCGAGCGAGGTCCAGCCGGGCCTGGGCGAGCATCCGGACGTCCAGTTCGGCGGCGGCCGCGGCGTCCAGCACCGACTCCAGCACGGCCACCGCGTCGGCCGCCCGGCCGGTGCCGCGCAGCACGTCGGCCAGCTGCAGCCGCACCTGGGCCGCCTCCTGGACGGCCTCGGCGCCCTGCCGGTCGTAGCGCGCGGCGGCCTCCGACAGCGCCCGCACCGCCCCGCCCAGGTCCTCGGCCCGCAGGCTCGCGTGGCCGAGCATCATGTACGTCGGCGCGTACGGGTAGCCGTCCTCGCCCCAGCGCACGGCCTCGGCCAGCGCCCGGTGGAAGACCTCGACGGCCTGACCGGCTTCGCCCTGCTGCAGCAGCACCTGACCGAGCAGGCCGAGCACCCGCGGGGTGTGCCAGGGCAGCTCGGCGGCCTCCAACTGGTCCAGCACCTCGCGCAGTTCGGCGGCGGCCTCGACGAAGCGGCCCTGTCGGGCGGCGGCGTCGGCGGTGTACTGGCGGGAGGTCGCGGACCGACGGGCGGAGCCGAGTTCGACGGCGGTGCTCCGGTAGGCGCCGACGGCCGCCTCGAAGCGCTCGACGACCTCGGCGGCGGGTTCGGGCAGCGCCTCGACCAGGTCGTGGTGGGCGGCGTAGGCGCGCACCTGGAGGACGATCAGGTAGTCGTCGTCGGGCATCTCGCCCTCGGCGCGCAGCTCCTCGGCCCGGGCCAGGGCGGCGTCCAGCGCCGTCCAGTCGGACACCACGCCCTCGACGTCGCCCAGTTCGACGATCAGCGCCCGGGTGCGGGCCATCAGCGCGGGGCCGGGCAGCCCTGCCCGCCGGTACAGCTCGGCGGCCTCCAGCAGGCCCGCCGTGCCCTCGGCGTGGTCGTCGCGCTGGACGGCCCGGTGGGCGCGCTGCTCGGCGAGTTCGGCGCTCAGCAGTTCCGGGCCGCCGAGTCCGGCGTCCGCGGGGAAGACGAAGCCGTCGTCGGCGCCGCGTTCGGCGATCCGCCGCCACAGCCGGTCGGCGTCCGGGTGGCCGAGGAGCTCCAGTTCGCGGGCCCGCCGCACCAGGGCGGCGAAGTCCTCCGGCTCCGCCTCGACGGCCCGCCGCGGCGCCGGGGCGACGGCGGGGCCCGCCGCAGCCAGCTCGGGCGCGGCGGCGGCCCGTACGCCCAGGGCCAGCGGTTCGGCCAGCAGCGGTGCGGCGGCCAGCCGGGCGCGGCGGGCGGCGCCGACCGCATCGGTGCCGTTGCGGGCGTCGAAGCGGGCGGCCAGGGCGTCGGCCTCGGCGCGCAGGTGGGCGAGCAGGGTGGCGACCGTCCAGGCGGTGCCGGCCGGGCCGCTGACCGCGAGTTCGCCGTGGCCGGCCGCGGCCAACGCGGCGACCAGCACCTCGACGCCGGTCAGGAACTCCAGCCGGGCGGCGGGCTCGCCGGTCACCGTGAACAGCTCGCGGTTCTCGGCGAGCAGTTCCAGGCCGCGCGGCTCGTTGCCGGACAGCGCGCAGAACTCGATGTGCCGGCCGATCGCCGCCAGCATCGCGACCTTGCCGCGGGCGTAGCGGTAGCCGGTCAGGTGCGCGGAGCGGGCCTCGTCGGTGCGGCCCCGGCGCAGCAGCGGCAGCAGGGCGGTGGCCTGGCTGAGGTAGGGCTCCTGCTCGCAGCCGGAGCGGCCGTCCAGCACCGGGGCGAGGACCTCCAGCGCGCGGTCGTCGTCCCCGGCGGCCAGGAAGTGCTCGGCCCGGGAGCGGGTCTCGCAGGCGTGGCAGTCGCTCAGCTCGGTGCGCGGGCGGGCCGCCCACAGCTCGTAGGCGTCCTGGACGTCGACGCCGGTCTGCGCGGCCAGGTGGTAGCGCTGGGCGTAGTACGGCTGGAGGTCGTAGCCGGCCGTGCGGTAGCGGTCGCGCAGTTCGGTGTGCCAGCGCCGGATGGCGGGCAGCGGGACGTCCGGGGTGTCCAGGAGCGCGGTGGCCACCCACTTGAAGCGCCAGTACACCTGGTGCCGGGACCAGTCGCCGAAGCCGTCCGGGTCCTGGTCCCAGAGCTTGAGCACCCGGGCGAAGACCACCGGGCTCTTGCTGCGCTCGCCGTCGTACTCGTAGGCCTCCATGAGTTCGAGCAGGGCCATCGCGCGGACCCCGGTGTCCTCGAACTGCTCGGCGGCGTCGACGAGTTCCTCGGCCGTGACGGTGCGGGTGCGGCCGTAGGGGCGGGCGTCGTTCTCGCGCAGCGCGGCCATCACCGCGTCGGGGGTGTCCAGCATCACGCCTCCTTCGGGCCGTGGTGATCCGGGCCGGCCGCCTCGTGGCCGAGCATGGCGTGGTCGAGCAGGCTGATGAACGAACGGTTCAGCAGCGCGGATTCGCTGGCCTTGAGCGGGCGGCGGGTCATCAGCACCGCCTGCCCGTACAGCGCCTCGACGGCGGTGACGGCGAGGTCCCGGTCGGTGACGGTGGCGGCCCGGCGCACCAGCGGGTTGAGGTGGTTCAGCACCAACTGGGCGCGGGGCACCTCGGCGCGCAGCGAGCCCAGGATGTCCGCCCACAGCCCGTCGGCCTCGTCGGCGAGTTGGGCTCGGGTGCGCTCGTGCCGGGCCTCCCGGTTGTCGAGCAGCAGGGCGGGCGCGTTGGTCGGGTGGAAGCTGCGCAGGGCGACGTCGCAGTCGAACCGGCCGACCACCTCGCGGGCGATCGCCAGGAAGGTGCCGGCCGCCAGCTCGGCCGCCGGGTCGACGGTGTCCAGGTGCGCGGTGACGGTGCCCGGGTCGAGGTCGGCCACCGAGACGCCGGGGCGGATCTCGGGCAGCCGGTGCACGAGGTCCCGGTCGTAGGTGTAGCCGCCGTTGACGACGCCGAGCCCGGCCGCCCCGGCGATCGGGGCGACCTGCCGGAACTCCTCGACCGTACGGGTCACCAGCACCACCGGGTGACTGCGGGCGAACTCGTCCAGGGTGACGTTGCCGTCGGTGGTCTCGAACGGCAGCCAGGGCAGCATCATCCGCAGCAACTCGTCGTCGTAGCGGGCGAGTTCCTTGACGGCCAGGTGGTGCACGGAGAGGAAGCGGTGCAGCAGCGCCGGGTCGCTCGCGGACAGGCCGGTGAGCCAGTCGCGGATCCGGGCGCCGAGCGCGTCGCGGACGGCGGCCAGCGTCTCGTCGGCGTACAGGCCCTCGCGCGAGGCGGTGGGGCGCAGCCCGTCGGTGTCCACCACGCAGCGGACGAAGAACGCCCAGTCCGGCAGCAGTTCGTCGGCCTGGTCGGAGAGCAGCATGCCCTTGAGGTGCACCCGGTGGCCGTGTCGGCGCGAGGGCGGGGCGGCGTCGGGCAGGACGTACGCGACGCCGCGCAGGCCGACCAGCGGGAGGTCCAGCTCGATGGTGTCGAGCGGGACGAAGTCGAAGGTGGACCGGCAGTACTCGGCGAGCGCGTCGCGCCGGGCGAGCGGGGAGCCGTGCCGCTCGGCCCACGGCGGGGTGCGGTTGACCTGGTGCGCGGTGCCGCCCGCGTCGATCACGGTGACGTCGTGGCGCAGCAGGCTGCCGAAGTCCCGGGCGAGGGTGAGCACCCGGGCGGAGCGGGTCCACTCGGCGGCATCGGCGCGCGGGGCGAGGGTGACGGTGGTGCCGGGCTCGGGCTTGGCCGAGGCGGGCAGGGTGCGGATGGTGTAGCTGCCGTCCGACAGGCCGCGCCACTCGATCACCGGCGCGTCCGGGCTGCCCGCGTGCCGGGTGACCACCGTGATCTCGTCGGCGACCACGAAGCAGGCCAGCAGCCCGATGCCGAACTGGCCGATGAAGTCACCGCGGGCCCTGGCCAGGCCGTCCCCGTCCAGCCGGCCGTCGGCGTCGCGCTTGGAGCTGCGGCCGATGGTGGCGAGGAAGGTGTGGACGTCCTGCTCGGTCAGGCCGATGCCGGTGTCGGTGACGGACAGCTCGTCGTCGGCCCGGACGGTGATGGCGGCCGGCGCCTCGGGGTCGAGGGCGCGGCGGGCGGAGATGGCGTCCACCGCGTTCTGCAGCAGCTCGCGCAGGTAGACCCGCGGGCTGGAGTAGAGGTGGTGGGAGAGCAGGTCCACCAGACCGCGCAGGTCCACCTGGAAGGTGTGTGCACTCGTCGGGTTGTCGGATGGGGACACCGGAGGCTCTTTCGGTCGCGGAAGTGGGTGTCGTTCGAAGCGGGCGTCAGTACCCGGCGCAGCGGTCGCGGTGGGCGCGGAAGGCCTTGACCGGATCGCCGGCCAGGTAGTGCCAGGGCGACTCGGTGACCAGGCCGTCCAGCGCGTCGAACAGCAACCGGGCGGTCTTCGGCTGGCCGGCCAGCGAGAAGGCCATCGCGAAGGTGTTGAAGGTCCCCTGCCAGCCGCGGACCGGCACGAAGTCCGGGTGCAGGACGGAGCGGAACGCCGCCTCCTGCAGCTCGGCCACCACCGCGGGGCTGGTCAGGTAGGCGCGGCCCTCGCCGTCCGGGAGGTCCCGCCAGCGCTCCAGGTGGGCGAGCACCACCAGCTCACCGAGCGGACTGCCCTCGGGGGCGGCCAGCATCGAGGAGCGGGCGAACTCGTGCATGGCCTCGTGCGAGCCGCCCCACTTGGCGCACAGCTGCTGCAGCCGCTGGCGGTGCGAGGCGCCGTGCCCGGGGGCGCGGCGCACCGCGGCCTCGAACCGGGCGGTGGCGACGTCCGGGCCGAGCGAGGCGCCGCGCGCGCTGATCTGCAGGAAGTACCAAGGGGCGAGCCAGGACGGCTCCCG
Organism: Kitasatospora sp. NPDC036934; assembly: GCF_055608425.1. Classification (NCBI taxonomy): domain Bacteria; kingdom Bacillati; phylum Actinomycetota; class Actinomycetes; order Kitasatosporales; family Streptomycetaceae; genus Kitasatospora; species Kitasatospora sp. NPDC036934. Next base: position 79,870 of record NZ_JBVJQR010000025.1, on the reverse strand, counting down.
CTCGGCGACCTCCAGCAGCTGCTCCTCGGCGACGTCCAGCCGCTGGTGGAACAGCTTCCACTGCTCCTCGGTGACGTGCTCGGCCCGGGCGCCGGTACGCGCCTCCCAGGCCCAGGTGACGTGCCGGGCGCCGGAGAGCAGCAGCGGCAGCGCGTCGTCGGGGGCGTCCGCGATCGCGCGGGCCGTCCACTCCTCGGCGCCGGCGCTGTCGGCGACCGCCGCGGCGAGGAAGGTCAGCTCGGTGCCGTCCGCGGCCGCCAGTGCCGGACGCAGCGCCGGCCAGTCCCCGGCGGCGGCCTGCCCGAGCACCAGCCGGACGGACTCGTCACCGAAGGACGGATCGATCCTCGGCTCGGCCCCCGGGACGGCGGGCGCCTCGGCGGCCCGTCTGCCGAACCCGAACCCGCGCCGGCCGGCCCGGTCCTGCCCGCCCTCCCCGCCCGAGCGGCGTCGGAACAGCGGCATGTGTGGCCCCCTCGAACGTCATCGGCATCAATCGCATGGCCGCACAGTGGCCACCCCAGAGGAGTACATATCACGCCCGGCCGACATCCGTTTCCCCAGACCAGCGCCGTCCCCGGCCGGTGGGCCACCACCCGGGAACGGGTGACATCTTGCTGCCTGACAGATTTCTGACACCGCGCAAGCGACCGCCCGGACCGACGATCGGTCAGGCTGTCTCCCGTGCACGCCATTCGCTTCCACCTGCGCGCCCCGCAGCAACCCGGCGGCCCCCCGGCAACCCCGCGCCCGCCCTCCCCGGAGGCCGTCCGGGACGCCCTGGCACGCGGCCTGCCCGCCCCGGCGCGGATCGAACACGCCCGGATCCTGGTCGGGCCGACCGCCGTGGACGGCGTCGCCTTCGTCCTCGCCGACGGCCTCCTCACCGCCGAGGCCGCCCTCACCGCCGCCTGCACCACGCTGACCGGCCGGGCCGGCCTACTGCCCGACTGGCGGGTGCCGCACTGCGCACTGGACACCCTGCTGGCCCTCGGCCTGCACGAACTGCCGACCGTCCCGTAGGACCACCGCAGCGACCGTCAGGCCGCCCCGAGCCCGGCGTCCGGCACCTTCCCCGACTGCGCCTGTTCGATCCGGTTGACCAACATCACCGCGAACCGCCGCGCCGCCGGCAGGTCCACCGGACCGCCCTCCGTGGTCACACTCGCCACCACCGTGCCCGACCGCACCACGATGCTCACCCCGTCACCGTCCGCCAACGGCCCCACGAAGGCCTGGCTCTCACTGCCCAGCGCCGGCGCCTCCACCTTCCTGAACGGCCCGACCGGGTACGACGCATAGGTCTCCTTCGCCCGGCTCTTCGCGGCGTCCCGACTCGGCAGCGTCTCCACCAGGAAGCGCGTCACCAGATCCCCCGAGGAGAACCGCACCGACCCGCTGAGCGCCTTCCCCGTACACGGCGCCGCCGCCGTACAGGTGACCGAGTGATCGGCGGTGTCGACCTTGCGCTTCTCCTCCTGCCACCCCGCCATCGCCTTGGCGTCCGGCAGCACCTGCCCGACCACCTTGTCGTCCAGCAGCGCCGTCTCCAGATCCGCACTGGGCACCGCCGCAGGCGCCGCCGCACTGCCCGTAGCCCCGGCCCCGGCAGCAGGCGCAGAGCTCGCAACCGCCCCACCCGGAGAAGCGGACCCCACCACAGCCGGTGCCGAAGCCGTACCCGAACCCGCGCCCGCAGCCGTACTCGTAACCGAACCAGCCGCCCCCGCACCCCCCTTGGCACCCTCCGCCGCACCGGACGAACACCCCACCAACACACCCGCCAGCACCCCGACCGCCACCACGACGGTGCCCCGCCGACCACCCATCCCCATGCGCCCACTCCCTTACGCCTGTCCGTGACCCCTCAAGATAGCGAGCACCCCGCATACGAACCGCCCCACCCCCTCCCCCAGCCAACCGGGCGCGCAGGGCAAAGCCCGCGCGCCCGACACCCCCGCCCCCAGCACCCCCCACCCGCGCCCGCCCACCCCCCACCCACCCCCCACCTCCCCCCTCCCCCGACCAGGCGAGAGGGACGCGCTGCGGAAGGGGGCGGTGGAGGGGGTGGGTGCGGAGAGGGGCGTGACGGGTGATTTTCAGACCGCCAACGACGAGCACCCCGCGCGATGAGGGTCGGCGGTCCGAAAATCACCCAGCCCCCGGAGCACCCACCCCCGGAACCACCCCCGGAACCACCCACCCTCCCGAAAGCCCCCCACACAACAACAGCCCCCCGCAACGCCCCCCACCCCGCAGCGGAAAACACCGACGGGGCGGCGACCAAACCGGTCACCGCCCCGCCGAACCGCCGATTCAGACCGCCGGCACCGGGAACGTCGGGAACTCGACCCCCGAGATGTACTGCACGACCCGAACGACCTGGCACGAGTACCCGAACTCGTTGTCGTACCACAGGTAGAGAATCGCGTTGTCCCCGTCGACCTTGGTCGCCCCCGCGTCCACGATCGAGGCGTGCCGCGACCCGATGAAGTCGCTGGACACCGCGTCGGGCGAGTCGATGAAGTCGATCTGCCGCTTCAGCGGCGAGGTCAGCGAGATGTTCCGCAGGTAGTCGAGGACCTCCTCGCGGTCGGTCTCCCGCTTGAGCTGCAGGTTGAGGATCGCGATGGACACGTCCGGCACCGGCACGCGGATCGAGCTGCCGGTGATCTTCGCCTTGAGGTCCGGCAGGGCCTTGGCGACGGCCGAGGCGGCACCGGTCTCGGTGATCACCATGTTCAGCGGCGCCGAGCGGCCACGACGGTCGGCCTTGTGGTAGTTGTCCAGCAGGTTCTGGTCGTTGGTGAACGAGTGGACGGTCTCCACGTGGCCGCGCACCACGCCGTACTCGTCCTCCATCGCCTTCAGCGGCGGGACGATGGCGTTGGTGGTGCAGGAGGCGCAGGAGATGATCTGCTCGTCCGGCTTGATCATGTCGTGGTTGACGCCGTGCACGATGTTCGGCACGTCGCCCTTGCCCGGGGCGGTCAGCACGACCTTGGCGATGCCGGGGCGCAGGTGCTTGGACAGGCCCTCGCGGTCACGCCACCTGCCGGTGTTGTCGATCAGGATCGCGTCCTTGATCCCGTACTCCGTGTAGTCGACCTCGCTCGGGTCGTTGGAGTAGATCACCGTGATCTCGTTGCCGTTGACGACGATCTTGTTGTTCGCCTCGTCGACGGTGATGGTGCCCTGGAACTGGCCGTGGATCGAGTCCCGGCGCAGCAGCGAGGCCCGCTTCACCAGGTCGTCGCCACCACCGTTGCGCACCACGATCGCCTTGAGCCGCAGGCCGTTGCCCGAGGCCTTCTCGATCAGCAGCCGGGCGACCAGCCGGCCGATGCGGCCGAACCCGTACAGCACGACGTCCTGCGCGGACCGGCGCTCCAGCTTGTTCGCACCGGTGGCACCGGCGACCGCCTGAGCGGTGAACTCCGCCACCGACAGGCCGTGGTCGTCCGCCCGGTAGGTCGAGGCGAGCATCCCGAGGTCGATCTGCGAGGGGCCGAGGTCCAGGGTGGTGAGCGCCTGCAGGAACGGCATGGTCTCGGTGACCGAGAGCTCCTCGCCGGCTATCTGCCGGGCGAAGCGGTGCGTCTTGAGGATGCTGACCACCGACTTGTTCACCAGGGAACGGCTGTGGAGCAGGACGGTGACGTCCTTCTCCCGGTGCAGCCGCCCGATGATCGGGATCATCGACTCCGCGATCTCCTCGCGGTTCTTCCAGTCCGTGAACACGTCGTCGTTGACAGTCACAAGTCCATCTTTCGAGCTGAGGGTGTTGCCCACATGGTAGCTTCGCCCGCCCGCGCCCCAACGGCCGGTCCCTCCCCCACCGCTCCGGCCCGCCGCTCCGACCTGCGCTTTCCCCCACCACCCCGCCCCCAAAGGTGATCACCGCCACCCCTCGCCCCATTCCTCGCCCACCCGCCGCCCCCTCGCTCGCCCACCCCTCACCCCTCCGCCCGCCCCCACCACCCCGGCCGCGAAAGCGGCCGTCCGCACCCCGGCGGGAGTGATCATCGGGGCCAGTACAGTGAAGGCCACCGGACCGAGGCGTGAGGGGGCCCGCGTGGCGACGCTGGGGATGCACCGGGACTTCCTGATGGAGTTCGCGGCGCTGGAGAAGTCGGTGCAGCGGCGGGTCTTCGAGACCTTCGAGAAGTTCACCGGGACGACCCACGCCGGCACCCACCTGGAGAAGCTCACCAACCAGCGGGACCCGCGGATCCGGACCATACGGATCACCGACTTCTGGCGCGGCGTCGTCCTCAAGGCCGACCGCGGCGACGGCTACCTGCTGCTGAAGGTCCTCCCCCACGACAAGGCCAACGACTGGGCCGTCAAGCACCGGGCCTCCGTGAACGCCGCCACCCAGGGCGTCGAGATCCGCAACGACGTCGCCCTGGAACGCGCTTCCGCGTCGCTGCGCGCCCTGGGCTCGGACGAGCCCGAGCGGCTCTTCGCCGACCGCTCGGACAAGGTGCTGCGCAGCCTGGGCATCGACGAGGAGATCCTGCCGATCATCCGGCTGCTGCCCGACGAGGCACACCTGGAGGCGCTCCACCGGGTGCTCCCGGAGCAGCAGTTCGACGTGCTGATCGGGCTCGCCAGCGGGATGGAACCGGCCGAGATCGACCGCGAGATCGTCCAGGCGTACGCGCGGGCGGCGGCCCCCGCGAGCACCGCCCCGCCCGGGGACGGACTGGTCTCGGCGATGGCCCACGCGCGCGGCCGGGTCGCCCTGGTGGACGGGCCGGAGGAGTTGCAGGAGATCCTGGAGCGGCCGTTCGACGCCTGGCGGATCTTCCTGCACCCGGCGCAGTACCGGGTCGCCTACCGGGGCTCGTACAACGGGCCGGCCCGGGTCACCGGCGGCCCCGGGACGGGCAAGACCGTGGTGGCCCTGCACCGGGCCTACCACCTGGCCCGCCGACTGCCGCCGGACGCCCCGGACGGCTCGGTGCTGCTCACCACCTTCAGCACGGACCTCGCCGCGGAGCTGGAACGCTGCCTGGCCCTCCTGGTCACCGACCGGCGGATCCGGGCGAAGGTCCGGGTGGTCACCGTCGACGCGCTGGCGAACGAGGTGCTGCGCCGCACCCGCCGCGGCGCTCCGCTCCGGGTCGTCTCCAACCAACGTGCGGTGCTGGCCCGTTGGGGCCGGGTCGGGCGGCGGCTCGGGGTCGACTTCAGTGACGTCTTCCTGGACCAGGAGTGGCGCCAGGTCGTCCTGGCCCAGGCCATCGAGGGCCCCGAGCAGTACCTGAAGACCCCGCGCTCCGGCCGGGGTACGGCGCTGGGCCCCCTGCAGCGGGCCCAACTCTGGCGCGCGGTCGCCGCGTTCGAGCAGGACCTGCTGCAGGCCGGCGAGATCACCTTCCTCCAGGTCTGCGCGCGGGCCGCGCGGGCGCTCGACGAACGGGACGACCGCCCGTTCCGGCACGTGGTCGTCGACGAGGCGCAGGACCTGCACCCGGCCCAGTGGCGCTTCCTGCGCGCGCTGGTCGCGCCCGGACCGGACGACCTCTTCCTGGCCGGCGACCCCCATCAGCGGATCTACGGGCACCAGGTCTCGCTGCGCTCGCTCGGGATCCAGGTGGTCGGACGCTCCGCCCGGCTGCGGATCAACTACCGCACCACCCAGGAGATCCTCAGCTGGTCCGCGTCCCTGCTCACCGGCGAACGCCCGGACGACCTGGACGGCGGCGAGGACTCCCTGGTCGGCTACCACTCGACCCTGCACGGCGCCCACCCCGAGGCGCGCGGCCACGCCGACAAGGCCGAGGAGATCCGGGCCGTGGTCGCCCGGGTCGCGGAGTGGATCGCCTCGGGGATCGGCCCGGACGACATCGGAGTCGCCGCCCGGACCGCCCAGTTCGGCCGCGAGATCGCCAAAGCCCTGGAGCACACCGGGACTTCGGCCCACGTGCTGGGCGACGCGCCCTCCCCCGGGGTGCGGATCGGCACCATGCACCGGATGAAGGGACTGGAGTTCCGCTGCGTCGCCGTGGTCGGCGTCAGCGACGGCCTGGTGCCCATGCGCGCCGCGCTCACCCCGGAGTCCACCGATCCGCAACAGCACCGCGAGGACCTCAGCGGCGAGCTCAACCTGCTGTTCGTGGCCTGCACCCGGGCCCGGGAGGCGCTCGCGGTGTCCTGGCACGGCACCCCCAGCCCCTTCCTCGAACCCGTCGTTCCGGCGGCCCTGCCGGGGCGGGTCTGAGGATTCCCGCCGAGGATTTGCCGGGGGTTCGGCGGGGTGGGGTAATGAGAGGCGACCGGTGTTTGGGCGTTCCCTCAGAGACCCGGGAGCTTGCGATGAGCGGTGGGCCGGAACCGATCAGTGCCGAGGGGCTGCATGCCGTGCGGGAGGAGCTGGCGCAGCTGCGGGTGGAGCGGGGGGAGGTGGCCGCGACGCTGAGCGGGCAGGAGCCGGTGGGTGACCGGGCTGATGCGGCGGACGAGTTGCAGCGGGCGTCCGAGGTGACCCGGTTGGACCGGCGGATCGCCGAGCTGGAGGGGCGGCTGCGGGAGGCCGAGGTGGCCGGGGCGCCGTCCACGGACGTGATCGGGGTGGGGTCGACGGTCACGGTGCGGTTCTCGGACGGCGAGGAGGAGACCGTCGAGATCTCCGAGCTGGCCGAGGAGCGGGAGCTGACCCTGGTGACGTACGACAGCCCGCTCGGGAAGGCGCTGCTGGGCCGGCACGCCGGGGAGACGGTGAACTACGAGACGCCGGGCGGCGCGGCGAGCGCGGTGGTACTGGCGGTGGGGGACGGCGGGTAGCCGAGGCCGACCCATCGAACCTGCCGGACCCGTCCAACCCGTCCAACCCATCGAACCTGCCGAACCCGCCGGACCCGCCGGACCCGCCCGCGCCGAGCCGACCGCGACGCGCGAGGATGCATCCGTACAGACCGGCGCTACAGGCAGGAGCCGACGACGATGGGCCGAGTGACCGTACCGCGCAGGGTGCTCCGGCTGCGCGGGGGCGTGCCCTCGCACCGACCCGACACCCTGGCCGCCGAGGAGCCGATGGAGATCCGGGTCGGCGGCCGTCCGCTGACCGTGACGATGCGCACCCCGGGCAGCGACTTCGACCTCGCGGCCGGCTTCCTGGTCAGCGAGGGCGTGCTGCACGCCGCCGACCAACTGGCCGGGATCCGCTACTGCGCGGGGGCGACGGCCGACGGCGGCAACACCTACAACGTGGTGGACGTGGTGCTGGCCGCCGGGGTGCCGGCCCCGGACGCCTCGCTGGAGCGCAACTTCTACACCACCTCCTCCTGCGGCCTCTGCGGCAAGGCCAGCCTGGACGCGGTGCGCACCACCGCGCCGTGGAGCGTCGCCGGGGACGGCCTGCGGGTCACCCCCGCGCTGCTGGCCGCGCTGCCCGAGCGGCTGCGCGCCGCCCAGAAGGTCTTCGACAGCACCGGCGGCCTGCACGCGGCGGGGCTGTTCGACGCCGAGGGGCGGCTGCTCTGCCTGCGCGAGGACGTCGGCCGGCACAACGCGGTGGACAAGGTGGTGGGCCACGCACTGCGCGAGGGCCTGCTGCCGGCCCGCGGCACGGTGCTGATGGTCAGCGGCCGGGCCTCCTTCGAGCTGGTCCAGAAGGCCGTGATGGCCGGCATCCCGGTGCTCGCCGCCGTCTCCGCGCCCTCCTCGCTCGCGGTGGACCTGGCGGAGGAGACCGGACTGACCCTGGTCGGCTTCCTGCGCGGCGACTCGATGAACGTCTACACCCGCACGGACCGGATCGACACCGCTCAGGAACCCGGCACCGCTCAGGAAGCCGGCACCGCTCAGGAAGCCGAGTAGCTGCTCCTCCGCACCCGCTGGGCGCCCAAGAGCCGGTGACCAAGGGCTAGGGTTCCGGCGGATCCTGCCGGGCGCGCGACGCCGAACAGACCCTAGTCGGAGGGCTGGGGCGTCCAGCGGTGCAGGCCCTTGCGGTCGTAGTAGCGGGTCATCCCGAAGCCGAAGGCCAGGGCGAGCACCACCCCCACGGCGATCATGGTCCAGCCGCGGGCCAGTCCGGCGTCCGAGCGCGCGTCGAAGAAGAGGATCGCCCGGATGCCGTCGCTGAGCTGCCGCATCGGCTCGAAGACGCCGAGGAAGCGGTAGAAGCCGGGCACCGCCTGCAGCGGGACGGTCGCCCCGGAGGACGGCAGGGCCAGCGCGATGAACACGAACATGGACACCAGCTGCCCGATCCCGCCGAACGCGGCGTTGATCGCCTGCACCCCGAGGCCGACGGCCAGGCTGGCGCAGTAGGCGAACACCCACAGCAGCGCCGGGTGCGGGGCGTCCATGCCGAGCACGCCGGCCGTACAGAGCAGCACCAGGGAGGTGGTGACCAGCATGATCCCGGCGGTCATCACCATCTTGAGCAGCAGGGTCTGGGTGCGGCTGATCGGGACGGTCGGGCGCCGGGTGTGCCAGGGGCCGATCTCGCTGTCGCTGTAGCCGAGTGCGCCGTCGACGCCGTTGTGGATGATGTTGCCGCCGATGAAGCCGGTCAGGACGGCGAGCAGGGCGTAGTAGAAGGCGCTCAGGCCGAGTCCGCTGTGGCTGCCGATCGGGTGGCCGACCTGGGTGGTGACGGCGAACGGGTCGGCGAGCAGCAGCCGGGCGGTGGCACCGGTGTCCGGGCCCTTGGTGCCGGCGGCCGGTACGGCGGCCAGCAGCTGCTTCCCGGCCGCGACCGAGGCCTGGTGGGCGGCGTTCTGGGCGATCTGGGCGGCGATCGAGGAGCCGAGGCTGCCCAGTCCGGGGTTGGTGAGGACGGTGAGGGTGGGCCGCCCGGTGGCTCCGCCGGTGGCGAGCCGGGTGACGCTCGCGGTGAAGTCGGCGGGGACCAGCAGCGCGCCGTAGACCTTGCCGGAGGCGAGCAGGTCGCGGGCACCGGCCTCGTCGGCCTGCCTCCAGTGGACGGTGTCGCCGGGGGTGCCCGCGATCACCGCGCGGGTCAGCTGGGTGCCGAGGTTGACCGGCTGGCCCGCCGGCGGCGGGGCCTGGTCGGCGTTGACCAGGGCGATCGGCAGCCGGTGCAGGTGCCCCATCGGGTTGACGATGCCGCCCAGGTAGAGCAGCGAGAGCAGCACGGCCACCAGGGAGCACAGCACGCCGGGGAAGAGCCAGAGCTTGGGCCGCCGGGCGAGGGTGAGCGCCCTCGCCTTCCGGGGAGCCTCCTGGGAACCTGCGGTCGCCATGCCACCCCTCGGGTTCGGGCACGGGCCGGGGCCGCGCCGCTGCCGGTACGGCGGGAAGTCGTTCCGTGGTCGCGCGGCGGTCAAACCCGTGTCACCCGGTCGGCGGCCACCACCGCGCGAAGGGGCCTGCCGCCGAGTCCTTCCACCACCCGAGCCCGCTGCTGGCCCGGAGCCGGGAAGTGGGGGCGGGAAGCGGGGGCGGCTTCGTACGGGAAGTCGGCCGGTCCGACTTCCTACGCGGGGCGCGTCCCGTCCAGGTAGGCCAGCACCGCCAGGACCCGGCGGTTGTCGTCGTCCGAGGCGCCCAGGGCCAGCTTGGCGAAGATGCTGGAGGTGTGCTTGCTGACCGCGCCCTCGCTGAAGTGCAGCCGCTGGGCGATCGCCGCGTTGGAGCGGCCCTCGGCCATCATCGCGAGGACGTCCCGCTCGCGCGGGGTGAGCATGGCGAGCGGTTCGTCGTAGGCGTTGCGGGCGAGCAGCCGGGTGATGACCTGGGGGTCCATGACGGTGCCGCCGGCCGCGACGGTGTGCACGGCGTCCACGAACTGGTCCGCCTTGGAGACCCGGTCCTTGAGCAGGTAGCCGACGCCGCCCGCACCATCGGCGATCAGCTCCCGGGCGTAGAGCTGCTCGACGTGCTGGGAGAGCACCAGCACCGGCAGGCCGGGCTGCTCCCGGCGGGCGGCCAGCGCGACCTGCAGCCCCTCGTCGGAGTACGTCGGCGGCAGCCGGACGTCCACCACCGCGATGTCCGGCCGGTGCTCGGCGAGGGCGGCGGCCAGTTCCGGACCGCTCTCCACGGCGGCGACGATGTCGTGCCCGTGGGCGCTCAGCAGGAGTTCCAGTCCGTCCCTCAGCAGGACGAGGTCCTCGGCGAGGACAACACGCACGGCAGCTCCATGATCAGCCTGGTCGGGCCCCCCGGGGGGCTGGTCAGCGTGAGCGTACCGTCGAACACCGCCAGCCTGCGCTGGATGCCCCGCAGGCCACTGCCCCCGGCCGGGTCCGCGCCGCCCCGGCCGTCGTCGGCCACCTCGGCGCGCAGCAGCCCGGCGGCGTGGCTGAGTTCCACCGTGGCGTGCCGGGCGTCGCCGTGCTTCACCGCGTTGGTGAGCGCCTCGCTGACCACGAAGTACACCGCCGACTCCACCGGCGCCTCGGCCCGGCCCGGCAGTTCGGCCCGGACCTCCACCTGCAGCGGCACGTCCAACGCCAGCGCCCGGATGCCCTCCACCAGGCCGCGTTCGGCGAGCACCGGCGGGTGGATGCCGCGCACCAGGTCGCGCAGCTCCTGGAGGGCCTGGGTGACGTTCTCCTGCGCGTCCGTCACCACCTGCTTGGCCTTCTCCGGGTCGCGGTCGATCAGCGGCACCACCGCGCCGAGCCGCAGGCTGACCGCGACCAGCCGGGCCTGGGCGCCGTCGTGCAGGTCCCGTTCGATCCGGCGCAGTTCGGCGGCCTGGGCCTCGGTGGCGTCCAGCCGGATCTCGGTGAGCTGCTCCACCCGCTGGGCCAGCCGGGACTTCTCGGTGGGGCCGAGCAGGGAGCGGGTCCACCGGCCGTGCAGGTGCAGCGTGGGCCCGGCGAGGGCGAGACCGGCCGCCACCAGCGGCAGGCCGATGAGCGGGCCGAGCAGCCCGGGCAGCGGCAACAAGCCGTAGCCGAGGCCGGGTTCGGGCAACATCGGCTGCGCCAACCCGTACAGGCCGTAGCCGGACAGCAGCACCGGCCCGGCCGCGAGACCGCCGCCGACCAGTGGATCGACGAGCACCCAGCCGGCGTCCCGCCAGGTCGCCGGGTCGTTCCAGAGCCAGCGGAACTTGAGCGCGTAGCCCGCGAACCAGCGGTTCTTGTGGTAGTCGTGGCCGGTCCAGAACCAGCCGTGCAGGGTGCGTTCCAGCGCCGGGCGCGGCACGTACGGCACCGGTACGGGCACCTGCGACCAGTGGCCGGCGGCCCACCGGGCGGCCCCGGCCAGCGAGCGGACCACGCGGGTCACCGCCGGGAACAGCGGGACCATCCCGAGGCAGCCCCAGAGCAGGAACGACACCAGGTAGAGCACGGCCAGCACCGCGCCGACCGGGACGAGCAGCGTGAAGACGGCCAGGCGCCCGAGCGCCCGGGCGGCGGTGCGCAGCGCCTCGGCGCCTCGGGACTGCGGGGTGCTCACGGGGCCTCCGGTCGGCTCGGGTGCGGGACGACGATCATGATGGCAGTCGGGTCGGGGGGTCCGTCCCGGAGGCCTCACGACGGGCCTCCCTCAGCTGGCCGTTGCGGCGTCGTGTGCGGCGTGCCCTCCGCGTGCTCGGCGGCCTGCCCGGCGGCCTGCTCCGCCGCGTGCTTGGCGCGGATCAGCCGGTACACCCCGGCGAAGCAGACCGTGCCCAGCAGGATGAAACCGGACGCCGTCGGCACCCGCCACGCCTGCGGCAGGTACAGCGCCAGGAACCAGCTCCGGTTCGCCGGTGCGAGCAGCGCCATCGCCAGCGCCACGCCGCCCTGCGGGGCCGCGCTCAGCACCCCGACCGTCACCAGCAGCCCGGCGGCCGCCGTCCGCCGGCGGGACAGCCGGTCCAGCCGGTCCTGCTCCTCCGGCGACCGGTCCGCCGACTCCGTCACCCGCCGCACGCCCTTGCCCATCACGTCCAGTAGCTCCGGCCCCCGGGTCTCCAGCCGCCGCCGGGCCGCCCGGCCCAGCCACCAGGCGTACAGCAGCCCGGTGCCCGGCCCGGCCACCGCCCCCGACCAGCGCAGCGGCGCGCAGTGCAGCAGCGTCCCGGCCAGCACCACGCCGGTGGCCGGCAGCGCGGCGAACAGTTGGAGCAGCAGGACTGCCAGGCTCTGCATCCGGACCTGGTCCCCGCTCTCGTCGCTGAAGCCGTCCAGCGGGTTGCCGCCCGGCCGGTCCGGGAACGGCGCCGGGCCGAGCAGCGACATCAGCGGCACCAGGCCCGCCCCGGCGCCGAGCACGGCCGGCAGGGCGGCCAGCAGCCACGGCCAGGCCCAGCCGTTCGGGACGGCGAGGGTCCCGGCCACGGTGAGCAGCAGCGCGGCCGGGCCGACCAGCAGCAGCCAGGCCGACTGCCGAGCCCGGACGTCGATCCGCTCCGCCCCGGGGGCGACCAGGGTCAGCCAGAGCGCGCCCGCGTCCAGCCCGTACAGGCTGGAGCCCAGTGCCCCGGCGTACAGCGCCAGGACGACACCGGTCCACGGCAGTACGGTCGGGAAGCCGCCGAGCACCGGGAGCAGACCGGTGAACAGGCCGGTCCACAGGGCGATCCGCAGGAAGCGGGCCCGCCGCGGATCCCGCGCCCACAGGCGCAGCTCCTTGCCCAGGACGGCGCCCCCGGGGGTGTCCGGAAGGCCCCGCAGCCGGGCGCCGCGCCGGGCGGGGGCCCGGCCGCCGCCCGCCGTGCCGTCCGCCGTGCCACGCACCAACTGCCGGGCGAGCAGGGCCGTCCAGGCCGCGAACAGCGCGGCGCAGAGAGCCAGCAGTCCGCCCAGGCAGGCGGCGACCAGGGCCCAGTCGGAGCGCCGGGCGGCGTCCACCGCGACCACCGACCAGCCGGAAGGCAGCGCCCGGACGACCGTCCCGACCGTCGGTGCCCAGTGACCGCCCAGCAGCTTGAAGAAGAAGGCCAGGCCGAACCAGCCGGTGTTCAGAAATCCGCAGACCAGGCCCACCAGCAGCGCCGACAGCTCCCAGCCCAGCCGCGAGCGGGCCACCCTGCCCAGGCCCTGCACGCTCAGCTTGGCCAGCACCGCCACGAACAGCAGTTGCAGCAGCATGGCGGGCACGGCCACCAACGCGGGCAACGGCCCCAGCCCGGCGCCGAACACCACCAGCACCGCGAAGGCGACCAGGCTGACCGCCGGGGTGATTCCGACGAACGACGCGGCCAGCAACCCCAGGGCGATCCGGCGCGGACGCTGCGGCACCAGGACGAAGTACGACAGCCGCAGCGTCGGGTCACCGCCGGTGAGGGTCGGGCCGACCGCCCAGCCGACCGTCCAGACCAGCAGCACCAGGGCGATCGTGCCCACCCCGGCCTCCGGCACGGGGTAGTCCACCAGGCCCAGCAGCGCCGTACCGACCGCCACCAGGGCGCCGCACACCCCGCCCGCGATCAGGCTCGCGGCCCGCGGGCCGGACATCGACCGGCGCAGCACGGCCAGCTTCATCCCGGTCAGCACGGCAACCGGGTTCAGCGCACCCGCCGGATTCAGGACGCCAGCCACGACAGCCCCTCCTCCCCGCCGGTACGGCCGCCGACCAGCTCCACGAAGACGTCCTCCAGGCCGCGCCCGGCCCGCACCTCGTCCACCGGCCCGGCCGCCAGCACCCGGCCCCCGGCGATCACCCCGACGTGGTCGCACAACTGCTCCACCAGGGGCATCACATGACTGGAGAACACCACCGAACCACCCGAGGCGACGAACCGCCGCAGGATGGTGCGGATCGTCGCCGCCGACACCGGGTCGACCGCCTCGAAGGGCTCGTCCAGCACCAGCAGCCGGGGCGCGTGCAGCAGCGCCGTCGCCAGCCCGATCTTCTTGCGCATCCCGGTGGAGTAGTCGATCACCGGGGCGTGCCCGGCCCCGTCCAGCTCCAGCACCGCCAGCAGTTCCCCGGCCCGGGCGTCCACCGTGGCGGCCGGCAGCCCGCGCAACCGGCCCAGGTAGTGCAGCAGTTCGGGGCCGCTCAGCCGCTCCGGCAGCATCATCCCGTCCGGCAGCACCCCGACCAGCGCCTTGGCCCGCACCGGATCGCTCCACACATCGACCCCGAACACCGCCGAACTCCCGGCATCCGGCCGCAACAGCCCCACCGCCATCGACAACGAGGTCGTCTTGCCCGCACCGTTCGGCCCGACCAGCCCGTAGAACGACCCGCTCGGCACCACCAGGTCCACCCCGTCCACGGCCACCCGCGCCCCGAACCGCTTCCGCAGCCCGGCCAGCCGCAACGCCGGCGCCTCCCCCGCGTCCCGCACGACGCCCTCCCCGCTTCCGCCCCACGGCCGCCCACTCCGGGCGGCTCGTGATCGAATCTAGGGACGGCGGGCCGGCGGCAGAATCCAGTTGCACCCCGACCCGGGGTGGGCCTGGCCCCACCCCTGACCCACGGCCGACGTCAGCCCACCCGGACGGTGCACGGGCGCCCGGTCTGCTGCGGCCCGCCGGGTTCGCCCACCGCGCGGAGATCGCCGGACAGCACGAGGGCCGCCCCGCCCCTCCGGCCGACCGTCGGATCGCCCCCGAAGACTGCACCGGTGACACCCCGTGTGATCACCCTGCTTCTCCGAGTAAGGTCCAGCCACGGCCGGGCGTCACCGGGGACGCCCGCTGCGGACCGAGGAGTGCGACCGTGCCCGACCAGGACCGGCAGCCAGGCCAGTTCGAGCACCTCCGGCCACGGATGAGGGCCCTCGCGTATCCGCTGCTGGGCTCGCACGCCGAGGCCGGGGAGGCCGTGCGGGAGGTGTGGGTCAGGCTCGGGCGGATCAATCCGGAGGAGGTGGCGGACCTCGCGGCGTGGCTGACCACGGTGACCGCCCGGGTCTGTCTGAGTCGGCTGGAGTCGCGCGGCGCGGGGACGGCAGGACGGGGTGGGGCGCGGCTGCCGGACGTGGTGGTGGGGCAGGCGGGTGCGGCGGCGCCGGGCGGGCCGGTCGGGCTCGCGCTGCTGGTCGCGCTGGAGGAGCTGGCCCCCGCCGAGCGGGTCGCGCTGGTGCTGCACGACGTGTTCGGTCTGCACGTCGACCAGATCGCGACCGCCCTCGACCGGACCACCGCGGACACCCGCAAGCTCGCCGAGCGGGCCCGCCGCCGGACGCAGGGGGCCCGGGAGGCGGATGCCGACGGCAGCCCGGCCGTCCGCCGCCGGCTGGTCGAGGCCTTCGGTACGGCCCTGCGGGACGGCGACCCGGCGGCGCTGACGGCCGTCCTGGAGCCGGAGGCGGAGCTGCGCGCGGACGGCGGGCGCCCGCTCCCCGCCGCCACGGCGGTGTTCCGCGGCGCCCAGCGGGTGGCGGAGCGCGCCGTGACGCTCCGCCAGGGCGGGCCGGCGTTCACCCCGGTGCTGGTCAACGGCGCCCCGGGCGCCCTGCTCACCCGGGACGGCGGGCCGGTCGCGCTGCTGGGCCTGGCCGTCCGGGCGGGCAGGATCAGCCGGGCGTACGTCCTGCTGGACCCGGACCGGCTGGCCGCGATCGACGTCGCGGGGCTCGCGCCTTAGGGGTTGTCCGCGGTGTCCAGGCGGTGCGGATCGCGGTGGCGGTCCGCTCGTCCACGCTGGCGCCGAAGGCCGTCGCGCCGAGGCATGGCGCGCTGACCCGTGGTCCGTCAACTCCCAAGCGGCGGTGCGGCATTCGTTCGTCCTCCCCGGGGGGCGTGACGGATCGACCCTAGGCACTCCGCCGGGCCGCCGCGAGCACGACTCCCGCGCAGCCACTGCCCAGCAGGGCGCCGGCCAGGACGTCGCCCGGGTAGTGAACGCCGGTGTGCACCCGGGAGTAGCCGACGGCGCAGGCGAGGAGTCCGAGCGGGACGGCGGTGGCGGGCAGGAGGGTGCCGACGGTGGTGGCCAGGGCGAAGGCCGAGGCGGTGTGCCCGGAGGGGAAGGAGGCCGAGACCGGCATCGGCACCTGGCGCCCCACGACGACCCGCGCGGCCTCGCGGTCCGGGCGGGGGCGGCGGACGAGCTGCTTGCCGAGGACGTTGGCGCTGAAGGAGGCGAGGGCGACGGCGGCCGCGCCGGCCGCTCCGGCGCGGCGGTACCGGCCGGGGACGAGGGCGAGGGCCGCCGCGATGGAGAGGTTGATCTTCGAGTGGTCGGCGGCCCGGGAGAGCGTGCGCAGGGCGGTGTCGAGGGTGGGGGTGGGGGTGGCGGCGACGGCGGCGTAGACGGCGCCGTCGAGCGCGGCGAGGTCCCGCAGGACGGGGGCGGTCACCGGCGGCCACCGGTTCCGGCGGAGGGCGCCGCGGAGTCCGCCCGGGAGAGGGCCAGGCGCGTGACGTCTCGCCAGTCCAGCCGGCGGGAGCGGGCCTGCTGGTCCGGGTCGGCGCCGGGGCGCTCGCGCGGGACGCGGACCCGCAGGGCCCGGTGGTCCACGGTGCAGACGACCGGGGTGGGCAGGGTCAGGGCCTCGCCGTCGACGGCGACCGGGATCTCCGGGGCGTCGGCGTCGACGGTGACCCGGCGGGCCGCCAGCAGGGTCAGTCCGCCGGCCCGCTCGCCGAGCAGGGCGAGTTCGGCGGCCTGGGCGGCGCCGTCCACGCGGATGCCGAGCACGCCGAGGACGCCCGCGTCCAGCCGGGGGCGACGACCGAGGTCGGCCGGGTCGGGGGCGGCGTAGGGGTTGTTGCTGATGAGCAGGGCCTGCGGGGCGTCGATGCGGTGGTCGTCGGCCCGGGCGGTGAGGTTGCGGCCGGCGTCGCCGAGCAGCAGGTCGGGCAGGGTGTCCAGGGCGGTGGCGGTCTTGGCGTCGCGGTACTGGGGGCGCTGCACGATCTCCGCATAGGCGCCGAAGGAGACGGTGTTGACGAAGGTCCGGTCGCCGACCCGGCCCAAATCGACGGTGAGTTCGACGCCGTCGCGCAGCGCATCGAGGCAGGTGGCGGGGTCGTCGCGGTCGAGGCCGAGGTCCATCGCGAAGTGGTTGCGGGTGCCGGCCGAGACGACCAGGAACGGCAGGCCGTGTTCGGCGGCGACGGCCGCGACCAGGGCCTGGGTGCCGTCACCGCCGGCCACGCCGAGCAGGTCGGCGCCCTCGGCGATGGCCCGGCGGGCGAGTTCGGCGACGTCCTGCGGCGCGGAGGGGTCGAGCAGCACCACCCGGGCGCCCAGGTCCTCGGCCCGCCGGACCAGGTCGAAGCGTTCGACCTTCCCGCCGCCGGACTTCGGGTTCATGATCAGGACGGGCTGCCGCGGCGGCGGGGTCTCCCGCACCGGCATCGGCCGCGGTGGCCGGGCGGCGCGCAGCGCGGCGCGGGCGACGGCGAGCGCGGCGAGCCACAGGGCCACGGCGACCACCGTGAGCAGCAGCACCTCGGCGCGGTAGGCGAGCACCAGGACGGCGACCGGTGCGCCGAGGGCCAGGACCACCCCGAGCACGCGCGGGAGGGCCCGGCGGGTGATCGCCCACCAGGCGCCGACGGCGGCCACCGCCAGCCCGACGAGTTCGGCGAGCAGCACCAGCAGCCCGTGCGGGCCGGCGAACGCGAGCACCACGACGGCCGCCACCGCGCACAGCAGGGCGGTCCGTGCCAGTCGGCGCGGCCTGCGCCCGTCCGTCACTCGTACCATCGACCCGCCCTCGTCCATTCGGCCGCTCCGGTTCGGTTCGTCGGATTCGGTTTACCGGGGTTCTCGCCGGTTCACACCGGTTCGCTTCGTTCGGTCACCGTAACCCGGAGTGGCCGTCGGGGGCACGGCGAACGGAGTACCGGCCGGCAGGGGCGGGGGGCCGTCAGTACGGCGAAGGGCCGCCTCCGCCGGTGGCGGAGGCGGCCCCGAGAGGCGGCCCCGAGAGGCGGCCCCGAGAGATGGCTCCGGGAGATGGCTCCGGGAGGCTGCCCCGGGAGACCGGCCGGGGCGGCGTCAGGCCTTGACGCGCAGCACGAACTTGCCGGTGGAGTCGCGACCTTCGAGGATCTCGTGGGCCTTCACCGCGTCCTCCAGGGCGAGTTCGGTGGTCTCGATCCGGACGGCCCGCCCGGCGGGGGGCAGCACGGTGGCGGTGATGAGGTCCGGGTCCGGGGAAGAGCTCGGCGTGCGTCTCGGCGGGCAGCGAGACGACCGCCGGGGAGGCGTTCAGGGCGACGGCGCTGACCAGGCCACCCAGGCGGCTCCTTCGGCCAACAGGTCGATGGCGCGGGTGAGTTCGGGCGCGGTCAGTTCGACTCCGCCGAGGGCGGGCGATCCGCGCGAGTTGACGTTCGGTGGCGTCGCGCGGGGGGACGGCCTCGGCGGAGCGCGGGCCGTCTCCCCGGGTGCGGGCAGCCGGCGGCAGGGTCCTTAGTCACGTCAATGCCCCACCGAGTATCGCGACCGGCGAGAGTAGACGCACCCGTGACCAGCACGGGTGGTGGGTACCCCGCTCCCCGGAGACCGGCCGAACCGTGGACGGGCCCGCTCAGCCCTCGCGGCCCGCGGGCGCGGCCCGGCCGTCGCGGTAGTGGAGGACGAAGGTGGTGCCGTCGCCGATGGCCCGGCGCCGGAGGTAGAGCACGGGGCGACCGTCCGGGGCGCAGTTGACGCCCTCGCGGACCAGCAGCGGGGTGCCGGCCGGCACTTCGAGCCGCTCGGCGTCCGCGATGTCCGCCGCGACCGCGGAGAAGCCCCGCCAGTCGACCTCCAGCCGGAGGCCGGTCGCCCGGGTGACGGCCTCGGTCACGTCCCGGGACGCCCCGGGGTCGGACAGCTCCGCCGCGGCCTCGCCCAGCAGTTCGGTGGCGACCCAGTAGCTGCTGACCACCCAGGGCCGCCGGTCGATCCGGGCCAGTGCGTCGATCCTGGTCAACTCCTCGACGGCGCAGCCGAGTCGGACGGCGGCGAGCTGATCGGCCGGGCCGGTCGGGGCGGCGGTGAGCCCGAGCACCCGCTCCTCCGCGCCGCGCAGTGCGGTCGGCGGCAGGCCGCTGCTCCGGTTGCCCAGGTCGATCCTGGCGCTGGCCGGGTCCACCGTGACGTCGACGGTGTGCCGCAGCACCGGACGGCGGACGAAGGTGCCCACGCCGCGACGGATCTCGATGGCCCCGGCCCGGGCCAGCTCGGCGACGGCCTGGCGGATCGTCAGACGGTTGGCGCCGAACTCGGCCGCGAACTCGTTCTCGCTCGGCAGCCGGGTGTCCGGGGCGTACTGACCGGCGTCGATGCGGCCCTGGATCCGGCGGGCGATCTGGAGGTACAGCGGTCCGCTGCTTCGACGTGTGGGCACGAATCGATCCTAAACGCCCCCTCCATGACCGTGCCCGCACTCGCCCCGCGCGGGGCGGGTGCGGGCGGGCGGGCGGGTGCGGGCGGGCGGGGACGACTTGGGCAGCGCGGTGGCGTAGGGCCGCAGCCGGACGCCCTTGCCGCCGGCCATGATGAAAGCGTGCATGATCAACTCCTTCCGCCGGGGCGGTGCGGTTCGCGCCGAGTGATGGAGGTCGGGCGCGGGTGCCGGCCGGTCTAAGGTGAGCGGGAACGTGCTGTCAAGTTCCAGGTGAGGTCGCATTGTTCGCCTACATCGGCTCCGGCCCGTACTGCTTCTCCAACTCGCTCGCCATGGCGCTGGGTCCGGACGCACCCGGTCCGCAGGTGCTGGAGGTACTGACCGGGTCACCGTTCGGCTTCCAGCTGATCGACGGGGTGCTGCCGTTCTTCGACCCCTTCGGCTGGGACCCGGAGCAGGGCCTGGACGCGGCGATCGGACTGCTGGGCCGGGAGTGCCGCCGCACCGCCGGTGACGACCCCGAGGACGCGGAGCGACGGCTGCGCGCGGCCGTCGCCCAGGGGCCGGCACTGGCCGGACCGCTGGACATGGGCCTGCTGCTCCAGCAGCCCGGCTCCGGCGAGCCGATCGGCGCCGACCACTACGTGCTGGTGGTGGCGGTCGACGGGGACACCGTGGTCTTCCACGACCCCCACGGCCACCCCTGGGCGACGCTGCCGGTGCCGGCCTTCCTGGCCGCATGGCAGGCGGAGAAGATCGGCTACGTCGAGCAGCCGTACGTGCTGCGCGGCGGCTTCACCCTGGCCCGGGAGACCACCGCGGCCGAGGCGGTACGGGCCTCGCTGCCGCGCGCCGTGGAGCTGCTGGCCGGCCGGGGCGCCGGCGCCGCCGAGATGCCGCCCGGGTCGCTCGGCACCGCGGCCGGCCTGGAGCGGCTGGCCGAGCAGGTGGCCGAGGGCCTGGACCCGGGCATCCGGCAGGTGATGGAGAAGTTCTCCGTCCGGACCGGTGCCCGCCGGCTGTCCGACGCCTCGACCGCCCTGGCCGGGATCGGCTTCCGCAACGCGGCCGAAGTGCTGGGCCGGCAGGCCCGGATCCTCGGCGGGATCCAGTACCCGCTGGTGGTCCAGGACGACGCCGCCGTGATCGCCGGCCTGCGCGCGCTGGCGCCGACCTACGAGGAGCTGCGGGCCGTCCTGGCCGCGGAGCTCGCCGGGCACGACGGCGGCCCCGCCGCCGCGGACACCGCGGGCTGAGCCGGCCGCCCGGTGCGGCGGTCCTCCACGCGGCGCAGACCGGGCCGCGCCCCGGACGGACCCCCCCCCCGAACCCGGGCCCGCAGGAGGCCACCGCGCTGCTCCGGCTCCAGCGCCGGGTGCGTCGTGTACCGACCGGAAGGCGCTCCCACCCTCGCGCTGGGGGGAACCCGCGGGCAGTAAACTCGGCTGGTTGAGAGTGAACGGACCGGCCCCGGGGGCAAGCGTGGTGCAAGACGGGCGGGTTCCGGTCCTGGTCGGGCGGCAGTGGGAGACGGAGCTGCTGACCGCGGCGCTGGTCCAGGCCGTGGACGGCGCGAGCGGGTCCACCGTCCTGCTGCGCGGTGACGCCGGCGTCGGCAAGAGCACGCTGGTGGCCTGGGTGGAGCGCGTGGCGCGCGAGCGCGGGTTCACCGTCCTGCGCGCGGTCGGCACGGAGGCGGAGACGGACCTCGCGTTCGGGGCCCTCCACCAGGCCTTCTGGTCGCCGCTCCAGCGCTCCGACGCCCTGTCGGCCCACCAGCGGGAGGCCCTGGAGAGCGCGTTCGGCGTCCGTTCCGGGACACCGAACGGCTTCGCCGTCGGCGCCGCCGCGCTGGCCCTGCTGGAGGAAGCGGTCCGGACCGCGCCCGTGCTGCTGCTCCTGGACGACCTGCACTCGATGGACTCCTCCAGCGCGACCGTCTTCGCCTTCCTGCACCGGCGGTGCGCCGAGCTGCCGGTGGTGATCGTCGGCGCCAGCCGCCCTGACGGACCGGCCGCCCAGACCTGGTCGGCCGAGGCCGTGGAGGTCCCGGCCCTTCCCAGGGAGGACGCGGCCCGGCTGCTGGGCACCTGCTACCCGGAACTCGCGGCGCCCGCCAGGGAACGCGTGCTGACCGAGGCCGCCGGGAACCCGCTGGCACTGGTGGAACTGCCACGCCAACTGGCCGCCGCCCAGCAGCGGGGAGCCGCTCCGCTGCCGGAGCGGCTGCCGCTGGGCCGGAAGCTGGAGCGGATGTTCGCCGATCGGCTGGGCACGGTGGCCCCGGAGGTCGGCCGCCTCCTCCTGCTCGGCGCGCTGGCCGCCAGCCCGGACTCCGGCAGCGCCGAGTGGCTGCGCGCCCTCGCGGACGAGAACGCCCGGGAGATCCTGGAGCGGATCGAGGCGGACGGCCTGGCCCGGCTGGACCCGGCCGGACAGCTCGTGTTCCGGCACCCCCTGGTCCGCACCGCCGTCGTCTCGGCCGCCTCGGACACCGCGCGCCGGGAGGCCCACCGCGCGCTGTCCGACGCCCTCGCCCCCGGCGACCCCCGGCGGCTGGCCCACGAGGCCGCCGCCGCGCTACTGCCCGACGAGGACCTCGCGCGCCGCCTCCAGGAGGCCGGCCACGACCTCGCCCGCCGGGGCGGCGAGGCGGAGGGCGCGCTCGTGCTGGAACGCGCCGCCATGCTCAGCCCCAGCTCCTGCGACCGCGTCCGCAGGCTCACCCGGGCCGCGGTGATGGCGGCCCACGGCGGGCAGCTGCGCCACACCGCCGCCCTGGTGGAGGAGCTGAAGAGCAGCACCGTCCCGCCGGACATCGCCCCGCTGTTCTCGTACGCGGTGGTCTACGCCGACCAGAGCCACCACGTCGACTTCGAGTCCTCCGCCGCGCTGCTGCCCGCGGCCCTCGACGCGCTGACCGCGCCGGGCGCCGACACCTTCGGCGGGCTGGTCGAACAGGCCTGGTTCAAGCTCCTCCTGGCCGCCACGTACACGGACGACCCCTGGGCCTGGCGCGCCCTGGAACGGCACCGGGAGCACGTCTCCGAGGTGGGTCGGCTGTGCCTGCGGGCCTGGACCGAGCCGGGCCCGGACGTGCTCGCCGCCCTGCTGGCGACGGCCGACGGCATGACCGAGGAGCAGGAGGCCGGCGCCGCCTGGCTCCTGCTGTGGACCTCCTCGGCGCTCGACTGCCCCGACGGCGACCTCTGGCAGCGCTTCTCCGGGCTGCACACCTATGCCACCCAGGGCTCGATCGCGAAGGCCTGGGCCCACCAGGACTACCTGCTCGGCCACTGGGACCGGGCGGCCGTCTGCCTGCGCGAGGCCGAGCTGGCGGACGAGCTCGGCTACCACACCAACGGGCTGATGTTCCGCCAGTACTATGCCCACTTCCTGGCCGGCCGGGGCGACGAGGACGGCCTGCGGGAGATCGAGCGGACCATCCGGCCGATCGCCACCCGCGCCCGGATGCGGTACGTCCTGGACCGCCTGACCCACCTGCGCGGCCTGGCCGCGCTCGCCCACCGGCGCTACGAGGAGGCGTACGCGCACTTCTGCGAACTCACCCCACCCGGACACCTCTCCGGCGGCCGGCCCTGGCACCACACGCTGGTCCTCGACCTGGTGACGGCCGCAGTGCACACCGGACGGCACCAGGAGGCCCGGGACCACCTCGCGACCGGAGCCGCGGCTCGCTCGGCCGAGGTCTCCGGACGCCACGCCTTCCTGCACGCGGCCGCCACCGCCCTGGCCGCGGACGACGACGAGGCCGACGCCGCCTACCGCGCCGCGTACGCCGTGCCGGGCGCCGAGCAGTGGGCGTTCGACCTCGCCCGACTGAGGCTCGCCCACGGCGCGTGGCTGCGCCGCCGCCACCGGCCCGGGGCCAGGGAGACGCTGCGCGCCGCCCACCACGTCTTCCGCCGTCTGCAGGCCGCCCCGTGGGCGGCGCAGTGCGAGGAGGAGCTGCGGGCCGCGGGCGACTCCGTGGCGCTGCCGCAGGACGGGCCGGCCACGGGCCCGTCCGGGCTGACCGGCCAGGAGCTGCGCATCGCCCGGCTGGCGGCGACCGGGCTGACCAACAAGGAGATCGGCCGGCAGCTCCAGCTGTCGCCCCGTACCGTCGGGGCCCACCTCTACAAGATCTTCCCCAAGCTCGGCATCACCACCCGGGCCGCGCTCGCCCATGCCCTCGACGGCGGCTGACCTGGGGAAGACCCCACTCGACCGGTTCACCCCGGCCACCCCGCCGGACTTCCCGGCACACCGTGCCAGGACGTCAGTCAGATGACCTACCGGCCCGCCGCGCCCGCGGGCCACGCTGAGAGTGCGCAGGACTCCGGCGGAAGGACGGTCAGATGGACTTGCGGGTGACGACGGCGTCGGTCGCGGACCGTGACAAGGCGGCCTTCTGGAGCGGAGCGATGTCGCGGACGCTGGTGCCCGTGGAGGTGCGCCCGCTCACCGGGCGGCCGTTCGACGGGGTCCTGGAGTCGCACCGGCTCGGGTACGTGCGGATCTCCACACTGGAGGCGGACGCCGCCCGGTTCTCCCGCACCGCGGCGCTGATCGCGCGGACCCCGGGGAGCGAGCCGCAGGTCGGGGTCAGCGTGCAGGTGTCGGGCCGGGCCGTCCTGGAACAGGACGGGCGCCGGGCGGAGGTGCAGCCGGGCGGACTCGTCCTGTACGACACGGCGCGCCCGTACGCCGTCGACTACCCGGAGCGCTTCCGCACCCACCTGTTCCACCTGCCGCGCCGCCTGCTGGGGGTGCCGGAGCGCGACCTGCGGAACGTGTCGGCGACGGCCGTCAGCCCGGCGGAGGGTTGTGGACCGGTGCTCCTGCCGTTCCTCGGCCTCCTCGCCGGCTCCGCGCACTCCTACTCCGCCCAGGTCGGCGACCGGCTGGCCGGCAGCGTCGCCGACCTGCTCAGCGCGCTCGTGGCCCAACTCGCCCGCTCCCGGGCGGCGGACGGGACGGACGACGCCCCGAACGCGCACCTGGTCCGGCGGGTGCGGGAGTACATCGACCACCACCTGGGCGATCCGGAGCTGACGCCGGAACGGATCGCGCACGCCCACCACATCTCCGTGCGGTACCTGCACCGGCTCTTCGAGGGCGAAGGGGTGACGGTGAGCCGGTTCATCCAGCAGCGCCGCCTGGAGGCCTGTGCCCGCGAGCTGGCGCGGCGCGGCCGCACCGCGCCGACGGTGTCGGCCGTCGCCCAGCGGTGGGGCTTCGTCAACCCGGCGCACTTCAGCCGGACGTTCCGGGCCGCGTACGGCGTCCCGCCGCGCGAGTGGCGCGCGCTGCGGACCGACGACAACGGCTGACGGGCCGCCGAACCGCCGACCGGAATTCCGGGCGCGGTCGGGCCACCGACGCCGCCGGCCCCGGCAGTACGGTCGAGTGGCCTGGGCGTACCACGGTGAGGTGCGCTCGACGTCCGGCCCGACGCACACCGGTTCCGGCCAGGGCGCACGCGGGCGCCGCAGCGCCCACCGAACCGAAGCCAGGAGCGAAGACTTGCCCGACACCAACCCCCTGCCGCACCGACGACCGGTGCTCGACCGGGCGCTCCAGGAGTTTCTGGACGCCCAGGCCGGTCGGCCCGCGGCGGAACTGCCGGACCTCTCCCTCCTGACCCCTGAGGACCTGCCGGGGGCAGAACCGGCCGCCGCCCCGGACGACCCCTACGGCACCACGGCGCAGTGGCTCGCCCTGCCCTGCGGCCCGGCCGGGCGGGTGAACGTCCGGGTGACCAGACCCGTCGGCGCCGTCGGGCCGAGCCCCGTGGTGCTGTTCCTGCCCGGCCTCGGCTGGTCGCTCGGCGACCCGGCCTGCTACGACCGGCTGGTCCAGGAGTTCGCCCTGGGCACCGACGCCGCCGTGGTGTACGTGGACTACGCCCGGGCACCCGCGGCCCGCTACCCGGTGGCCGTCGAGCAGTGCTACGCGGTGGCCCGGTGGATCCGCGCGCACGGCCACGAGATCGGACTGGAAGGGGGGCGAATGGCCGCCGTGGGCGACTCCGCGGGGGCCAACCTGGTGGCCGCCCTGACGCTGCTGGCCCGGGAGCGCGGAGACGTACCGCTGGTGCACCAGGTGCTGCTGTGCCCGGTGACCGACGCGGACTTCGACACCCCCTCCTACCGCCGGTTCGCGACGGGGTACTTCCTGCACCGCGACCACATGCGCAGGTTCTGGGACGACTACCTGCCCGAGCCGAAGCGGCGGACGGAGGCGACCGCCGCACCCCTGCGGGCCTCCCTGGAGCAGCTCACCGGGCTACCCCCGGCGCTCGTCGTCACGGCCGAGGCCGACGTGCTCCGGGACGAGGGCGAGGCCTACGCGGCCAGACTCCGCACCGCGGGGGTGCCGGTGGTGGCGATGCGCTACCAGGGCGCCGTGCACGGCTTCCTGCTGCTCGACGGGGTCTGCCCGACCGGCACCGCCCGGGCCGCGCTGATCCAGGCCGTCGACACCGTGCACGTCGCCCTGCACCGCCGTTCCTGGTGATCCCCTCCGGGGCCGTCCCGCCTGGAAGGGCTCCCCCGCTCACCCGACCGACACCGCCATGGCGGACCCGAGGGTCCGACCGACAGCCGTCCGAGGAGTACTGATGTCCGTCGTTCTCGACACCGCGGCGCTACCGTCCGCCGATCGCGCCGAGTTCTGGCACGAGGCCGTGTCCCGCACCTTCATCCCGCTCGACGTGGTGCTGCGCGAAGACGTGCCCGCCCCCGCGACGATCACCAGCCGCCAGGTGGGCGCCCTGCAGGTCTCCCTCGTCCAGGCGGGCCCGCAGCAGGTCGAGCGCAGCGCGGCGCTGATCGCCCACGGCGGGGAGGACCACCTGACGCTGGCGCTCCAGCACCGCGGCACCGCCCGGTTGGTCCAGGACGGTCGCCAGATGTCGCTGCGTCCGGGGACCTTCGCGATCTCCGACGCCGGGCGGCCGTTCGCCAAGGAACTGCCGGAGCCGTTCGTCTTCACGGCCTTCCACTGGCCGCGGTCGGCGGTGGGCGTCCGCGAGGAGGACCTGCGGGTGCTCACCGGGAGCGCCTTCGACGCCGGCAGCGGCACCGCCCGCCTGGTGGCCGCGTACCTGGAGTGCCTCTCCCGGTCGGCCGACCGGATGGAGCCGCAGCTGGCGTCCTGGCTCGCCACCACGGCGCTCGACCTGCTCGCGGTGCTCGCGCACGAGCGCCGCGGTCGGTTCGTCCCGGAGGCTCCCGAGGCGGCCCTGGCCGTGCTGGCCCGGATCAAGGACCACATCCTGCGTCACCTGGGCGACCGGGACCTCTCTCCGGAAGGGATCGCGGCCGCCCACCACGTGTCCGTGCGGTACCTGCACAAGCTCTTCCGCTACGAGGGGGTGACGGCGGCCCGCTGGATCCAGCGCCAGCGCCTCGACATGTGCCGCCGCGACCTCGCCCGCCAGGCAGCGGGCCGGGCGACCGTGGCGGCGGTCGCGGGCCGCTGGGGTTTCGTGAGCGCCAGTCACTTCAGCCGGGCGTTCCGGGCCGCGTACGGCGTCTCCCCGCGCGAGTGGCGGGCAGGTGCCGGGACGGGCTCGGCGCCGGACACCGCGCGGCTGCCGGTCACCGCCCCGTCCGGCTACGGCGTCGCGGTGTGACCCGGTCGTGGGCGCCGCCGAACGCACAGCCGGCGGCGCCCACGACGGCGCGACCACGACGGCGCGACCGTGCCGGCCGGCCACCGGGCACCCGTCACCCGTCACCCGTCACCCGCTTCAACCGCCGGTGTGGATCTCCGCGAGGTAGCCGCCCGGGAACTGCACCATCGCGCTGTCCCGGCCACCCACCGAGACCGGCCCCCACGGCACCGACGCGCCGGCGGCCTTCGCGCGGTCCAGGGTGGCGCCGAGGTCGGACACGCCGTATCCGGTGAGCTCCCGGCCGAAGGGGTAGGGCAGGTGGCCGTCCGTGACGGTGACCGTCGTGGTGCCGAAGCCGGAGCTGAGACGCAGGAGCCGGTACGTCGTTCCGGGCAGGCCGATCGCGGCGCCGTCGGCCTTCCGGTCGTCCGAGACGACGCGGCCCCCGGTGAAGGAGAGGTAGCTCCGTAGGAACGCGCCGACCGCGTCCGGCGACAGGTAGAGCCGGTTGTCCGGCACGCTCGCCAGAGCGGGGTAGGAGGGCGGGGTGGTGTGCACGTAGAGCTGGGCGCTGATGCCGCCGGGGAACTGGACGACGGCGTCCCGGCCGATCGGGTCGGCGAACGGGGCGACCGTCACGGCCGCGCCGTCGGCCCGGGCGGCCCGGACCGCCTGGTCGAGGTCGGTCACCAGCCAACCGGTGCGTTCGGTGCCGAAGGGGTACGGGACGGGGGTGGTGTAGTCGAACACCGACAGCGCGCCGACCGGTGACAGCACCAGCTCGGAGAGCGTTCGGCTGGACGTCGGGGTCACCTGGGTGGCGTTCGGCCCGATCGTGGTTCCCCCGAAGGTGGAGACCCAACTGGCCGCGAAGGCCTGCTCGGTGCCCGGCGCGACGTAGACGTGGGTGGTGTCGTACTGCGGGCCGACGGCGAACTGCCGGTGTGTGCCCGGCGGTTGCGCCGGGCTGCTCTGGGTCGCCGAGGCGGCGGGGATCGCGGTCAGTGCGGCGATCGCCGCCACCAGCGGGACCACGCGTCGGACGAAGTGTCGTTTCATCGGGTGACCTCCCGGTCGTCGCCGCGCCCGGCCCCCGCGGAGGGGCCGGGCGCGTGAGGGTCGTCGAATGAGGTGGGGTCAGGCCACCGGCGGGGCCCAGTGGGCGTCGGGTGCCGAGACCCGGTGGGCGGTCAGCGCGGTGGCCAGGAGCAGCAGTGCGGCCAGGGCCAGGGCGGTGACGTGCTGTCCGTGCAGGATCAGTACCGCGCCCGCGAGGCCGCCGAGCAGCATCGCGAGTGCGGAGAGGATCCTGCGTCCCGGGCGAGGTGCGGTGCCGCCGGCCGCCGTGGAGTCGGCGGCGAGGCCGGTCAGGGTGAGGGTGAGGACGGTGGTGGTCAGGTCCGGCACGCCGAGCCGGCGGGCCACCGCGTTCTGCAGGCCCATCCCCAGGCCCAGGAGGACGATCAGGGCGTAGCGGCCGCTGCCGTCGGTGACGGCGTCGGTGACGGCGGCCGCGGCTGTGAGGACCGTCTGGATGCCGGTGGCCAGGGCCAGCAGGCGTCCTCGGTGGGCCGGTGTCCGGCTGCCGAGCCGTCCGCCGGCGAGTGCTCCGGTCAGGAAGGCGCCCAGCGAGACGAGCGAGGCCGCGGCGGACAGTCCCGGGGCGCCCGCGAGGGCGAACCCGAGGAAGACCACGTTGCCGGTCATGTTCGCCACGAAGACGTGGCCGAGGCCGAGGTAGCTCACGGCGTCGATCACGCCGGTGGCCACGGTCAGCAGGAGCAGCAGTGGCGGTAGCGGGCCGTGCCGGTCGGTGCGCGGCGGGGCGAGGGTCCGGAGGGCGTCAGTCAGTAGGGCGCGCACCGGCCGTCGCCTCCCCGGGTGCCGACGGGCGGTGCAGGACCGCGCGGGTGAGCAGTCCGCTGGCCGGGCCGAGCGCGATGCACGCGATCGAGAGCCAGAGCGGCCAGGAGGTGAGGCCGACGGCGTGGTCCGCGGACCATCGGCCCGGGCCGGTGAGGGCGAGCGATCCCGTGACGACGATCAGGACGAGCGGGTACTCGTAGCCGTCGTTCTGCACCCAGAGCCCGTGCGGCAGTTTGACCGTCAGCGCCACCGTCATCACGCCCATGGCGACCATGGCCGCCAGTGGCGTGAGCGCGCCCAGGGCCAGGAACAGGCCCGAACCGATCTGGCCGGCGCCCGCGGCGAGGGCGGTGAGCCGGCCGCCGGCGAACCCGTCGTGCCGGAACTCCTCCGTCCCGCCCGTCAGGCCGTTGCCGCCCAGGCGGCGGCTCACCTTCTGTATCCCGTGGCCGGCGATGAGCAGGCCCACCACCACCCGGAGGATCAGCAGTCCGGTATCCATCATGTCCTGTTCCTGGTCCCTGTGTTCCCTGAGTCCCGTCAGCCTGCGGCGTGCTCGCCCATGACGGACTGCGCGTAGACGACTCCGAGGCCGTACGCGCCGGCGTGCTCCTTGACGATCTCCATGACGGCGCCGTAGGTCTCCGTGCGGGCCCAGTCGCGCTGGAGCTCCAGCAGCACCTGCACCCAGGTGACCGGCACCGCGCCGGCCTGCACCATCCGCTGGATGGCGTGCTCGTGGGCCTGCGGGGAAACGCCGCCGGAGGCGTCGGTGACGACGTACACCTCGTAGCCCTGGTCGATCATGGACAGCACCGGCAGGACCAGGCAGACCTCGGTCCACAGGCCGGCTATGACGACCTTGCCGCGGCCGGTGGCCTTGACAGCCTGGACGACCGCCTCGTCCTCCCAGGCGTTCATGGAGGTGCGGTCGAGGATCTCGGCCTTGGGGAAGACCGCCGCGAGCTGCGGCAGCAGCGGGCCGGAGAAGGACTCGGCGGCGACGGTGGTCAGCACGGTGGGGACGTCGAAGGCCCGGGCGGCCTTGGCCAGGCCGACGGTGGCGTTGATGATCGCGGTGCGGTCGCCGCTGCCGGTGCCGAAGAACATCTGCGGCTGGTGGTCCACGAAGAGCACCACGGAGTTGTCCGGGGTGAGCAGGTCCGGGCTCGGGGTGGCACTGACCTGGGTGAAGTCGACCATGACGACGGTCCTTTCGGTTCTTTCGGTGGCTCCGTCACGCGGTGGTCCGCGGAGGAAATCCGGGGGTGCGCGAGGGAGGGGTGCGCGAGGGAGGGCGGTGTCAGAGGAGGAAGCAGGGGTCGAACGGCTGGGCGCGATCCGTCGCGAGGCCGCGCTCGACGCGCCAGCGGCGGTGCAGCTCCGACTCGGCGACGACCTCGCCGAGCAGCTCGGCCTGGCGGGCGCCCGCGCCGCCCCGGTCCCGGTGGGCCTGGTAGCCGCCGAAGTGGGCGACCGGGCTCCAGGCGGGGCTGACCGCCGGGAGCTCCTCGTCCATGCCCTCGTACTCGGCCACGGCGTGGACGATCCGACCGCCGACGACCGTCAGCAGGGACTCGATGTGCGGGATGTCCTGCTCGGGCACGGTGAAGTAGTCGTCGGACAGGACCGCCAGGTCGCCGTAACAGCCCGGCCGCAGCACGCCCTTGACGTCCTGCTCGCCGGTGAGCGCCGCTCCCGCCGTGGTGTACATCGCGAGCGCGGTCTCCCGGTCCACCCGGTTCTGCGGCGGTCGGATCGCCAGGCCGCCGACTGTGCGGCCGGAGACCAGCCAGTGCAGGGCGACCCAGGGGTTGTACGAGGACACCCGGGTGGCGTCGGTGCCGGCCGCGACGGTCAGCCCGCGGTCCAGCATCGCGCGGATCGGCGGCGCCTCGGCGGCGGCGCCGAAGCCGTACCGGCGGGTGAACACCTCGCCCTGGAAGGAGAGCCGGTTCTGCACGGAGAGCGAGCCGCCGAGGGCCGCGATCCGGTCGAGACTGTCCCGCGAGACGGTCTCCGCGTGGTCGAAGAGCCACCGGTTCCCGGCGGGGAAGAGCCCGTCCGCGGCGAGCTTCTCGAACACCGCGAGGTCGCGCCGGATCGTCTCGTCGTAGGTCGCGTGCAGCCTGAAGCCCCAGCCGTTCTCCATGAGGAGCCGCACGGCTTTCTCGAACTCGCCCTCGTAGCCATTGAGTTCGGGCCGGGGTTCGGCGAAGTTCTCGAAGTCGGCGGCGGCCCAGGTGAGGTTCTCGCCGGCGCCGTTGAGGCGCAGCCACTCGTCGCCCTCACCGGGGCGGACCGTCTCGATCCAGCGGGTGAGGTCGTCGAGCTCCTGGCCCGGGGTCTGCGGGAAGAGGTGATAGGCGATGCGCAGGGACAGCAGGCCGTCCCGGGCGAGTTCGGTCACCGTGGCGTAGTTCTCGGGGAAGTTCTGGAACCCGCCGGCGGCGTCGATCGCGGAGGTCAGGCCGAAGCGGTTCAGCTCGCGCAGGAAGTGCCGGGTGGACGTCCTGCGGTCCTCGGGCGCCAGGACCGGGGCCTTGGCGAGCGTGGAGTACAGGACCAGCGCGCTGGGCGCCGCCAGCAGCATGCCGTTGGGCTCGCCGCCACGGCCCCGGACGATCCGGCCGCCCCTCGGGTCGGGGGTGTCCCGGGTGTACCCGGCGGCCTTCAGCGCCGCGCGGTTGAGGATCGCGGACTGGTAGAGGTGCAGGACGAACACCGGGGTGTCCGGCGCGGCCTCGTTCAGTTCGGCGGGCGTCGGGAGCCGCCGCTCGGCGAACTGCTCCGCCGACCAGCCCCCGACGACCCGTACCCACTGCCCCTTGGGGGTGCGGGCGACCTGCTCCCGCAGCATCGCCAGGGCCTGGCGCAGCGAGGTCACGCCGTCCCAGCGCAGCTCCAGGACGTAGTTGAGACCGCCCCGGATCACGTGCAGGTGGGCGTCGTTGAGGCCGGGCACCACCCGTCGGCCGACGGCGTCGACCACGGTGGTGGACGGTCCGATGAGCGGGGCGATGTCCGTGTCGTCCCCCACGGCCGTGATCAGGCCGTCGCGGATGGCGAGGGCGCCGGCCTGGGGGCGGCGGACGTCCCCGGTGTGGATCTTCGCGTTGCGGACGACGACGTCGGCGGCATCCTCGACAGCACGGGGGACCAGCCCGCCGACGGGCATTGCAGACACCTCTCCAGCCTCCTGCGACACGTTCGGATCGCCGCACAGAGCGGGCGGCGACTGGGAGCGTCCGAGCGGGACCCGCCGGCTGACCGGAGATCGGCTTCGGACACATGACAGGACGTTAGGACCGTTGCCCGCACCGGAGTTGGCCCACAGCGCACTGCCCCCGGTCCGTCAGCGCACTGCCGGGACGGCGCCGTCGTCGCCACCGGCGCGGGCCGGAGCGCTCAAGACGCCCAGGGGCACTCAGGGCACTCAGGGCGCTCAGGGCGCTCAGGGCGCTCAGGGCGCTCGGTGGCAACAACCGGTGCACTTCGGAACAAGCCCGCTCCGGAGGCGCCCCTAGCGTGGGGATCACCCATCCACCGACAACCCCCACGGGAGCTCCGATGAGCCGGTCCGACCACCCCCGCACCACCGGCAGCAGCCAGCCGCTGCTGCACCAGAAGGGCAAGGAGATCCAGGAGTTCGGCACCGTCAGCCAACTGCCGCTCGGCCTGACCCGCGACGCGCGCCTCTACGCCTGCCAGCGGCTCAACCAGGTCCTCGCCGACACCCGGATCCTGTACTCCCTCTACAAGAAGCACCACTGGCTGGTGCGCGGGGCGACCTTCTACCAACTGCACCTGCTGCTGGACAAGCACGCGGACGAGCAGCTGGCGCTGGTGGACGCGCTCGCCGAGCGGATACAGGGCCTGGGCGGGGTCGCCGTCGGCGACCCGCGGCACGTCGCGGAGCTCACCTCGATCCCGCGCCCGCCGGACGGTGTCGAGGAGGTGCCGGCGATGCTGTCGCGGCTGCTGTCGGCGCACGAGGGCATCCTCGTCGACGCCCGCGATGCCGCGGCCAGGGTGGCGGCGCTCGGCGACGACGGTACGAACGACCTGCTGGTGTCGCAGGTCGTCCGCACCGGCGAGGCGCAGGTGTGGTTCCTCGCGGAGCACCTGGTGGACACCCCGCTGGTGCGGCTGTGATCGGCCGAGTCCACCCGCGTCCCGCCACGCCGTGCTGAACGGAGTCGCCATGGCGTCGTCCGCGACGGTGGAACTGTCCCGCTGGCAGTTCGCCGTCACCGCCGTCTTCCACATGACCTTTCCCGCCCTGACCGTGGGGCTGTCGATCCTGCTCGCCGTCGTGTACACGGCCTACCTGCGCACCCGGAACCCGCTCTACCTGCAGATGTTCCGCTTCTGGCGGAAGATCTTCGCGGTCGGTTTCGGTCTCGGCGTGGTGGCCGGCACGGTGATGACCTTCGAGTTCGGCCTGAACTGGGGCAGCTACGCCCACGCGGTGGGCCCGATCCTC
This sequence comes from Kitasatospora sp. NPDC036934, assembly GCF_055608425.1. NCBI lineage: Bacteria > Bacillati > Actinomycetota > Actinomycetes > Kitasatosporales > Streptomycetaceae > Kitasatospora > Kitasatospora sp. NPDC036934. The sequence goes on along the minus strand of NZ_JBVJQR010000025.1, from coordinate 46,732 downwards.
GGCGTCACCATCGGGATGGAGGTGATCACGGCCTTCTTCCTGGAGGCAGGCTTCATCGGGATCATGCTCTACGGCGAGGGACGGGCGCGCCCGCGCACCATGGCAATCGCCTCCTGGATGGTCGCCCTCGGCACGCTGCTGTCCACCACCTGGATCCTCTCCGCGAACAGCTGGATGCAGGACCCGGCCGGCTACACCGAGGTGGCCGGCCAGTTCGAGGCCCGTGACTGGCAACAGGTGCTGCTCAACCCGGCGTTCACCTACCGGTTCCCGCACATGCTGCTCGCGGTGCTGATCAGTGCCGCCTGGTTCGTCGGCGGCATCGCCGCCTGGTACCTGGTGCGGCGGCGCTCGCTCGCCTTCGCCCGCCGCACGCTCTCCCTCGCGCTCGGGGTGCTGACCGTGCTGATGCCCGTCCAGCTGTACGCGGGCGACGAGACCGCGGCGTTCATGGGGCAGCACCAACCCGCCAAGCTGGAGGCCTTCGAGGGCAACTGGAAGACCGACAACGACGGCTACAACCTGCTCGTCGTCCCCGACACCGACCAGGGCCGGAACAGCCTGCAGATCGGGATCCCGCACCTGGGCGCGGTGATCGGCAAGGACCTGACCGGTCAGGCCCACGTGCCCGGCCTGCTCCAGACCCCGCCGGACCAGCGCCCGAACATGTGGAGCACCTTCTACGGGTTCCGCGCGATGTACTTCACCGCGCTCACGATGTTCGCGATGGCCTTCGCCGGTCTGGTGCTGCGCCTGCGCGGACGGCTGTTCACCGCCCGGCGGTTCCACCGGCTGATGGTGTGGATGACACCCGCCGGCCTGATCGCGATCACCGGCGGATGGATCACCGCGGAAACGGGACGGCAGCCCTGGGTGGTCTACGGCAAGATCCGCACCTCCGACGCCGTCTCCCACCTGTCCACCACCGAGGCGGCGCTCAGCCTGGCCGGCTTCGTCGCGGTCTACGCCGTGCTGGTCGCGGTCTGGGTCCGCTACATCGCGCGGGCCGTGAAGGCCGGGCCGGAGGCCGTCGACGTGTCCGCGCCGCCCCCCGTCCCCCCGTCCCGGCCCGCGCCGGGCCGCCCGGCACGACCGGAGGCCGCCCATGGCTGAGTACGCTTCCTACGCACTGGTCCTCTTCGCGCTCGGCGCGTACGTCGTCCTGGACGGCTACGACCTCGGGATCGGGATCCTCGGCCTCTTCGACCGCGACGACCGGCGGCGAAAGGAGTACACCGAGCTGGTCGCGACGGCCTGGGACGCCAACGAGAGCTGGATCGTCCTCGCCGCGGTCACCCTGTGGGCCGCGCTGCCCGGGGTCTACGCCACCGTGCTGCCCGGGCTCTACCTCCCGCTGATCGTGATGCTGCTGGGCTTCGTGCTGCGCGGGCTGGGGCTGGAGCTGCAGAGCGCCGCACCGGACCACCGGCGCGGCTGGGGGCGGCTGTTCGGCCTCTCCTCGCTGGTGGTGACGGTCTGCCAGGGGCTCGTGGTCGGCACCGTCCTCACCGGCCTGCCCCAGCACCACGGCGTCTACGACGGCGGTGCGCTGCGCTGGCTCAACCCCTACAGCGTGCTGTGCGCACTCGGCCTGACCTCGCTGTACCTGCTGGCCGGCGCCGCCTGGCTGCACGCCAAGACGGAGGGCGCCGTCCGCCGCCGGGCCGCCCGGCTCGGGCGCCCGCTGCTCGCGGCGACGGTCGCCGCCGCCCTGCTCCTGGGCTTCGGCCTGAAGGTGGCCGACCCCCAGCAGTTCCACTTCGAACAGCCGCTGCGCGCCGCACTGTTCGGCCTCGCGGTGGCCTCGGCCGCCGGCTGCGGCGCCGTCGCCTGGTACGGCTTCGGGCGGGCGCCCGACGCCCGTCCGTTCATCGCGGTGGTCGGCTCCCAGGTCGCCGGACTACTGGCCCTGGTGGCCGCGACCGCACCGGTCGTGGTGCCGCCCGCGCTGACCGTGCACGACGCCGCCAGCCCCACCGGTTCCCAGGTGTTCCTGCTGATCGGCGTCGGGGGCTGCATGCCGGTCGTGCTGGCCTACAACATCTACGCCTGGTGGGTGTTCCGCGGGAAGTACCGGGCGCCGTCACCGGCCGCGCTCGCCCTTCCCGACGAACCCCGGCGGGCCCCGGAGACGGCTTCGGCGACCCGCCGCACGGCGCCCCGCACCGAAACGCCGAGCACCGGAACGCCGAGCACCGATGGCGCGCCGGAGGGGATCCTGCGCACGGTCGCCCGGCGGGGCGGGTTCACCGTGCTCGGTGTCGGCACGGCCGCGGTGGCGCAGGACGTGTTCGGGGGCAAGGGCGAATGGATCGCCCCGGTCGCCCTCGTCCTGTTCGGCCTCGTCTCACTGACCGCCTGGCTGGTCGGTGACCGGCGGGCCTCCGCAGCGGGCGAGTTCGACCTCGATCCGGCGGTGCGGCGATGAGCGACACCGCCGCGTTGCTGGCGCGGCTGGCCGACGACGAGGTGCGGCGGGAGCAGCAGCGGGCGTTGGACCGGCTGCGTGCCTGGGCATACGCCCGGGCGCCGGACTTCCGCCGCGCCGGCACCCTGCGCGGACTCGCCGTCCTCGGCACCGTCGGGTGGGCGGCCGGGCTCGGCTGGGCGGCCCGACTGGCCCTGCGGGGCCAGCAGGAGGCGGTCACCCCGGTGTCGGTTCTGCCCGCCGCCTGCCTGGTCGGCGCCGGAGTCGTCCTGCGGGCCCTGCTGCTCGCGGCGGGCGACCGGGCCGCGGACGACGCGGCCGCCGCCGTCCGGCACGAGCTTCGCACCCGGCTGCTGACCGCCGCCCTGCCCGCCTGGCGGCGGCCGACCCCCGCCACGGAGCCGCGGACCGCCGACGCCGCCTTCGTCCAGGCGCTCGACGAGGAGGTGGACCGCCTCACCGACTGGCTGACCGGCTACGTCCCGGCGCGCCGGACCATGCTGATCGCCTGCGGCATCGTGCTGGCGGCGATCGCCTCCGGCAGCTGGCTGGTCGCCCTGCTGCTGGTACTGGCGACCCCACTGCTGCCGGCCAATCTCAAGGTCATCGGCATGGGCACGCGCGCCGCCGTCCACTCCCAGCTGACCGCCGCCCGGACGCTCAGCGCCCGGCTGCTGGACCAGTTGCGCGGGTTGCCGACACTGGTCGGCCTGGGCGCCGACGAGCAGGCCGCCCGCACCGTGGCGGCGGACGACCGAGAACTGGCCGACCGCACCCAGGCGGTACTGCGCGTGGCGTTCCTCTCCACCGCCTGGGTGGAACTGCTGGTCACCGGAACCCTCGCCGTGGTCGCCACCTACTGCGGCCTGGTGCTGCTCGACTACCTGCACGTGCCCGGCGTGCCCTCGACCATGGGACTGGGCACGGCGCTCTTCGTGCTGACCCTCACTCCGGCCTACTTCGCGCCGGTACGGGAGCTGGCCCGCGGCTACCACGCGCGGGCCGAGGCGTCCGCCGCCGCCGACCTCGTCAACGGCCTGCTGGAAGCGTCCGAAGCCGAGCGGACCGGTCCGGGCAGCCGGCCGCCCGGACCCGCCGACGCGCCGACCAGCGTGCGGCTGCGCGGTGTCGGCGTCACCTTCGCCGACCGCGACCGGCCCGCGCTCGACGGCGTCACCCTGACCGCGCACCCGGGCCGGCTGGTGGCCGTCACCGGTGCCAGCGGCGCAGGGAAGTCGACGCTGCTCGCCGTCGCGGCCGGGCTGCTGGCGGCCGACTCCGGGTCGAGTGCCCATCAGGCCGACGGGACGACGCGATCCGCCGACCCCCGCGCCGTGTCCTGGATCGGCCAGCCCTGCTACCTGCTGCCGGGCACGGTGCGGGACAACCTGCTGCTGGCCCGCCCGGACGCGGACGACGCCGCCCTCGCGGCGGCCTTCACCGCGCTCGGCTTCGCCGGGCTGCTGGCGGCACTGCCCCACGGTCTGGACGCGGTCGTCGGCGAGCGCGGCAGCGGGCTGTCCTCGGGCCAGATCCAGCAGTTGGTCTTCGTCCGAGCCCTGTTGCGGGCCGCGCCCGTGCTCTGTCTGGACGAACCGACGGCCCACCTCGATCCGGAGGCCGAACGGCGCGTCATGGCCGCCGTGCGCACGCTGGCGCGTGACCGGACCGTCCTGCTCGCCACACACAGCCCGGAACTGCTGCGGATCGCCGACGAGGTCATCCGCGTCGACCGGGGCCGCGTCCACGGAGCGACCGCGTGAACCCTGTCACCCTGCTGTGGAGCTCGGCCGACCGCCGCGACCGCCGCGACCTCCTGCTCGGGGCGCTGCTGGCCGCCTGCGCCGAAGTGGCCGCCGCCGGGCTGCTCGGTCTGTCCGGTTGGTTCCTCACCTCCTGCGCCCTGGTCACGCTCCAGGCGAACACCACCTGGTCCTGGATGTACCCCTCGGGCACCGTCCGGGCGCTGGCCCTCGGCCGGACCGGGCTGCGCTACACCGAACGGCTCACCAGCCACCGCGCGCTGCTCGGCGCGACCGTCGCGCTCCGGACCCGGATGGTGCGCGCCGCCGCCGCGCTCCCGCCCCACCAGCTGCGGGAGCGGCGGGACGGGGCGCTGCTGGCCCGGCTCACCGACGACGTGGCCGCCGTGGGCGCCCTGCCGGCCCGCTCCCTCGCTCCGCTGACCGGTCTCGGCGTGACGGCCCTGGCCGTGGTGGCGCTGATCGGCGTGGCCGATCCTACGGCCGGGGCCACGGAGGCGCTGCTGCTCGGGCTGGCCCTCACCGTGGCCGTGCGCACCAACCGCCGGGCCCTCGCGCACCGCGCCGAGGCCGTCAGCGAACGGGCCGCCGCCCGATCCGCCCTGCTCAGTGCACGAGCGGCGCTCGCCGAACTGCACTGCCTGGACGTCGTGGACCTGGCCCGCGACCAGGTCGCCCAGCGGGTGGAGCTCGCCCATCGAGCCGACGCCGCGTCACTCGCCACCCTGCGCGGCGGCCGACTGCTGCTCCGGCTGCTCGCCGCGGTCGGCCAGGTCGCCGTCCTGCTGCTCGCCCTCGCCGGCCGCTCGACGGTCCAGCCGGTCGCCGCGGCCATCGGCGAGACGCTGCTGGTCGCCGCCGGCTACGAACTCGTCGAGGCCCTGCCGCAGATCCTGCGCGACCACGGCTCGGCCGCGCACTCCGCGCTGCGGCTGACCGACCTGCTCGCGGGCGCCCGCGCACTGCCCTCCGGAGCGGCCGTCGCCTCCCACCGGGACGCGCCGCTGACCGTACGCGAGCTCCCGCTGGGCCGGGGAGCGGCCCGGTGGTCGACCACCCTCCTACCGGGCAGCGCCACCCTGGTCAGCGGGCCCAACGGGAGTGGCAAGAGCACCCTGCTCAACATGCTCGCCGGACGAATCGACAGCCCCTCCCCCGGTGTCGTACTCCTCGGCGACTCCCCCTTGCACGCGCTCCCCGCGGCGGCGGTCGCCACCACCCTCACCCTCGTCGAAGCCGAGGACTGGCTGGCGGACAGCACCCTCGCCGACAACCTCCGCCAGGCCGCCCCCACCGCCGATGACGCCACACTTCGTACGGCGCTCGCCGTCGCCGCCTTGGCGGACCTCGAACTCGACACACCCACCGGGCCGTTGGGCAGCGCACTGTCGCAAGGGCAGCGGCGCCGACTCGGCATCGCCCGTGCCGTGCTGCGCGACCCCGCGGTGCTCCTCCTCGACGAGCCCGTCGCCGGGCTCGACCGGCCCACGGCGGTGCGGCTGCTGAGCGGGATCCGCGCGGCGCTGCCGCGCTGTGCGCTCGTCATAGCCCTGCCGGACCAGCATCACGACCTGCTGCCGTTCCCGGTGGACACCGTGCTCGCGCTGGGCCGTTGAGGACCGGGCGGTTGAGGACCAGGCAGTTGAGGACCGCGCAGGTGAGGACCGGGCGGTACACCGGATTGACCGACGTCACGATCAACCGGCCTTTCAGCCAGCGCTGTTCGGCCCGCACCACGAGGACGGTCAGCATGCCCTTCATCACGGTCGGCGAAGAGAACGCCGGCACCGTCGACCTGTACTACGAGGACCACGGCTCCGGCCGGACCGTGGTGCTCGTCCACGGCTGGCCGCTCAACGGGGCCTCCTGGGAGAAGCAGGAGGCCGCGCTGCTCGCCGCCGGCCACCGGGTGATCACCTATGACCGCCGCGGCTTCGGCGCCTCCGACAAGCCGGCGTCCGGCTACGACCACGACACCCTCGCTGCCGACCTGCACGCCGTACTCAGCCGCCTCGACCTGCGGAACGTGATCCTGGTCGGCTTCTCCATGGGCACCGCAGAGGTCGTCCGCTACCTCGGCGGCCACGGGTCGGAACGGATCTCCGGGGCCGTGCTGCTGGGTGCGGTGCCACCGTTCCCGATCCGGACCGACGCCGACCCCGACGGCGTGGACGGCATCGTCCTCGGGGAGGTCCAGGGCGCCATCCGCGCCGACCGCCCCGCCTTCGTCGCGGGCTTCCTCGCCGACTTCTACGACGTGGACGTGCTCGGCGGCGAGCGGGTCAGCGACCAGGTGGTCCAGTACAGCTGGAACATCGGCGTCTCGGCTTCCGCCGGGGCGCCCCTGGACCGCGCCCCGGCCCGGCTCACCGACTTCCGCGCGGACCTGGCCCGGATCGACGTCCCCGTCCTGGTCGTCCACGGCGACGCCGACCGCACGCTGCCGCTGCACTCGACCGCGGTCCCGCTCTCCCGGAGCATCGCGGGCGCCCGCCTGGTGGTGCTGAAGGGCGCCCCGCACGGCCTCATCTGGACGCACGCCGACGAGGTCAACGAGGAACTGCTCGCCTTCATCGCCGTCCGACGGCCCGAGCGCGAGGCACTTGATCACCATCTAGTTGAATGCTAAATTAAATCCCGGGCCGGGCCACCGCCCGCAGCCCCAGATCAGGAGGAACGATGACGACCACCGTCGCGAACAACCCCGACCGGTCGCGATTCGAGATCACCGCCGACGGTGCGCTCGCCGGCTTCGCCGAGTACCACCGGTTCGAGAACGAGATCGCTTTCATCCACACCGAGATCGACCCGGAGTTCGCCGGGCGCGGCCTCGCCGGCACCCTGGCCCGCGCCGCACTGGACACCGTCCGGGAGCAAGGGCTCGCGGTCCTCCCCTACTGCCCGTACATCCGCGCCTGGATCGGCAAGCACCCGGAGTACGTCGACCTGGTGCCCGAGGCACAGCGCACCCGCTTCGGCTTCTGACCGCCGCTCCGACCGCCGGCCGCGGACACCGCGGCCGGCGGTCTCCACGCACTGTGGGACCACGCGGGGGTGTGTTGACGGGCCATGCGCGCGCCGCGGTCGCGACCATCGTGACGACCGCGGCCCGAACTTGATGCCGTTGGCTCCGAGGAACTTGACGACGGCCGGTTCCGGCGCGGTGGCCCAGCGGGTGGGCGTGCCTCCGCTGCTCGGCACGCGCCAGACCGTGCCGAGGACCGAGTCAGCCACGTAGGGGTGGTGTTCGTCCGGTCGGGCGTCAGCCCGTTGGGCAGGCCGTCGGCGGGCAGGGCGGCGATGCGCTGCGGCGTGCCGCCGGGCCGCGGGCACCAGAGGCCGGTCAGGTCGCTGCTGCCGTGGCGTAGAGGAAGCACGGGGTTCCGCCGCGGGAGCGGACGGCTCCGCCGAGGAACGGCGACGACAGGGCCGGGGCGGTGGAACCGGCCGGGGACTCGGGCATGGTCGCGAGAACGCGCACCGTGCCGTCCTGGCCGATACGGGCGATCTGGCGGCTGAGGGCGAAGGTGACGGCGAGGGCTGCCGCGACGACCGAGACCGCGAGGCCGGTGCGCGTACCTGTCGGGAAGTTTGGCACGGGGGTTCGCCCTTTCCTCCGTGGACGGAAGCCGCCGGTGGTTCCCTGCGGGCGGAGTACCGCCGCCCCGGAGGGGACGCCACGGTCCACGGCTGCGGTCTGTTGTTCGGCCGTGCCCTGCCGCTGGTCCGCGGGCGCCCGGGCCCGGTGCCACGATGCCGCGGCATCCACCGCGCCGAGCAGCCGGTGTACACCCTGAGGCAACGACCCTTCGTCGCGAGTCAAGTCGACCGCTGGAAATGCGGATAGCTTCGGTCTCGGCGGTCGGGGGAAGATCCGGCCGCGCAACCCGGCTTCGGCAGGATTCCTGGCGAATCCCGATGCGCTGACGCTCCTCCGCCCGGTCGACGACCGATGACCGGCGACCGGCGACCGGCGACCGGCGACCGCGTGCTCGTCCGGCACGGCCCCGAGATCCTCGACGGCCCCCGGCAGTGACCGGGGCTCCCCGCGCACACAGCGCCCGAGTCCCTGCCCATGCCCGGAGCGCCACCCGCGCTCCGCCCACCACCGACCTGCCCGACGGGCCGGTCGATACCAGCAACTGGAAAGGCACATCATGCCGTTCATCACCCTGACCGACGGTTCGCAGAAGTTCTACAAGGACTGGGGCACCGGCCGTCCGGTCGTCCTCTCGCACGGCTGGCCGCTGAACGCCGACGCGTGGGACAGCCTCGCCGTCGCCGTCGCCGACGCCGGCTACCGGGTCATCGCCCACGACCGGCGCGGGCACGGCCGGTCCGAGCAGACCTGGGACGGCAACCACATGGACCAGTACGCGGACGACCTGGCCGAGTTGCTGGAGCAGCTCGACCTCACCGACGCCGTCCTGGTCGGCCACTCGACCGGCGGCGGCGAGGTCGCCCGCTACCTCGGCCGCCACGGCAGCGACCGGGTGCGCAAGGCCGTCCTGCTCGGCGCCGTGCCGCCGCTGATGCTCCGGACCGAGAGCAACCCCGAGGGCACCCCGATCGAGGCCTTCGACGGCATCCGGGCCGGCGTCGCGGCCGACCGGTCGCAGTTCTACTACGACCTCAGCGAGACCTTCTTCGGCTACAACCGGCCCGGTGCCGAGGTCTCCGACGGCAAGCGCCGCGAGTTCTGGCTCCAGGGCATGCAGGCCGGTTTGAAGGCCGCCCTCGACTGCGTCGAGGCGTTCTCCGAGACCGACTTCACCGAGGACCTCAAGAAGATCGACATCCCGGTCCTGGTCGCCCACGGCGGCGACGACCAGATCGTCCCGATCGCCGCGTCCGCGGAGAAGAGCGCCGAGCTTCTCTCCCAGGGCATCCTCAAGGTCTACCCCGGCGCCCCGCACGGCCTGGTCGGCGCGTACGAGGCCGCGTTCACCAAGGACCTGATCGAGTTCCTCGGCGCCTGAGCCGTGGCCGGGTGCGGGCCGTGGCCGCGCACCCGCGTGGTCCGGCCGCACGGGAGAAGACCGGCCGGCAGGACCCGGGCCGACCGGACGACTTCGTGAGCGTGGTCGGCCCGGGGCGTCCGGCGCCGCGAACCCCGGAGAGCGCGAGCCCCGGCGGGTGGGTCCTTCGACCCCACCCGCCGGGGCACATCGGGCCCCACCCCTGTGACCACGTCCAGCGAGACGGCGAGGGGATCCGCCCTGGTCCAGCAGCAGCCCCCGGGCGGTGCTTCGTGCCACGACGTCGGTGCCCAGCAGCCCCTCCAGCAGCCGGCCCTGCCCCGCCGAGGTCTCGTCCGCGGACGTCTGCCCGTCGAACAACTGCGCCGCCACACCGCGGGTGGCCCGCTCGATCGCCGCGATCTCGGCCTCGGTCGGCTGCTCGTCCGGGGCGATCACCATGAGGACGCCCAGCAGGTGACCGCGCTCCCGCAACGGCACGCAGTAGCGCTGCAGCAGGCCGGCGCTGGTAGTCGCCGACGTACTCGCGGGAGGACAGGGTGCGCTCGATCACCTGCTGCGGAGAGCCGACGGTGAGCGGGGTCTCCCGGGTGAACTCCTCCAGCGAGGGGCCGTGTCCGTAGACGGGGGCGTTGTCGAAGTAGGGCCGGAACTCGCGGAGCGCGTCCTGGGAGTTGCGCCGCATGAACACCTGGCCGCCGAGTCCGACGATGGCCTGCTCCTCCGTCCCGTGGCCGTGGTGGGCGAAGCGCCGGCGGTAGAGGGCCACCATCCGGCGGGTGTGCTCCTTGGGCCAGAAGATGTGGTTGTGGAAGAAACCGTCGCCGAAGAAGGCGGCCTGCTCCGCGATCTCGGGCGAGCGGATGGAGCCGTGCCAGACGAACGGTGCGACCCCGTCGAGCGGGCGCGGGGTGGCGGTGAACGCCTGCAGCGGAGTGCGGAACTTGCCCTCCCAGTCGACGACCTCGTCCTCCCAGAGTCTGCGCAGCAGGGCGTAGTTCTCCACGGCGAGGGCGAGGCCGTCGCGGATGTCCTGCCCGAACCACGGGTAGACCGGCCCGGTGTTGCCCCGCCCCATCATCAGGTCCACCCGGCCGTCCGCGAGATGCTGAGCACCGCGTAGTCCTCGGCGATCTTCCCCGGTCGGTCAGGTCGCCAAGGACTTCGACCTGCCCCTCGCCGAGTGCCCTCTGCGGGGGGCCGACTGGCGAAGGGGTTGCGGGGTGCCGCGTTGGACATGGCCGTGCGGTCGGCCTCGCGTCGTGTGTGCGGGCGGGGTTCAGGGGTGTGGGATGACGGCGGTGGGGACCTTCGAGTGGTGAATTACGGCGTGGGCCACGGGCCCTATGTGCAAGCCCAGTCGGGGGCGGCGGGTGCGTCGTCCGATGACCAGAAGGTGGGCATGGGCGGAAGCGGTGATCAGTGCGTGGGCCGCTGCGCCGGTCTGGATGTCCTCGGTGACGTCGATCGTGGGGAACCGTTCCCGCCAGTCGGCAACGGCATTGCTCAGCAGCTCGGTCTCCTCGTCTGGCGGCCTCGTCGGCCGCCCAGACCGCTGCGGCGCGGCTGCGGGACGAGCCGTCGACTGCGGCGAGAACAGGACGTGCCATGATCAGGTCTCCTCGTGCGGTGGGTCCGGAGCGGGTCCGGTGTGGCGTGCCCCGGGTGCGGATTGACGCGGAAATTGCCATCGATACGGCTTTGATGACGGAGCATCCGGCAGCACTGGGCCGGTACGGTCCGCGCTCGGTGGTCGGTTGGTGCCGGTGGCGCCCTGCCCACGTCGGGGTTGCCGCGGTTCGCCTCGGTCGGGCTAGGAACGCGCTCGTCCGAGGCCGCAGACCATTGCCCTTCCGTCGGCTGCGGTGAGCACGACGTCGGCCAGTTCCGTGCCCTCGCCGCGCGTGTGGACGGCGTCTGCGCGGCGGCCCGTTGCCCGGATGCCGCCGCCGGCGCTGATGGCGTCCAACTCGCCGTCGACCGTCACCGTGGTGAGGTCGTCACCGGATGTCGCGATACGTCCGCCGACCGTGACACGGCCGATCCGTCCGCCTTGCTTGATGCTGAGGGCGGTGGCCTGGAGTTGGACCTGTTCGCCGCGTACGAGGCTGGTGCCGGTGCCGCCCGAGGTGGTCAGGTCGCCGTGGACGTCCAGTTGTGGCAGGTCGCGGCTGACCTGGATGCCGATGGCTCCGTCGCCCGTGGTGGCGATGCTGTCGAAGGAGGCGTGCCGCAACGTTCCGTCGTAGAAGTTGAAGCCTCGTGCGCCGGTGCCGTGGGTGGTGACGGGGGCCCGGACGTCGAGGCGGTCCAGGTCCCCGAAGTTGACGAAGCCGATGCCGCTCGGCCCGTAGGTGGTGATCGTGGCGGTGGCTGTCCAGGACCGCGCCCGTCCCCAGTTGTCGAGTGCCATGTCATTGGCGCCATGGGTGGTGATGGTCCCGGTGTTGAGCACCTCGTCGACCACTGCGCCGAAGGAGAGGAAGACGGCGCCGCTGATCAGGTCGGGCGCGCCGGGCCGGATGCCGGCGTCGGTGTGGATCTGCCCGGTGCGCAGTGTCGTGACTCGGGTGGTGCCGCCGGGGACGGCAGCGTCCTGGTCGGCGTGTCCGCCGATGAAGATGCCGCTGCCGCGGACCGGGTGAGTGGCGCTGCCGACGCTGATGTCGAGCAGTTCGGCGGTGATCTCGGCGCCAGGGTCGGAGTGCTGGTTCCAGAGGGTGAAGGCTCCTTGGAGGGTGTCGACACCGAAGCCGTGCGGGCGGTCGGTCCGGCCGCGCAGGTCGGCGGCCTCGACGGTCAGGCCGTCGACGTGGACGTGGCCGGAGCGGACGGCGTCGCGGGCGAGGAGCAGTACCTGTCCGCTGGTGCGCACGCGTCTCAGTGTGAGGCTACCGAGGGTGGTGACCGTGGTGTCGTTGAGGATGGCCGCCTCGTGCTCGGGGGCGCGGATCGTCACGTCCTCCAGGGTGTTGTCCTGGGTCAGGCGTAGGCCCTTCGCACCGAACTCGAGGGTGCCGCCGCGCAACCTGGTGCCGGGGGGCAGTGTGAGCATCGGCATGCCGTGGATCACGGTGTCGACGTGGATGGCGGGTGCGCATTCGTCGATGGCGGCGGCGAGTTGAGCGGCCGTGGACACGTGCTTCCACTCAGTCACGGTGGTCTCCTGCCGGGCGGGGCTCGATGGTGTCGGCGGCAGTGGCGGTGAGGCGGATGAAGGCGGCGGTGGTGGAGTCGAGCAGGTCGTTCCAGGACCGGGTGAACTTCTCGATGCCTTCGTCTTCGAGGAGTTGGACGACGTCGTCGTAGGAGATGCCGAGTCGGGCGAGGGTGTCGAGGTCGGCGCGGGCCTGCGCGTAGGTGCCGGTGACGGTGTCGCCGGTGATGTGTCCGTGATCGGCGACTGCCCGCAGGGTGTCCTCGCGCATGGTGTTGACGGTGCCCGGTGCGACGAGTTCGTCGACGTACAGGGTGTCCTTGTAGGCAGGGTCCTTGACGCTGGTGGAGGCCCAGAGGGGTCGCTGCCGGTTGGCGCCGGCCTTCTCCAGCCGGGTCCACCGTTCGCCGACGAGGAACTCCCGGTACGTCTGGTAGGCGAGGCGGGCGTTGGCCACTGCGGCCTTTCCGCGGGCCTGTCGGGCGGCGGGAGTGCCCAGGCCGTTCAGACGCCTGTCGACTTCGGTGTCGATGCGGGAGACGAAGAACGATGCCACTGAGTGGATCCCGGACAGGTTCTGGCCGGCGGCACCGGCCTTCTCGAGACCGGCGCAGTAGGCGTCGATGACCTCGCGGTAGCGGCTGACGGAGAAGATCAGGGTGACGTTGACGCTGATGCCGGATGCGATCACCTCGGTGATGGCGGGCAGGCCCGCCTTGGTGGCCGGGATCTTGACGAGGACGTTCGGGCGCTCCACGAGGCGGGCCAGCTGCTTGGCTTCGGCGATGGTGGCCCTGGTGTTGTGGGCCAGGCGCGGGTCGACCTCGATGGAGACGTGGCCGTCGTGGCCGTCGGTGGCGTCGAAGACGGGGCGGAGGATGTCGGCGGCGTCGCGGACATCCGCCGTGGTGACCAGGCGGATGGCCTCTTCGGCGGTGACATCGAGGTTGAGGGCGGCGAGTTCGGCGAGCTCGCCGTTGTATTCGTCTCCGTGGGCGATGGCCGTGCGGAAGATGGACGGGTTGGTGGTGACGCCCGTGACGTAGCGGTTGCGCACGAGGTCGGCGAGGTTTCCGGAGGTGATGCGGGCGCGGGACAGGTCGTCCAGCCAGATCGCGACGGCTTCGTCGGCCAGGCGTTTGAGGTTGTCGGTCATGAAGGTACGTCTCCTGGTGGGGTGTGCCGGTCGCCCGGGGCGGCGGGAAGGACTGGGCCGCTGCCCCGGGGAGGTCTCCCGCAGCGCGGGCCGGGGCCCGCAGGGGCCTGGTGGTGGGGTGCTCGGGCGCCGGCCGGGTCAGATCGCGCAGCTGTCGGCCGCGCAGGCGCCGGTGTCGGGAGTGGAAGGTGCGCTCTGGGCGGCAACGTCCTGGAGGACCTTGCGGAAGGTGGCGGCGGACTGTGCACCACGCACAGCGAGGCGGCCGTCGAACACGAAGGTCGGCACGGCCCGGACGCCGATCTGGTCCGCGTGGCGCATCTCGGCCTTGACCTCTTCCGTGCCGGTGTCGTCGGCGAGGTCGGTCCTCGCCTGGTCGGGGTCCATCCCCGCCTGCCGGGCGAGCATGACGAGGGTGTCCAGGTCGGCCACGTTGCCGCCGTCGGCGAGGTAGGTGCGCATGAGCGCGTGCTTGACCGCGCGCTGGACGCCCGCGTCGTAGTCGCGTTCGGCGAGCCACACGAGTCGGTGTGCGGGCAGGGTGTTGACCGCGAGTGCCCGCTCCAGGTCGAGGTGGAGCCCTTCCTCGGTGGCGACGTCGGCGGTCCGCGCGTGGTCGTCGCGGAAGGCGAGGCCGCCGCGGGCGAGGTAGTAGTCGAGGAGTGGCTGCGGCTCGTACGACATGGTCGGGTTGAGCTGGTAGGGGCGGTAGGACACCTCGACATCGGCCTTGCCGGGGAATTCCTCCAGGGCGCGTTCGAACCGGACCTGTCCGATGTAGCACCACGGGCAGGCGATGTCGCTGAAGATCTCGACCTTCATGTGTTCGTCCTCCTTTGCTTTCAGCGGGTTGGCCCGGAAGGTCACGGCGTTGGACGTGATGGTCCTGACGGCAGGAAGCCGAAGTTCAGCCCGTCCCGAGCGGCGGGTTCGTCGGTGACGGGGCGGTCGGTGGCGTTGGCGGCCGCCGAGGGCATGAGACGGCCAGATGCCGGGAACCCTCGCTCCGGCCCTCTCCGGGTGGTGGGACGATCCGGGACTGGATCGGGGTGGTGCCTGCGGGTTCCTGTCACTGCGGGTTGTCGAGGTGCTCGGTGATGAGGCCGATGAGGTCGGCCTGGATCGCCGGGCTGGTCTTCGTGGCCAGCCACAGGAGGTGGAAGGCTCCTTCGAGCCGCCGCTGCCGGACGGGCACCCCGGCGGCGGCCATGGCCCGGGCGTAGTGCTCGCCCTCGTCGCGCAGCGGGTCGAGTCCGGCGGTCACGACGAGCGCCGGGGGCAGGCCGGTGAGGTCCGGGGCCAGCGCCGGGGCGGCGCGAGGGTCGCTGCGGTCCTGCGGGTCGGGCACGTACTGGTCGGCGAACCAGGCGAGCAGCTCGGTGGTGAGGTAGAAGCCCTCGCCGAGTCGACGGCGGCTCACGGTGTCGGCCTGCGGCGGGTACAGGGTCTGGGGGACGATCAACACCTGCGCGGCGAGGGCCGCTTCGCCGGTGCGGGCCAGCTGGGCCGTGACGGCGGCCAGGGCGGCTCCGGCGCTGTCCCCGGCAACCGAGAGCTTCTCCGGATCGATGCCGAACTGCCCGGCGTGCGCGGCGACATGGCGGGCCGCAACCTCGGCGTCGTCGACGGCGGCCGGGAACGGGTGCTCGGGGGCGAGGCGGTAGTCGACGGACAGCACCACGTGCCCGGTGCCGGTGGCCAGGGCCCGCAGGAATCCGTCGTGGCTGCGGTCGCCGTCGATGACGAACCCGCCGCCGTGGAAGTACAGCAGCCCCGGCTGCGGTCCCGCGCCGAGGGTCGGCCGGTACACCGTCAGCGCGATCGGGCCGCCGGGACCCGGCACCGTGGTGGTCTTCACCTCGGCCACGGGCGGCGGCGGTCCGATCACCGCCGCGAGGGCGGGACCGGCCCGCGCCTGCGCCGCATCGGTGGGCGGGTGGCCGCTGTGGCCGTGCGCGGCGATGACCGCGAGCGCGGCGCGGGTGTCCGTCGTGTAGTCCGGCGCCGCAGGCTCGGCGGTCACGGCTGGGCCGGGGCTTCGGTGGTGCTGACGACCGCGCCCGCGGTCAGGGTGCGATGCACGGGGCAGTGTTCGGCGATCTCCATCAGGCGCCTTCGCTGGTCGGAGTCGAGGTCGCCGTCGAGGCGGATCGTCCGGGTGATCCTGGAGACGAGAGCGCCCGCGCCGGCGTTGTCGCACTCGGCGCAGTCCGCGGCGTGGACGCGCTCGTGGCGCAGGGAGACGGTCACCTGGTCGAGGGGCCAGCCCTTGCGGTCGGCGTACGTGCGCACCGTCATGGACGTGCAGCTGCCCAGGGCGGCGAGGAGCAGGTCGTAGGGGCCGGGGCCGGTGTCCTGTCCGTCGGGCCGGGGCTCGTCGGCGGCCAGGAGGTGCCGGCCGGCTCTGACCGACTGGCCGTAGGGCCGGGCTCCGTTCTCGGTCACGATGACGAGGCCGGGTTCCGGTCTTCCGAGGCCTGCCGACAGGGTGGTCACCTGCGGGGCGGTGGCGTGTTCGGGCATGTCGGTCTCTCCCTGGGTTCGTGGGGTGGCGGGTTGTCGGCCGGTCGCCGTCACGCCGTGGCGGACGTGGTCGGGAGGGGTCGGGTGTAGCGGGTGGCCCAGACGGCGAGGACGGCGGCGACGTACTCGGCGTCCGCGTGTCGGCTCAGCAGGTGGTCGGCACCGGGCAGTGTGACGTAGGACTTGGGGTGGCGGGCGGTCTGGAAGATCTGCCGTGCGTTGTCGACGTCGACGGTCCGGTCGGTCGGGGAGTGCATGACGAGCAGGGCCGCGTTCAGGGTGCGGATGCGCATGGCCTGGGGCTGAGCGAGCAGGTCGTCGATGAACTGTCGACGGATGCGGAAGATCCGGCCTGCCAGGTCGATGTCGGCTTCACCGTGCTCGGTGATCTCCGCCCGGTGGGGCGCGAACTGGTGGGCGACGTGGCCGGGTTCGGCCGGGGCGCCGATCGTCGCGACCGCCCGCACTTCGGGGATGCAGTGGGTGGCGGCGATCGCGGCGGCTCCGCCGAGGGAGTGCCCGATGAGCAGGGACGGGGCCTGGTGGTGGTCGCGAAGGTGGTCGGCGGCGCGGACGATGTCGGCGACGTCGGAGCTGAAGGTGGTGTCGGCGAAGTCGCCGTCGGAGTGGCCGAGTCCGGTGAGGTCGAAGCGCAGGACGGCGAGGCCGTGCGTGGTGAGGGCTTTGGAGATGCGGGAGGCGGCGTGGCTGTCCTTGCCGCAGGTGAAGCAGTGCGCGAACACCGCGTACGCCGTCGGGGTGTCCTCTGGTAGTTCGAGGGTCGCCGCCAGCGGAGCGCCCTGGGATCCCGGGAACGTGAAGTTGCTGCTGGACCTGGTCACCGCCGTCCTCCTTCTTCGTGGTCTCGGACCTGGACGCCGGCCCTCCCGGTGACGGGCGGCGCGGCGTGGGCTGTCAGACGGCGTGGGCCGGGGAGTTGACCTCGGCCAGGACGACGAGTTCGGCCAGCAGTGCCTGCAGCAGGCTCTCGGTGAGGTCGTCGCCGGTGAAGTTGCCGTCGGCGTCGAAGCGGTGGTGGGACTGGAAGACGGTGACCTCCGGGTGGGCGACGACCGGGGTCTGGATGCGGTGCAGGATCTGGCGCAGGACGAGCTGGCCGCGGGCGGTGCCGAACTGGGAGGGGGAGGCGCCGAGGATGGCGGTGGGCTTGCCGCGCAGGGCGTGCCGGCCGGCGGGGCGGGAGAGCCAGTCGAGGGCGTTCATCAGGACACCGGGGATCGCGGAGTTGTACTCCGGGGTGGCGATGATGACGCCGTCGGCCTCCCGCACGCGGCGGCGCAGGTCGGCGACCGCGGCGGGTTCGGGGCCGTTTTCGAGGTCCTGGTCGAAGTGGGGCAGGGTGCCGACTCCGTCGTGGAGGTCGATGGTGACGCCGGCGGGGGCGAGGGTCCGGACGGCGCGCAGCAGGCCGGTGTTGTGGGAGGTGCGGCGCAGGCTGCCGGAGATGGCGAGGAAGGTCAGGTCGGACATCGCGGGGTGCTCTTTCGGTGACTGCGGGAGGAGGGGGCGCGGGGCCGGCCCGGCACCGTGGTCGGTGCGGGGCCGGCCCGTGGCCGGCGACGGCGTGGGCCGTGGGTGGCTACGTCACATCGGGTAGACGGGCTGGTTCGCGCGCACGGTGATCCAGCGGGTCTCGGTGAAGGCCTCGATGTTGGCCTCGCCGCCGAAGCGGGCGCCGGTGCCGGACCAGCCGACGCCGCCGAAGGGGATGAGGGCGTCGTCGTTGATGGTCTGGTCGTTGATGTGCACCAGGCCGCTCGGGATGCGCTCGGCCAGTTCCAGGCCGGCCATGACGTCGCGGGTGAGGATGGCGAGGGAGAGGCCGTACTGGTCGTCGGCGGCGAGCTGCGCGGCCTCGTCCACGGTGGTGAAGGTGCGCACCGGCACGACGGGGCCGAAGACCTCCTCGGCGTAGGCGGGGGCGTCGTCGGGGACGTCGACGAGGACGGTGGGGCGGTAGAAGAGGTTGTCGTAGGTGCCGCCGGCCAGCACGCGGGCGCCGGCTTCGATGCTGGCGGTGACCTGCGAGTGGATGATGTCGCGCTGGTGGGCGTTGATCAGCGGGCCGAGGTCGACGTCGGAGGACGCAGGGTCGCCGACAGAGAGCTGCTCGGCCTTCGCCGCGAGGCGGGCGGTGAACTCCTCGGCGATGTCGGCGTGGACCAGGATGCGGCCGGTGGCCATGCAGACCTGGCCCTGGTTGAAGAAGGAGCCCCAGGCGACCGTGGAGACGGCGCGCTCCAGGTCCGCGTCCGGGAGCACGATCATCGCGTTGTTGCCGCCGAGTTCGAGGTGGGCGCGCTTGACAGCGCGGGCGGCGGCCTCGCCGACCTTGCGGCCGGCCCCGGTGGAGCCGGTGAAGGAGATGACGCGCACGTGCGGGTCGTCGACCAGCGCCGCGCCGGCGGCGCCGTCGCCGGGGACCATGGTGAGGACGCCCTGCGGCAGGCCGGCCTCTTCGAAGATCCGCATGATGGTGACGCCGCCGGACACGGCGGTGCGCGGGTCGGGCTTGAGGACGACGGTGTTGCCGAGTGCGAGGGCCGGGGCGACGGAGCGGATCGCCAGGATCAGCGGCACGTTGAACGGCGAGATGACGCCGACGACGCCGGCGGGCATCCGGCGGGTCATGCTCAGGCGCGGCTCGGTGGAGGGCATGACCTGCCCGATCGGGTGCGAGCACAGCACGGCCGCCTCGTAGCACTCCTGCTCGGCCTGGTCGGTCTCGAAGACGGCCCGGGCGCGGGTGCTGCCGCTCTCGCGGATCAACCAGTCCTGGATCTCGGGTGCGGTGGCGGCGAACAGTTCGGCCGCGCGCCGCAGGATGGCGGCGCGTTCGGTGTGCGGGGTGGCGGCCCAGTCGCGCTGGACGTCGGCGGCGCGGGAGGCCGCACGGGCGATGTCGCTCGCGTCGCCGGAGCCGATGTGCTCCAGGGTCTCGCCGGTCGACGGGTTGACGACGGCCGTCTTGCCGCCGGCGGCGTCGTGCCAGCCGTCGATGTTGATCTTTCCGGACCACCGGGCGGAGTCGAACAGGTTCATGGCTTCCTCGAAATCGTGGCACGTCCGCCCAGAGGGCGGGACACGTGTCGGTTCAGGCGAGCTGCGGGCGGCCCGCCCGGCGGCTCGGGGGGGCACCGGCCGGGGGGCCGGGTCCGCGCGGCAGACCCGGCTACGGGGGTACGGGTCCTGCCGCGCGGAGTCACGGGGTCAGCGGGTGGCGCGGTACGCCTGCTTGATCACGTCCGTGACCGCGGCGGGGTGGCTGACCATGACGGCGTGGGAGCTGCGGACCTCGGTGACGTGGGCGCCCGCGCGCTTGGCCATGAAGCGCTCCAGGCTCGGGGCGATGGCGTGGTCGTTGGTGGCGACCACGGCCCAGGACGGGATCGTCTTCCACGCGGCGTGCTTGGCCGGCTGTCCGAACGCCTCGGCGGCGATGGGTCGCTGGGAGACGGCCATGAGGGCCGCGGTCTTCGCGGGCACGTCACCGGCGAACGCGTCGGCGAACTTGGCCGGGTCCAGCATGACCTCGGTGCCGGTGGTCCCGTCGGGCCGGGTGAACTGGAACGCCTGCTGCGGCAGCGGCGGCACGCTCGCGTCCGGGTGCTGCTCCAGCAGACCGCCGAGCGTCTCGCCCTGGTCGGGCGCGAAGGCGGCGACGTAGACCAGCGCCTTGACCTCGGGGACGTCGGCAGCCGCGTCGGTGATGACGGCGCCGCCGTAGGAGTGGCCGACGAGGATCTTCGGGCCCTTGATGCCCTTGAGCAGACCCTCCAGGTAGGCGGTGTCGTAGTCCAGGCCGCGCAGCGGGTTGGCGATCGCCTGGACCGGGAAGCCCTGGTGGCGCAGCTGGCTGGCGGTGTCGTTCCAGCCGGAGGCGTCGGCGAAGGCCCCGTGAACGAGGACCACGGTGGGCTTGGGCGCCGAGCTGCCCTGCTCCTCCGCGACGGCGGGCGACAGGGAGGTGAGGGAGGCGACCACCGCCGCCGCGGTGGCGGCGACTGCGGCGGCACGACCGGTGTGCTTCTCGGTGCTCATGGGATTCCTTGCGTGTTTCATGCGGCGGACGCCGCGAATGGATGGCCGGACCGCGTCTGTCTCCGCTCCCGGCACGGGGACGGGCGGCAGCCTGGTATCTGCTGCCCCAGTGGCGCGCCGTCCCGGCGGGACAACCATGCACCACAAGTTTCGTTACAGTCAATTGATGAAACTAAACTGCTGCCTGCGCGACCCACGGCTGGCTAGTGTGGGTGCCGACAGGAAGGGACATGCCGTGAGCAGCAAGGACCAGACGAGCGCCGGTCGCAACCGCCGCCCGCACTCCAAGGCGGGGACAGAGGCAGCCGCACCCGAGCAGGAGCGCGCGCCCCATCCCGGTGGCAGGCCGCGGGATCCGGCGATCGAGGAGGCGATCCTCCAGGCCACCCGCAAACGTCTCGCCACCGATGGCTACTCGCGGATGACGATCGGCGACGTCGTGGCGGACGCGGGTGTGACGCGCCCCACGCTGTACCGGCGCTGGCCGAACAAGTACGAGCTGGTGGTGGACGCGCTCCACTACGGCCTGCAGCGGCAGCGTGAGGCGTACCCGCCCATGGACGTGGACGCGATGGCGCCCGTGGAGGCGTTCACCGAGGCCATCAGGCGCCTGGACCCCCGCTATCACAACGAGCGGGCCATGTCGCTGCACGGCAACTTCATGGGCGAGGCCGAGCGCGAGCCGACGCTGTTCGAGCAGATGCGCGAGCACGGCAACAAGCCGCGCTGCGCGGAGCTGATGCAGACCCTGCGCCACTTGCAGGACGCCGGCGCGGTACGCGACGACGCCGACCTCGACACCGTGGTCGTGCTCTGTTTCGGCAGCTACTTCGGCGACTACCTGCAGACGGGGGCACCCGTGCCCGCCGACCACGCGGAACGCGTGGTGGCGGTGCTGTGGCCCACGATCCGGGCAGACGAGCATGAGTGACTCCCGACGGGCTGGAAGACCGTGCCGACTCCCGAATGCCTGACAGGCACGGCGATCACGAGGAGGTGCCGCGAAGCGGGACCTGCGCGCCTGGCATGACGCGCGCAGGTGCCCCGAATCGGTCGCCCTCGGCCGCCGGGGTGATCAGGCCGGCGATCTCCTCGCCGCACCCGAGCATCGCGGTGTGGCCCGCCGCGACCTCCACCGAGACGGCGCCGATCCGCGCCGCCGTCTCCCGCTGCCCCCGCGCCGGTACGATCCGGTCCCCCGTGGCGACGGCGAAATAGCACCGCACCGCCTTCCAGCCCGGCGGCCGCCCCCACCCGCACCTCGTACGGACGGACGGCATCCCGCCGCCCACGACCGCACCTTCCCCTGTCCGCGGTTCGGGCGTCGGACGGGGAACAGGCCGACCCGGCCTCGCTCCCCCACCCACGAGCCCTCCCCAACGGCGAAGCCCGGGACCTCTCCCGGCCACTTCTGGTGCGGCTGGCGGTGCTGGTACAGGACACACCGGCGCATTCCCTGGTGCGCGCGACCCTGATCGAACTCAACCTCTCCCTCGTCAGGTTCGCCGCCCGCCGCCTCGGCACTCGGCCGGCGGCCTACGAAGAGGTCCTGCAAGTCGGCACGATCGGCCTGATCAACGCCATCGACCGCTTCGACCCCGCACGGGGTGTGGAGTTCGCCAGCTTCGCGATGCCCACCATCGTCGGCGAGATCAAGCACTTCTTCCGCGACTCCACGTGGGCCGTCCATGTGCCACGACGCCTCCGAGACCTGCGTTTCACGCTGGCCGACGCCCGGGCCCACCTCGAACAGGACCTCGGACACGCCCCGACCGCGGCGGACCTTGCCGAACACCTCTCGATCAGTCCGGCAGACGTTCTCGACGCGCTCACCGCCGGCAACGCCTCCACCGCCACCTCGCTGGACGCGCTCCTGGAAGCCGGACTCCGACAGGGAGATCTTGAGCGCACGTTCGGCTTCGACGATGCCCGCCTGCCCCTGGTCGACGAGCTCCAGTCACTGCGGCCGTTGATCGCCTGCCTCACCGGACGCGAGCGCCTGATCCTTCACCTGCGCTTCGTCGAGGAACTGTCCCAGACCGCCATCGCCCAGCGCATCGGAGTCTCCCAGATGCAGGTCTCCCGACTGCTCTCGCGCATCCTTTCCACCCTGCGTGCCGGCCTGATCGGCGAGCGGACCATGCCCCGTCCCTGAACCGTCCACCGGTTTCCGGGCCACCGGCGGGTACTGGCGGGCGAACTCCTTGTTCTCGCCGATGTAGGACGCGGTCACCCGCGCGATCCTTCCGGCGGCCAGCAGGATGCCCGGGCCCCCGCCGCCACCGCCGCAGTTGTTCGATACCACGCGCAGTCCCGTGACACCGCGCTCGAAAAGCGCCTGGATCAGCACGTTCGGGACGCCGACCAGGCCGAATCCGCCGACGGCGAGTGATGCGCCGTCCGCCACTGCCTCCCCGGCAGTGGCCGCCACCTTGTCCATCAGCAGAGCGCTCCAATCCGTTCCTTCATCAAACTTGCGCGGCCTGTCGCCGTTCCCCGGCGCCTACTTGGCACCCGGCCCGGCGTCGTAGGAGATGCGGCCCGCCGGCAGGTAGAACAGGGCGATGAGCCCGCCGCCACGGCCCTCGGGGTAGTGCTTGCTCGCCGGCGCCGGGGCGGTCCAGCCCGCCCCTTGCCAGCCGTGCGGGCCGCGGAGCTCGGCGCCCGCGTCGATCGGGACGACCATGTCGATCTCGCCGTAGGGGTGCTGGTGGAACTGGCCCCGATAGGCCGACACGCTGTTCATGTACACCGCGGTGATGCTGAAGTACTCGGTCCGCCCCGAGGGCGGCTCGATCACACTGCGGCGGTAGTGCGGGCCGTCGATCTCGATGTTCGCGGCCCACCCCTCCTCCAGCCCCTGCTTGACCAGCTTCGACACGTCCCCGATCGCCGTCAGGACCGCGGGGCGTAGAGCAGGTTCAGCATGCGGGTGGTGCCCTGCGCGGCTGGCCGCCCAGCCCGCGCGGCAGCCGCTCCGGCCCGGGCCGGACGCTCCCCCGCCGCACGAGCCGCTCACCCCTCGCGAACAGGACGCCGTCGCCATGGTCGCCCGCGGCCTGACCGATGACGAAGCTGCCGCCGCCCTCTCCGTCACCCTCTCCACGGTGAAGACCCACCTCGGCAACGCCCAACGCAAACCCGGCGCCCGCAACCGCGTCGAAGTCGCCGCTCGGGCCTGGCAGCACGGCCCGACCTGAGCCAATGACCGCAAGTCGGTCACGGGTGACATCGACGCCCGGCCCCGGTGGGCCGTGAGCGGTCATGCCCCCTGCCGAGCAGCGCCTGCGATGCGGGCCGCACGGGGCGGCGACACGGGGCGGCGACGCGGGGCTGCGCTCGGACCATATTTACGTTACAGTCATTGCTTGTAACGATACCCGCTCCGGGTCCACCGATGACGACTTCTGCGCTGGAGGACAGCCATGGCAACCAACTACGAACACGGCCGAGTGGGACTGCTGCTCGTCGACCTCGTCAACGAGAACTTCTCGAAGGACGGCAAGGCGTATTCCATCTACGCGCCGGAATACGAACGGCTGGGCACGATCGACAACCTGAAGAAGCTCATCGCCGGCGTCCGGCGACACAAGGACGTTCCCGTCTTCTACTCGACGACCTCCTTCACCGACGAGGACTACTCGACGTGGAAGCACGTCTCCGGGATCCACCGGCAGATGTTCGACAACCGGATGTTCGGCGCCGGCACCTGGAGCACCGAGTTCCACGAGGACCTGGCTCCCCACCCGGGAGACGTGGTCCTCGCGCCGCACAAGAGCCTCGACGTCTTCCACCACACCGACCTGGAGTTCCAGCTCCGGCAGCGCGGCGTCGAATACCTGGCGATCGCCGGGGTCTCCGGGATCATGGCCGTTGAATCGACGGCCCGCACCGCCATGGAGCGCGGCTACCACGTCACGGCGTTCACCGACGCGATAGCCGCTCCCGGTGGCCTGGTCACCTACCAGGCGATGATGCGCGGCCTGACCATGGTCTCCCACAACGTGGTCAGCGTGGACGACTTCCTGGCCTCGCTCGACGAGTCGGCGGCGTAGGACATCCACCATCGGTCCCGCGAGGAGGGCGGCCGGGGCATGCGGCGAACACGAAAAGGACTGGCAGATGCCTACGATCGGTTCCTGGCAGCCGATCCCGGACTGCTCCGGTTGCTCTCCGCCCTCGGCACGGTCGGCGCGGTGCTGCTGACGCTCGGCGCCCTCACGGCACTGTCTGCCCCGGTGCCGATCCTGGTGACAGGTGCCCTCACCGCGATGGTCAGCGCGGCCGCGGTCACCGAACCCCGGCCGCGCGACCAAGCGCTCACCCTGGCGATGGGCGTGCCGGTCTCCCTGGCCATCATGACGGTCGGCAGCGCGCTGGCACCGTACCGGGTCGTGGCGGACGCGGTGTTCGTGCTCCTGATCTTCACCGCCATCCACATCCGGTGGCTCGGCCCGCGTGCGACCACTCTGGGCGTCTTCGCCTTCCAGCTCTTCTTCGTGACCCAGTTCGTCGGGACCCGCGTGGGGCAGTTGCCGCAACTTTCCCTGGCCGTGCTGGTGGCCTTCGGCAGCTCGGCGCTGGTCCGGTTCACCGTCCTGCGCTCGCCACCGGAACGGACGCTGGCACGGCTGCAGCGGGCCTTCGACCTGCGCCTGGCGCTGGTGCTCGACGCGCTGATCGATGTGGTCGAGGGCGGACGGCAGGCGCGGCGCGCCCAGCGGGTGGGGAACGTCCTGCGCCGGCGGGTGACCCGCCTGCACATGGGCGCACTGATGATCCAGAAGCAGCTGGGAGCCGGCACGACCGACGAGCGCACCGCCACCGGGGTCCGGCGCCACGTGGCCGAAGCGGAGACGGCCGTGGAACGGCTGGCCGTCCTCGTGCTCCGGGTCCTGCATCCCGAAGCCCACGTCGACACCCTGACCCAGCACCTGACGAGGGCCCGCCCTGCCGAATCCCCCGCAGACGCCCGTGACACGGCGACGCTGCCCGTACTGACCTCGGAGCTGCGTGCGCTGCGCGCAGCGCACGGTTCGGGTCCACGGCCGGCGGGCTCCGGCCCCGGCGAGGTCGGCGACCGGCTGCTCGGCCACCGCAGCAGCGAGCAACTGCCCGACGCGTCCCCGGCGATGCAGGACGTCTTCCGCTCCACCGGGGACCTCGCCCACGCCCTGTTCCACCGTCGTCCGGCCACCGACGGTCGAACCCTGGCGATCCAGGACGCCCCCGAGGCGGCACGGCCGCCTTCCGAACGCAATGCGGCGGGCTCTGCGCCGACGGTGGATGCCGTACCGAAACATCAGGGCACTCGCGTCCGCCCCACCACCAGGACCGCGCTCCAGGTCGCGACCGGATCGGCGGTGGCCATCGTCGGTGGTGAACTGCTGTCGCCCCAGCGCTGGTACTGGGCGGTCTTCACCTGCTGGGTGGTGTTCATCGGCACCTCCTCCACCGGCGAGGTCCTGGTCAGGGGATACCGGCGCCTGATCGGCACGGTGCTGGGTGTCGTCGCCGGGCTCGCCCTCGCCGCCCTGACAGGCGGCGCACCCTGGCCGGCCTTCGCCCTGGCGGGCCTCAGCGTGTTCGGGATGTACTACACGATCACGGTGTCCTACACGCTGATGTCCTTCTTCGTCACCACGATGATCGGCATGCTCTACACGCTGCTCCACGCCCTCACCCCGGACGTGCTGGTGGTGCGGATCGAGGAGACCACGCTGGGGATCGCGTGCGGACTGACTGCCGCTCTGCTCGTGCTGCCGGTACACACCCGCGAACGCACCGACCAGCTGCTGCGCGACGTGCTGGAGCGGCTGCGCGACGTGCTGGCCCGATCGCTGGCCCAGCTGCGCGGCGAGCCCTGCGGCGACCTGCTCGATCCGGCCCGCGCGCTCGATTCGGCCCTGGACGGCCTGCGCCTGTCGATGCAGCCACTGATCACCCCGATCAGCCCGCTGCGCTCCCGAAGGCGCGCCGCGCTCACCGTCCTGGGACAGCTGGAGACCGCCGCGTTCCACGCCCGCAGCCTGGCCGCCACCGTCCGACTGGTGCCCGCCGGCGTCCGCATCGGCACCGATCCGCGCCTCGTGGACGAGGCACGCAGGATCGACCACAACCTCGCCATCCTGATCAGCCGGGCAACGCCCCAGGCCCGGAGCGACACCCCGCTCGTACGCGGTCCCGGGATTCCCACCCAGCTCGGAGCGAGCGAGCCCGGGGCGCACGCCGAGGACATCAACGCGACGCGACGCGTCCTGCGGCACCTGCAACATGTGGACGAGAGCATCCAGAACCTGGCCTGGACACTTCACCTGCCCGTCTCCCCGGAACCGAGCCACTGCCCGGGCCCGGCAGACACCTGCCCGCACCGCCACTGAGACATGAGCGTCCGGGCCCCAGGACTTCCGACGAGTCGGTCGTCCTGGGTATCCACAGCTCGCGGATCCCCCGGTCACCGCTCGCCGCACGAAGCCGACCCAGCCCACTCCAAACGCCGTCCCATCGTGCCGGGGACACCGGCGGCTGCGCCGGTGTCCCCGGGCGGAACGAGCTCGGCCGCCTGCACCAGGTCACCCTCACCCGCCCCGCTGGCAGCCTCCGCCAGCGCACCGAGCCCACCGACCTGCAGACACAGATCTTCAAGGACTGCGGCATCCCGATGCCGCCAAAGACGGACGGGCCTGGAACCCGCGATCACGCGCTGACCAGGCCAAACATCCTCCGGGAGCGTGGGCACACGCCCCGTCACCCCGCCCTGCCCAAAACCCCGGCTCAACCCCATGATCACGGGCACCTACGTGCCCACCAAGTGTCGAAGTCGGGTGTCTCCCGGTGATCATTTCGAGGGTTGTCCGCCGACACCCCGGGCGTCAACGTCGGCGGGCGACACGCTTACGAACGGGCGGTGAAGTAGATCACCTGGCGTCCAGCCGGATACCTTCCGTCGCGTGGGGGCAGTCGGCTCGCCGATACGGCGATCTTCCGGCCACGTGAATACGCGTCTGACTATGCGGCGTCGGACTGAAGTTGCACAGCCTGCGTCGGACATCCGGCTCAATGCCCGCTACGCGCAGCTGACCTTGATCGTTCATTCGGCGCAGCCAGCGCCGTGCAAGAAGCTGGCCGGCCCAGGAGAGGAATCCTTATGTCCGCCACGGACTTCGTCACCGCGAAGATGACGCACTACTTCAACCTGCTCGACGCAGACGGGGACGGGTCACTCACGGAAGAGGACCACGTCCTGATGGGCCAGCGGGCCGCGAAGGAGTTCAACTACCCCACCGGGTCGCCCCAGGAGCAGAAACTGGTCGACGCCTACCGCTCCGCCTGGAAGACGGTCCAGCTTCCCCACGCCGACCAGGAGGGCAGGGTCCACCAGGAGTCCTTCCTCACGGCGATCCGGGGCCTGTTCGCCCGGCCGGAGTTCTTCGAGGAAGTCTCCGGCGCCCTGGTGGACGGCGTGATGAGCGTCGCCGACGTCAACGGCGACGGCGTGATCCAGCCTTCCGAGTACGCAGGCTTCATCCTGGCGCAGTCCCCGAAGATGTCCCGTGCGGAGATCGAGGAAAGCTTCCTGCGCCTCGACCGTGACGGCAACGGTGTGATCGACAAGTCGGAGCTGGAGCAGGCCACCGTCGAGTACTTCACCAGCAACGACCCCGACGCCGCGGGCAACTGGCTGTACGGCAGGCCGCCGGCGGCCGTCTAGGACCCTCAGATAGATCGTGAGAACGCATCCGATTCACTTCGGTCCGACCTGACCGTCACTCACTGGCAGCCTGGGGCGAATCGGCTCTCTGGTCGAGACCTTCAGGGCACTCCAAAGGGGCCTGGCTCCGGTGGACGGAGCAACGGCATCCGCTTCCTCGGCAGCAGCCAGGACGGCGCTCACAGCCCTGGCAACGTGATCGTCCATCAACGACCGGTCGACCTCTCACTCTGGTCGACCGGTCGTTGATGCCCGTGCACCCCTCCGCTGCCACCAGTGCGCACTCCATGGCCCGCTCGTGGAACGGGTCGGACTTCTTCCTCTGGCGCTAGTGCCCTCGGCCGGGCACTCGTTGAACAAACGCGGACGCGTCCTCGGGCCGTGTTGCGCACGTCTTTCGGCCCACTGCGCACACCTTCCCCCGATCGCCGATGCCCCCTCTTCACCTCTGGATCACGGAGAGTCGTGTTAGCAACCACCCCTGCCATGTCTTTCGGCAACTGCCTTCGCTCCAGCATCGCCTTGGCGCACGAACGGGGCCGGCTGCCCCTGCGCCCCCAACCGCAGCCGCTCCACCAGGCATGGGACACCGCCGAGGATTTAGCGGCCCACTGCACCTACCGCAGCGACCTGCTGTTCGACGCGCACGTCAACGGGCTGGACGAGATGATCCGCACCGCCTGCGTGCTGCTGTGGTACCACAGCCACTCCCGTGACGGCCGACCGCTCGACCCGGCGTCCCGAGCCGCCCTCGACCGGGCCCGGGCACCGTTCGCGGATGCCGACCTCACCCCGATCCTCGACGCCTGTGCCGACTGGGCCGCCCACACCCACGTCCTCGACGACGACGCCCTGCTGCCCGTCTGGCTGATGAACCTCCTCGTCGGCCTCACCAGCACCCTCGCCTCGCTCGCGCGCCCCGTCCCCGCACCCGCCGACGCGGCCCTGATCGACGTCGCCGTCCAGCACCCGTCCCACCCCGCCGACTCCACCGACACCCTGTGCCTGCTACCGCCCAAGGACCTCGGGCGCCGCAACTTCAACCCGCCGCACGACTGGACCGCCCTCTGCGCCGAACTGGGCTTCGCCTGGCGCGACGAGAACACCCCCACCTGCGTCTACGGCTGGACCGGCTCCTGGGCGATGACCTACGGCACCGCGGACGGAGAGGCGATGGCCTGGTACATCTGCGGCATCGACGACCACGCCCTGGTCGTACGCGACGGCTTCGACTCCCACGACGTCCACCTCCCGACTCCCCGCTCCGGCAGCGGCACCGAACCGCAGGCGAGCATGGTCGAAGTCGTCACCGGCGCCATGGACATCGACCTCCAGGAATACGTCCACCGCCTGCGCACCCACCACGGGGATACCGGCCTCGCCTTCGACGTCCCCCACGAACTGTGGTGGCTGACCAACGGCTACAACTGCGCCGGCCCCGGCTACATCCGCCACGGGCGCGCGCCCTTCCCCGACGAACTCACCCAGATGAGCCTGAGCATCTGGGCCGCCGGCCTGTATGACATCCCCTACGACTGCGCCTACGGCAACGTCCTGACCCACTCGCGCCTGCTCATCGGCCGCCTCGACGAACTCGGACTGGACCGGGAGGACGCCTACCACGCCGTCGCCGGCTGCCTGCTCCACAACGCCACCAGCGTCCTCACCGGCGGCGATACCGCCTCCGGTACGCAGGGAACCCTGAACTGGTACATCTGGGCCCTGGTCATCCCCCGCTACAGCCCCGGCCGGCTCCTGGCGGGCGCCGCCCTCCAAGTCGACCGTGCCACCGTCGCGGACCTGTCCGAAGCCGCCCCGCACGGCACCCACCTCACCAGCCGGGACGCCTACCACCGCGCCTTCGACGGCAAGACCGAGCTGTGCACCACCTGCCGACCGCGCCCGCTGGCCGCGATCTTCGACCCACGGACCGCCCCAACCGTGCCCGAGGCCCTTGCCGCACGGAGGGTGCCGGCCGACGACAGCCTCCTCGGGGCCGTCGACGCCCGCGACGTCGACTGGCACCTCGTCGAGGTCTTCGATGGCTGGGCCGAGCGCGCACTCGCTCTCTCTCGCGGCGCCGACCCCGCCACCGTCCCCGCACTGGATCACGACGGGAACGAGGTACTGATCCGGTTCATGCGCCTGGCCACGACGGGCGACCGCCGGCAGGTGCGCACGACCGTCGCGGTGTGCACCCTTCTCTCCATGGCCCGCGGCCGCAACATCTCCCGCCTGCTGGGCGTTCTCAACGTCCGCGCCAGCACCGCGCCCGCCACCACCCCGGCGCCCGACGACGGCGAAGTCCCCTAAGGCGGTTCCTCCGTTCCCATGGGGCCGTCCGCCGAACTGTTACTCCCGTCCCAGCACCGAGAGAATCCCATGACCTCCGCTCTGCTCGCCCCGGCCGGCACCTTGTCCCGCGCGCCTGGCCACCTCCCTCTGCTGGGCCACTCGCTGGCCCTCCTACGTGACACCAAGGGATTCCTGGAGTCCCTCACCAGCGTCGCAGACGTCGTCCGAGTCAACGTCGGGACCGTCCCCGTCTACTTCCTCACCACGCCCGAACTCGTCCGACGTGTCCTGGTCACCGACGCCGCCCACTTCGAGAAGGGACGCTTCTTCGACCAGTTGCGTCCCCTGTTCGGCAACGGGCTGCTCGTCTCCAGCGGCTCCTGGCACCAGCGCCAACGCCGCCTGGTCCAGCCCGCCTTCCACCGCTCGCACATCGACGGCTACGCCGAAATGATGCAGCGCCACGCCCAGCAGCTGGCCGGGTCCTGGCAGCCCGGACAGAGCGTCGACGTCGTCAAGGCCATGAGCGATCTGGCGGCCGCCGTCGTTTCCGAAGCGATGATCCGCACCCCGCTCGGAGCCACTGTGCGGGCCGCTATCGGACGCGCCCTGCCCGATTTCGCCCAGGGCGCGGTGATCCGCGCCCTCATGCCCGCAACGGTGGGCAGGCTTCCGTTGCCGTTCAATCGCCGCTTCGACACCGCGGCTCGTGAACTGCGCTCCGCCATCGAAGGAGCCGTCCGCACCTACCGTGCCGACGACGGCGACCACGCCGATCTGCTCTCCATGCTCCTGCACGCCCGCGACGCCGATACCGGCGAGGCGATGACCGACACCGAGATCCGCGACGAACTCATCAACATCCTCATCGCCGGCACCGAGGTCACCGCCATGACCCTCGCCTGGACCTTCCACGAACTCGACCAGCACCCCGACATCGCCGAACGCTGCCGCGCAGAAGCCGTCGCCGCAACCGCCCACGGGCCCGTCACCGTGAAGGCCCTCCCCGGCCTCGAACTCATCGACCGTGTACTCAACGAGGTCTGCCGACGCCACTCCGCCCTGTTCCTCATGCGGCGCACCACCGCCCCGGTCACCCTGGCCGGCGTGCACGTCCCCCAAGGCGCCGACATCGGCTACAGCATCCACGCACTCCACCACGACCCACGCCACTACACCGACCCCGACCGCTTCGACCCCGACCGCTGGCTCCCCGACCGCAAGGCCCACCTGCCCAAGGGCGCCTTCATCCCCTTCAGCGCGGGCAACGCCAAATGCATCGGCGACGGCTTCGCCTGGACCGAAATGAAGATCGTGCTCGCCACACTCCTCTCCCGCTGGCACCTGCGCCAGACCCCGGGACACACCGTCGGCGAAGCACTGGCCACCATCCCCCGCCCCACCCACCTGACCATGACAGCCGAATCCACGACGACTGCGGCCACCTGACGCGACATCTCCCACCACGTCACTCGTACACCGCTGGGGCGAAATCAACCGATTCCACCCCAGCGGCCGATTTCGCCAAGCTCAAACAGATCGCGCTCACGTTCACCGTGCTGCTCGTCCAGCAGCTCAACCAGCCGTTCGACGGCCTGCTCGCCGTTGATGCGTCAGCCGTCACCCGGTACTTCCCGCTGCCGTAGTACGGCAGTCGTCGTGACCCCACCGTGGCCGTGGTGACGGCCGGTCGTCCCTCCTGCGGGTACGCGTGCCCACCACCGGTGCAATGCCCGAGAAAAGTACCGGCAAAGAACAATCGCGGCTCTGCCCCGAAAGTCCTGACGGCAGGTCAGAAAATCTCTCACTTTCCAGGCAAATCGTCACCAATCAACACCGTGCGGAGGCAATCCGTTACAAAATATTCATCCCGGCTGGTCATGGCCCCTCTTCCGGGGGTGAGAGATTGTCATTCGGCTCTAAACACGCCTTTACCAACAATGGCAATCTCTTGAGAGAGTCTTGATGTCACGACGGTCTCAGGCCTCGTCCGGTTCCACGGACGGGGCCTTCTCCACGCGCAGGGCGCGGCGAATAGCCGCGCTCCTGACACTCGGTCTGCTGGTGCAGACCGGCGTAGCGGTGGACGCGCTCACGGCGCCCCCCGCCATCGCCGCGCCCACACCACCCGCACCCCCGGTCGCCCCGGCCACCGAGGCGCCGGACGAGGCGTCGGCCCTGCTCTCGGCCCGGCTGCAGAAGCGGCGCATCGAAGTCACCGGTGCCCGGACGGAGTTCACCACCCTGTGGGCGAACCCCGACGGCACCCTGACCTCCGACCGGTCCACCGGGCCGATCCGGATGAAGGTCGGCGAGGCCTGGGTGCCCGTCGACACCACCCTGGTGCAGACGCCGGACGGCAAGGTCGCGCCGAAGGCGCACCCGGGCGGAGTGGTCTTCGAGGGCGGCGACGCCGGGGTGACCGTGGGCGACAGCCTGCCGAGCGCCGCGGCGGCCAGCGCTGCTCCGGGCGCTGCTCCGACCGCGCCTCCCAGCGCGGCGCCGACGACGCCTGCCACGCCGTCAGCGAGCAGCTCCGCTTCGCCGACCGCCTCGCCGTCGGCTGCCCCGTCGGCGTCCGGTTCGGCCTCCGCGTCGGGTCCCCCGTCGGCTTCCGCGTCGGGCTCCGCCTCCGCCGAGCCAACCCGGGCCTCCCGCGCCGGCGCCCGCGCCGCAGCGGCCCCGGCCACCGCCCCGACGCCCGCCGACGACAAGCCCGCCGACGACAAGCCCGCCGAGCGCGACCTGGTCAAGATCGGCGCCGGCGATCAGCAGGTCACGTTCGGTTGGCTGGGCAAGCTGCCCAAGCCCAAGCTGGAGGGCAACAAGGCCACCTACGTCAACGCCCGTCCGGGCGTCGACCTGGTCCTGGAGGCCACCCGGACCGGCTTCGAGCAGTTCCTGATCGTCAAGGACCGCGCCGCCGTCGCCCAGACCGGCACCGTGACGATCCCGCTCGACACCACCGGCCTCACCACCGCCCCGCAGCAGGACGGTTCGATCCAGCTGCTCGACAAGCCGAACGGCAAGACCGTCGTCCGGATCCCGGCCCCCGTCATGTGGGACGCCGCCGTCGACCAGGCCTCCCAGGAGCACCTGAACCGCGGCCCGGTCACGATGGAGCTGCGCGGCCAGGGCGCCGACACCGAGCTGGTGTTCACCCCGGACGCGGCGTTCCTCGCCGACCCGAAGACCAAGTTCCCGGTCACCATCGACCCGGTGGTGGACGTCGGCACGACCTTCGACACCTACGTCCAGACCAACGAGAACATCGACGCCTCCGCGTCGACCGACCTCAAGCTGGGCAGCTACGACGGCAAGGTCGTGGCCCGGTCGTTCCTGACCATCCCGGGCGGCCCGTTCAACGGCAAGCAGATCCTGGGCGCCACGCTCAACCTCGCCAACTACCACTCCGCCTCGTGCACCCCGAAGCAGTGGGAAGTCTGGAACGCCGGCGGCGCGACCGGGTGGACCCGCTGGGGCAACCAGCCCGCCATGGAGCGCAAGTGGGCCACCTCGAACGACACGTACGACGTGGCGGGCGACGGTGACAACCACGACTGCTACGCCCCGGACGGCAGCTTCTGGGCCAAGGCCGACGTCACCGAGATGATCCGGTACTTCGCCGGCTTCGGCTACGGCGACTACGGCTTCGCCCTCAAGGCGGCCGACGAGTCCAGCAGCCTGTCCTGGAAGCGCTTCAGCTCCGCCGAGGGCTACTGGCCGCCGTTCGTCTCGATCACCTACAACACCGTCCCGGCCACGCCGGCGACCGTCGAGGTGCTGCCCTCGCAGCAGGGCAACCCCCGGTACACCTCGGACGCGAACCCGCGCTTCCAGGTGCAGGCGGCCGACCCCGACGGTGACCCGCTGAAGGTCTACCTGGACCTGTGGCGCGGCGGCACCTTCCTCGGCAGCATCGTCCGGGACACCCCGAACGGCGCGATCGCGACCGTCCGTCCCTCCGACTACGGCATCGCCAAGCTGGACGAGGGCGTGCAGTACTCGATCTGGGCCATGCTCGACGACGGCAAGTCCCGCTCCGGCTGGGTCGGCACCAACATCATCGCCGACACCGTCAAGCCCGGCACGCCGTTCGTGAGTTCGGCCGACTACCCGTCCGACGACCTGTGGCACGGCACGGCCAACCAGCCGGGCTCGTTCACCTTCTCGCCCGCCCCGGGCACCGACGACACCGCGGCCTACGTCTACACCCTGGACGGCGGCACCCCGGTGACGGTCGCCGCCACCGGGGCCCTCACCGCGTCGATCACGCCGACCACCGAGGGCCGCCGTGTCCTGTCGGTGCAGTCCAAGGACCGCGCGGGCAACCTGTCCCCGCCCGCGAGCTACGTGTTCCGGGTCGGCCAGGCCGGCATCAGCTCCCCGGTCAACGGCACCCAGAGCGCCAAACGCGTCAAGCTCTCGGTCGACGCCCAGACCCAGTTCAAGCGGGTGGTCTACCAGTACCGCCGCGGCCCGGGCGCCACGGAGTACAACGTCCCGCGCACCAACCTCACCAAGGCGGACAACACCCCGGTCACCGAGGACAAGCCGCGGCTCGCGGACCTCGGCCCGCACGCCAACTGGAACGTGCTGGACACCCTCGGTCAGGTCGGCGGCGTCGTCCAGGTGCGCGCCGTGCTGTTCCCCGAGGACGGCTCCGGCAACGGCTACACCACCGTCTGGAACACCATGACGGTCGACCGCAACGCCGACGGCGCCGCGAGCGACAACATCGGCCCCGGCTCGGTCAACCTGCTCACCGGTGACTACTCCACCGACGTCACCGACGCCGACGAGTTCGGCATGTCGGTCAAGCGCGTCACCTCCTCCCGCGACCTCGGCCGCGGCTGGCAGCCCCAGGGCGAGCGGCTGACGGCCAACCAGCGCCAGATCGGCACCGACACGGCGGGCTTCACCCCGGGCCAGGCCAACCTGGCCCGTTCCACGGCGCGCGGCCACGACAGCTCCACCGACTCGCTGCTGATCACCCCGACCGCCTCCGGCTGGGACTCCTTCGCCGCGCTCGGACCGGAGTACACCATGGGCCAGGGCATGAAGCCCGGCCGCACCTACCGGCTCACCGGCTGGATCTACGTCCCCGGTGCCACCGGTCTGGACAACCCGCTGGCCAACCGCGGCCTGCGGATGGTCGGTGTCTACCGCACCCCGGCCGGCTACGGCGAGACCGCCTCGCCGAAGGCCTCCTTCACCGACGGCTGGCAGCAGCTGACCGTCGACATGGTCGTCCCGGCCGACGCCACCGAGGCCTGGTTCCGCCTCTACAACGGCAACGCCGCCGGCAGCGGTAAGGAGGTCTTCTTCGACGACCTGTCGTTGAAGGAGATCGTCGCCCCCTTCGGCCCCCAGTGGGCCGGCGGCCCCGACGCCGGAACCGGCGGCGACTACCGCTCGCTGTCCTTCCCCCAGTCCGACCTGGTCGAGATCAAGGGCAACGACGACACCTCGCTGACGTTCGCCAAGGGCAACGACGGAACGTTCTTCCCCGAGCCCGGTGCCGGGGCCATGAGCCTCAAGGCCGTCCCGGCCAAGTCCGGCGCGCTCGTGCTGTCCACCGCAGGCCAGTGCCTGGAGGTGCCGAACGGCGCCGCCGGCAACGGCGCCAGGCTGCAGCCCGCACCCTGCACCGGCGCCGCGAACCAGCAGTGGACCCGCGGCGACGACCTCACCCTGCGGCTGCTGGGCTACTGCCTGGACAACCCGTGGGGCCAGGTCAACGACGCCACCCCGCTGACCCTGTGGGGCTGCAACGGCGGTGACAACCAGCAGTGGGAGGTCCGCCCCGACAACACGGTGATGAACCGCCACTCGGGCAAGTGCCTGGACGCCGACAAGGGCGCCTCGATCTGGGTCTGCTGGGCCGGCCCGAATCAGATCTGGGACGTCCAGACCGCAGGCACCACCTACGAGCTGAGCGAGCTGGACGGCTCCAGGACCGTCTTCGCCCGCCAGGCCGGCTCCAGCATCTACCAGGTGGTCAGCGAGACGGGGCCCGACGCCGCGTCGACCACCCGCTACCAGTACGACACCACCGACGGCCGCTCGCTGGTCAAGCGTGTCATCCCGGCCGTCGAACCGGGCGTCGACGACGCCAACGGCTGCACCGTCGACCCGCTGCCGCGCGGCTGCGAGGTGATGGAGTACGACTACGCCAAGGTGACCACCGCCTCCGCCGCCGCGCCGGGTGACTACCTGGACCGCGTCCGGGGCGTCAAGGTCTGGTCGTGGAACCCGGCCACCTCCAAGCAGGAGCCGGTCGAGGTCGCGCACTACGCGTATGACGACCGCGGCCGCCTGTCGCAGGTGTGGGACCCGCGCCTGGCTTCGCCACTGAAGATCGAGTACGGCTACGACGACGCCGGCCGGGTCACCCGGATCGGTGCCGCCGGCGAGCAGCCGTGGAACCTCGACTACGGCAAGGCCGCGGCCGACCAGGACCCGGGCCGTCTGCTGAAGGTCCGGCGCAACACCCTCGCGCCGGGCAGCAAGGACCAGGTCATCGGCGAGAACGCGACCAACCTCGTGTACGAGGTGCCGCTGACCCGCGGCGCGGGTGGACCGTACGACCTCTCGGGGGACGAGGCCCTCAAGTGGGCGCAGACCGACGTGCCGACGGACGCCACCGCGGTGTTCGGCCCGGAGGACGTCCCCGCCGTCAACACCGCCACGGCCACCAAGCCCGGCCCGGACGGCTACAAGCCGGCCAGTGTCCACTACCTCAACGCCTCCGGCAACGAGGTCAACACCGCCGTTCCGTCCGTCACTCCCGACGGCGACATCAGCACCTCCGAGTACGACCGCTACGGCCACGTCGTGCGCTCCCTCTCGGCGACCAACCGCTCGATCGCGCTCGACAAGCACCCCGACGCCGACAAGTTCGCCGCCGAGCTGAACCTGCCGAAGGACTCCGCCTCGCGGGCCCGACTGCTGGACTCCCGCACCACGTACTCGGCCGACGGCATCGACGTCCTCGACACGCTGGGCCCGGCCTACCGCGCCTCGCTCGCCGAGGAGGTCAAGGGCCAGACCACCCCGGTCACCGTGACCTCGGAAGCGGAGAAGCTGCCGCAGCTGGGCACCAACACCAAGGTCCAGGTCGACAGCGACTGCTGCGGTCTGACCTGGTCCGGGGGCGCCCA
Organism: Kitasatospora sp. NPDC036934; assembly: GCF_055608425.1. Taxonomy (NCBI): domain Bacteria; kingdom Bacillati; phylum Actinomycetota; class Actinomycetes; order Kitasatosporales; family Streptomycetaceae; genus Kitasatospora; species Kitasatospora sp. NPDC036934. Next base: position 9,495 of record NZ_JBVJQR010000025.1, on the reverse strand, counting down.
GCTGAGCATCCGCGGCACCGCGGCGGGCGCCTTCGCCAGCATGCGGGTCAGCGTCCCGGAAGAGGGCGAATACATCCTCTCCGGCCAGCTGACCAAGAACAGCGACCACGGCATCGTCCAGTTCGCGGTCGACGGCAATGACGTCGGCGAGCGGATCGACACCTACAGCGCGAACGCCGCGGTGGCCCCGTTCACGGCCGGCAAGCCGGTCAGGCTGACCCGTGGCGACCACGAGCTGAAGGTCACCGTGGTCGACACCAACACGGCCAGCGGCGGCGAGCGGTTCCACACGGGCCTCGACAGCGTCGCCCTGACCAAGACAACCGTCAACCCCGCGCTCCCGGCCGGCACTTCGGTCGTGGCCCGGGACCACAACACCAACACCTACGACGAAGGCAAGCCCGACGGCCAGGCCTACCACCTGGTCACCACCGCCACCGACGGCGCCCGGATCGACGGCTACGCCGACGACGTGGAAATGCGGGTCACCAAGCACGGCTACGACGCGCCGATCGGCGGCACACCCGGGTGGAAGCTGAGGAAGGCGACCTCCGTCACCACCGACGCCCTCGGTGCCAAGCTGACCGCGACCGTCAAGTACGACGCCTCGGGCCGGGCGCAGGAGTCCCGCAAGCCGGGCTCCACGGGCACCGACGCCGGTACCGTCAAGTCGGTCTTCTACACCGCCGGTGCCAATCCGGACGACAACGCCTGCTCCGGTCGACCCGAGTGGGCGGGCCTCCCGTGCGTCACGACGCCGGGCGGTGCGGTCACCGACGCGGACACGAGTCGGATGCCCGCCACCCTCCCCGTGAAGCGGATCACCCGCTACTCGCCCTTCAACGCGCCGGAGGAGACGACCGAAACCAACGCGGGCAAGTCCCGCAAGACCGTCACCGCCTACAACGAACTGGACCGCGTCCTCTCGACCGAGATCACCTCGGACGAGGGCAGACCACTGCCCAAGGTCACCGTCGAGTACGACCCGGCAACCGGCGAGGCGGTGAAGACCACCGCCGGCGGCAAGTCCCTCACCCGGGTCATGGACTCCCTCGGCCGACTGATCTCCTACACGGACGCCGACGGCGCCACCACCACCACGGAGTTCGACCGGTACGGCAAGCCGGCGAAGGTGAGCGACCCGACCGGGGCCACCACCTATACGTACGATCGTGCCAAGGAGCCGCGCGGGCTGGTCACCTCGGTCAACGACAGCGTCGCGGGCGAGTTCACCGCGAAATACGGTCCGGACGGCCAGCTCGTCGAGCAGACCTACCCCGGCGGGATCGTCCGCAAGGACACCTTCAACGCGGTAGGCGAGGCCACCAGCCGCAGCTACACCCGCAGTTCCGACAACACGGTGATCTGGGCCCAGACCACCGACATCTCCACCCAGGGCCAGGTGGCCAAGGACACCAGCTCCACCGCCACCCGCTCCTACCAGTACGACCGGCTCGGCCGGCTGGTGAAGGCCGAGCAGACCACGGTCGCCACCGGCTGCGTCACCCGGCAGTACGCCTTCGACGCCCGGTCCAACCGCCTCTCCAAGCAGACCTCCCCGCGGGGGGCGGCCGGCGAGTGCAGCACGGCCGGGGCCACGGCGGAGACCCACACCTACGACGGCGCCGACCGGCTCACCGACGCCGGGTTCACCTACGACGCCTTCGGGCGCACGGTGAAGACGGCCACCGGCGTGACCAACACCTACTGGGCCAACGACCGCGTCGCCGCCCAGGAGAAGGGGGACACCAAGCAGGAGTGGGCCACCGACGCCGCCCACCGTCTGACCGCGTTCACCACCAGCAAGAAGCAGGCCGACGGGACCTGGACCAACGCGACCTCGAAGCTGAACCACTACGGCGACGACTCCGACCAGGTCCGGTGGACGGTCGAGGACACCACGCTCGGCACCCTGACCCGCAACGTCTCGGGCCTGGACGGCAGCCTGGTCGCCACCACCAGCAAGACCGGTGACGTCCAGCTCCAGTTGGCGAACCTGTTCGGCTCGGTGGTCGTCACCACGGACACCGCACTGACCAAGCCGGTGGTGCTGGACTTCGACGAGTTCGGCATCCCGCAGGACGGCCAGGCGACCGTCCGGTACGGCTGGCTCGGCGGCAAGGAGCGCTCCGCGGAGGCCCTGGACGGCGACATCCTCATGGGTGCCCGCCTGTACAGCCCGGCCCTCGGACGCTTCCTCCAGGTCGACCCGGTACCCGGTGGCAACGCCAGTCCGTACGACTACTGCACCGGCGACCCGATCAACTGCACCGACCTCGACGGCAACTGGGGCATGCCCAAGTGGCTCAAGAAGACGGTCGAGGTCGTCGCCAAGGTCGCCGAGGTGGCGTCCTACATCCCCGGACCCATCGGTGCCGTCGCAGCGACCGTTTCGGCAGTCTCCTACGCCGCCACGGGCAACTGGGAGAAGGCCGCGGAAATGGCCGTCACGGCTGTCGCGCAGACCGTCGGGGCCGGCCCGGTCGTCAAGTCCGTCGCCGCAGCAGCCAGAACGACCAGGGTGGCGGCGAAGGCCGGTAGGGCGGCCGGCGCCTCCAGGATGCTGAGCAGGGCCACCTGCAACTCCTTCGACCCGGACACCCTGGTCCTGATGGCCGACGGCACCCAGGTGCCGATCGCCCAGGTGAACGTCGGCGACTACGTTGCCGCCGTCGACCCGGAGTCGGGCACGACGACGGCCCAACCGGTGCTCGGTGTCCTGGTCGCGAACACCACCAAGCACATGGTCGACATCAAGACCGATCAGGAACCCACCACCTCGGGCATCCGCGCGACGTCCTACCACCCGTTCTGGGTCTCCGGACGGGGATGGGTCGACGCCATCGGCTTGAAGCCGGGTGACCGCCTGCTTTCGCCTGACGGCAGCGGTCCGACCGTCACGTCCGTGGTCGACGAGGGTGAGCTGCCTTCGCAACTCGTCTTCAACCTCAACGTCGGCGATGTCCACACCTATGCCGTATCCGACGGCGTAAACAATGTCGTCGTCCACAACGCCAGCTGCCCCATCCCGCGACGGGTCTGGGCGAACCATATCTACACCGGGCACATATCGAAGGCGACCCAGAAGCTCCGCAGCAAGTTCATCGGCGATCGCGAGGAGGTCCGCGGACTCATCGCCGACACCATCCGCACGGGCACACGGGCGCGCTCGACCCTCGGCCGGGCGGGCCACACGTACGAGAAGACGTACGACCGCCAGGTCGGAGTGCAGAGGAATCTCAAGGGAAGGGTTTCGAAGAAAAAGCGAGTCCGAGTGGTCGTCGTCAGAGGTAAGGTGGTAACGGCCTACCCGTTCTAGAAAATCCCAGGGGGTGCGAGGCGGAGTTCTTCCGCCTCGCACCCCCTCCTTCGATCCTTCGATGCGGAAATACACCCCCAGGAGAGCAGCCAATGACCGTGTCGGTGAAGATCACCGCAAAAGGCAATCCTTTCAGGAAATCGAAGTCCCCGGCCCAGCAGGCCGGCCTGACCGAACTGACGCACCACCGCCCGCTCGGTGACATCGAGATCCACGGAGACGGGATCACCTTCGAGATGCCGGGCGTCCCGCTTTTCGACTTCACCAGGGTCATGCTGCTCTGCCTGGAGGAGGCCCGCCTGTCCGGAAAGTCCGAGTACTATTTCCCGGAGGGCGAAGGATATATCTTCCTGGCGCAGGCCGGAAGCATTGTCGAAATGACATGCGACTTCGAGGACGGAGTCATCCGGGCGACACCCGGGGAATTCCGGAGGGCACTGGCGGCTGCCGGTCTCGACATGATCGACCACCTCCAGGGCCACGACGCCGGAGTCCTTCGCAACCCGCACTTCAAGAAGCTCCGGGCGGATCTCCTCCTGGCAGCCGAGGAGATCGATTGAGAGCTCTCGCAGACAGGTGGCGCGAGGAGACCCGGCGGCAACGCGGGTACAGGAATCGGTGATCACGGAGGTGCGATGATCTGTGATCACCGGGGAGAACGTGCCCGCTCTGCCATCGAGGCGGCCGTACGTGCAAGATCCCGCCCATGCCGCCCATGCCGCCCAGGTCAACCGAGGTTGGCGGCGGCGAGCTGTCGCGTCGGACTCGCGAGATGCACGCGTTGCGATCCTCGTGTCGGCAACGGGTGAACGGAGGGCCACGGACGGTGGACACGGTCGAGGACCGGATCCGCGAGCTGCTGCAGCAGACGCCGACGATGCCGGCCACGGTGATCGCCGAGCGGACGACGCCGCGGACTCTGCCGGTGCGGCCTGGCACAGCGGCTCACATCAGGGCTGAGCGCAGCAGAGCTCCGGGTCAGCCACGTGTTCTGCGCGGTCAGCGCCATGAACCACAAGATGGCTCACGGCCTTTGGGCGAACACCGTCTGCCGACTGGAGGCCCCGCAAGACCGCGATGCGGTTCGCGGGACGGGATGCGCAGGGCGTCACGCAGGAAATTGTCCTCGGGCGGCTGGCGTGCGACGTGGTGGAAAGGACCGGACAGGTCAGCTGCGCTGCAGGCAGCGCTTGAGCTCGTTGAGGTCGTAGAAGCGGCTGTCCTCGGCGACGGGCTTGCAGGGGTACTTGAAGGCGGTCTCCTTCTCGTTGTAGAGCATGCGAACGAGGTATGTGGCGGGCTCTCCGTGCGCGGGCGTGTTCGCGAACAGATCCCACTGGATGTTCGCGGCCATCGGTGCGACGTCGGCGCCGCGCCACGGGTTGTTCCGGTAGGAGTAGGGCGTCCCGGGCTCGGCGGGCTCGGTGCTTCCGGGCAGACCCATGAGGGCGGCGAGCGGCTCGATCTCCTCGGCGTGGGTGAACCGGAGCACCGCGCCCTTGTCGCTGGTGCCTGCCGCCTTGGCCGCGGCCTGGGCGAGGAGGTCGTCGAGGAGGACGCCGGCCATCTTGTACGTGATCGTGCGGCCGCTGAAGGCGGGGCCCTTCTGGTAGAACTCCTCGGCGTCATCCAGGTAGGCGAACCACTGGGCGTCGCGCGGGGCGAGGAAGCCGGTGAGGTCGACACCCGGCGCCTCGACGCTCAGATCTGGCGCCGCGCTGTAGAGCTGGTACAGCGAACGGGCGAAGGACACCTGCTCCTCGTCGGACATCGCCGCGATGAAGTCGTCCTGGAACAGGCGCGCCGCGACGTGCCGCGCGGCCTCGGCGGTTCGCGGGTCGTCCTCGATCCGCGCGAGGACGGCGGCCAGATCCGGGTCGCTCTTCAGGTAGGCCTGGTAGTCGGCGTTCTGCGGCTGCTTGTGGAAGTACAGCAGGTCCTTGTCGGTGACCGGAGCCTTGATCAGACCGGTCAGCGCGGGATCGCCGGAGGTGAGACCGTCCGTGAACGCGTTGGCGCTCGCGACCGCACGCGCAACACCCGAGGTCTCCACTACGACGGGCTCCTGCCGGGCTGCGATGGCGTGGAACAGCGACGGGAGTCGCTGTTCCATGCGCAGCGCGGTCTGGCGGTGCTCGTCAGCCCCGCGTGCGGAGAGGTTGCCGTAGCCGAGGGTGGACGCGGCGTCCAGGAGTGATCGCACCTGCGGACCGAGTTCCGCGCCGAGGCCGGTGAGGGCGTTCTGTTGCTGGGCCGAGCGCAGGACGGCGAGCACCGCGTCACCGTCGTCGCTGTTCGTCATGGCTCGGGAGCCGTGGCGGGCGACGTTCTCGGTGAACACCGGGTTGAAGCCCTGCGGCGGCTCCTGGTAGCGGTTGGGCTTCTCCTGCGGTGCGTAGGGGGCCTTCGTGCCGTAGAGCTCCTGATGGGCGTAATGCGTACCGGTCCAGTCGCGGGCTGACGCGGTACCCGCGGTGGACAGCACGCCGGCGCCCAGGGCTACGGCGACGACGGCGGAGACGGTGGCGTGACGCTTCATGTCGTCCTTCGGGTTTGCTGTGTTCTGTCGGCCGGTGGTGGCGACCGGATCTTCGCAGGGGCGGGGGAAAGATCGTGGGCGCCCCTTGGGGTTCCGGGTGAAGGGCAGTTGAACGCTGGCCGACGCAGGCTGCCAGGTCCTGTTCCGCCGGTGTCGGCTCGGCGGATGGGCGCGGCTGACGGCCCGACGCCGCGATGTCGTGTTCGGTACCCGGTGGGCCTGCCCGTCTGAGGCAGACCCACCGGGGCTTGGCCGGGGCCGACCGGTCAGGCCGGTTCGACGCAGAACAGCGCTGCCCGGACGTCGTCGACGCTGACGTCGCCGCATCCGGTGACTCGGATGCGCAACTGCTCGCCGGGCAGCAGGGTGGCAAGGCCACGGTCGGCCGTCGCCGAGGGGCTGAGCCGGTCGGGCTGGAGCAGCAGGTCACGGACCAGGGTGCGAGCGGTGACGGTGACCTCGACTGCACCGTCGATGTCCTCGGCCGGTGCGAGGGTGACGTCGAACTCGGGCTTCGGGTAGGCGAAGTGGCGGTCCGCGACGGCGAGATGGACGGCCCGCTGCCCGTCCGCGTCGGCCACCAGCAGTTCGGTGGTCGAGCTTTCGGCCGGCAGGAGCTCCAGCGGGACCACCAGCCGGGTCACCGAACGGGCGTCCGTCCGCACCGGAAGTTCGGTCTGAGCCGTGATGGTGCCGTCCGCGGCGAGCCGGCGCAGCCGCAGCACCGTTTCCCAGGTCTGTCCGGCCTGGTTGACGAGGGCGGCTTCGGGCGCGCCGGTGACGCCGGGCGGTTGGAGGGTGAGCAGGCGGTCGGCGTACAGTCGTCGCAACTCGTGGTAGAGCGGCTTGAGACGGCCGTCGCCGTCGATGGCGGCCCAGGAGGAGACCGGCCAGCAGTCGTTGAGCTGCCACACGATCGTGCCCGCGCAGCGTGGCCAGTGGGAGCGCCAGTGTTCGATGCCGGTGGCGACGGCGCGGGCCTGGACGACCTGGGTGAGGTAGTGCCACCGGTCGAAGTCCGTCGGGGGTTGGAAGTGGCGGGCGAGGCCGCGGTCGAGCTTGTCGTTGCCGTCGTCGGCCTTCTGGTGGTGGAGCATGCCGGGTGAGTCGGGTGCCAGGGTCTCCCCGGGAAGGGCTCGGCGGAGGGTGGCCAGGGCGGGCGGGGCCTGCCAGCCGAACTCGGCGACGAACCGGGGGACGTTCTCCCGGTACTCGCTGTAGTCCCGGCGGTTCCAGACCTCCCAGGAGTGATGGGTGCCGTGGTCGGGATCATTGGGGTGGTGGTCCCAGCTGCCGGACCAGGGGCTGCCGGCCGTGTACGGACGGGCGGGGTCGAGTTCGGCGACGATCCGGGGCAGCAGGCCGAGGTAGTAGCCCTCGCCCCAGGAGTCGCCGACGAGTTCCGGCTCCCAGCCCCAGTCGCGGAAGCCCCAGAGGTTCTCGTTGTTGCCGTTCCACAGCACCAGCGACGGGTGCGGCATCAGGCGGACGACGTTCTCCCTGGCCTCGGCCTCGACCTCGCCGCGCAGCGGCTGCTCCTCGGGGTAGGCGGCGCAGGCGAAGAGGAAGTCCTGCCAGACCATCAGGCCGAGTTCGTCGCAGGCGTCGTAGAAGGCGTGGTCCTCGTAGATGCCACCGCCCCAGACCCGGATGAGGTCGATGTTGGCCTCGGCGGCACGGGTGAGGCGCTCCCGGTAGCGGGCCGGGGTGACGCGGCTGACCAGGGTGTCCTCGGGGATCCAGTTGACGCCGCGGACGAAGAGGCGCTCGCCGTTGACGACCAGGGTGAAGCCGGTGCCGTCCTCGTCGGCGGAGCGGTCGAGTTCGACGGTGCGGAAGCCGATCCGGCGGTGCCAGGTGTCCAGCGGTTCGGTGGCGGCGGAGAGGGTGACGTCGAGGTCGTACAGCGGCTGCTCGCCCCGGCCGCGCGGCCACCACAGGTCGGGACCGGGGACCTCCAGGACAAGTACGGCGGCGTCGCCGTCGAGCACCGTTTCGGCACTCGTGCCCGCGACGGCAGCCCGGACGGTGAGCGGATGGGTCGCGCCGGTGGCGGTGCGCTCGACGGTGAGGTGCAGTTCGACGCGGCCGTTGCCCTCGGCGACCGTCACCAGGGGCCGGACCTGAGCGATGCGGGCGGTGGACCAGTGCTCCAGGCGGGCGGGGCGCCAGATTCCGGCGGTGGGCAGGGTCGGGCCCCAGTCCCAGCCGAAGCTGCTGGCCATCTTGCGGACGTACTGGAAGGGCTCGGGGTAGACGTTGGGGCGGGCGCCGGTGAGTGCCCGGGTCTCGGCGGCCTCCTGATAGGCACTGGTGAAGTGGACGGCCAGCTCGCCGGCCAGACCGGTGGCGTCGAAGCGGTAGCTCCGGTGCATGTTGCGGGTGCGGCCGAGTTCCGTCGCCCCGAGGGTGATCCGGGCAGCGGTGTCCAGGCCGGGCGTGTCAGTCGCCGCCAAGTGCGGGTCAGGCACCCCCCGCAGGCCTTCCGAAAGCCGGGCCGGGGAGCGCCACGCCTTCCAGACAACCTCCTGTCGTCCACGGCAGCGAGTCACCGATGAGGGGTGTACCGGCGGTACACCCCTCCGGGTGCAGCCGGGCCGTAGGGTCGAAGGCGTGGACAACAGTCAGGAGGTCCGCGAGTTCCTCACCTCGCGGCGCGCGAACATCACCCCGGAACGGGCCGGCATGCCGACCGGGCCCCGCCGCCGGGTGCCGGGCCTGCGCCGCAGCGAGGTCGCCGCCCTGGCCGACGTGAGCGTGGAGTACTACGCCAAGCTGGAGCGCGGCAACCTCGCCGGCGCCTCCCCCGCCGTCCTGGAAGCTCTCGCCCGGGCCCTGCAGCTCGACGACGCCGAACGGGCCCATCTCCTGCACCTGGCCCAGGCCGCCGACGGCACCGACGCACTCGCCCGCCCCCGCCGTCGCACCAGTCGCCAGTGGACGCCGCACCGCAGCCTGCAGTGGATGCTCGACGCCGTCACCGGCGGCCCCGCCTTCGTCCGCAACGGCCGCATGGACCTGGTCGCTGCCAACCAACTCGCCCGCGCCTTCTATGCCGAGGTCTACGAGACCTCCGGCAACCAGAACAACCTCGCTCGCTACCAGTTCCTCGACGCCGCTTCCCGTCGCTTCTACCCCGACTGGGACCAGGCTGCCGACATCAGCGTCGCCATCCTGCGCACCGAGGCCGGCCGCGCCCCCCACGACAAGGACCTCCACGACCTCGTCGGCGAACTCTCCACCCGCAGCGACGACTTCCGCACCCGGTGGGGCGCCCACAACGTCCGCCACCACGGCACCGGAACCAAACGCTTCCACCACCACGCCATCGGCGACCTCACCCTCGCCTACGAAGGCATGGACATGGCCGCTGCCCCCGGTCTCACCCTCACCATCTACACCGCCGAACCCGGCTCTCCCAGCGAACAGGGTCTGCACCTGCTCGCCAGTTGGGCCGCCACCCGCGAAACCGCGGCGGGCGCGCGCCAGCAAACAGCTCCAAACTAAGAGTCATCTCATTTGGACAGTCGGCGGTGACAGATGAGTGCTGCGGCGATGCTGGCGAAGGCGGCGAAGTGTTCGCCCTTGCGTTCGTACCGACGGTGGAGCCGGCGGAAGCCGCCGAGCCATGCCATGG
>NZ_JBVJQR010000024.1:0-100398 GCF_055608425.1 Kitasatospora sp. NPDC036934 | reverse complement strand
TCCGCGGAGACCACCACGGTGTGGGACACCCCGGGGGTGTTGTCCACGAAATTGGTGATCAGCCAGTTCAGGTTCTGTGCGGCCTGGCTCATCTGGTTCAACTCAACGCTCCTGGTGATCTGCGCCGTTGCCGTCGCTCCGGCCACCGAAACTATCGAATCCGGGCTGCTGGGCACCATGCTGGAAGCCCGGCGGGTTGGCGGCCTGCTCGGCCCCGGCCCGGCGGCCCTGCTGGATGCCGCGGCGCAGGTTGGTCAGTCGGCCGCGGACCTCCTCGGGGGCGCGGGAGACCTGGGGACCGGTCAGCGGGGCGGCCTCGGCGGTGCCGGAGACCAGGTTGGCCTGCGGGGTCCGCCGGGGGAGGCCGGACATGGTGACCCCGCTGGTCGACGGCTCGCGGACCTGCTCGGCCCGGCGCCAGCGCTCGTCGTTCGCGGACGGGCGCCAGGGCGCGTCACCCTGGCCGGGCTGGCCGGGCTGCGGCGGGCCCTGGGGGGCCTGCGGCTGCGGCGCCTGCGGCTGGGGGGCCTGGGCCTGCGGGGCCTGCCGGGGCTGCTGCTGCGGGGCCCGCTGCGGCTGCCCGGGCTCCTGGAGCTCCGGCGCCGAGGTGCCGGGCCGGCGCGGCTGGTACGGCCGGGGCCGGCCCTGCTCCGGGTCCTGCATCCGGCCGTCGGCCTGCTGCGGGTACCAGGGCTGCTCGCCGGCGGCGTCGGACGGGCCGGTCGGCAGGGCCATCGGCTCCTGACGCTGCGGCTGCTGCGGGTGCTGGGGCAGCGGCTGCTGCTGCGGGGCCGGCTGCGGCTGGGTCGGGGTCGGCACGTTCGGCAACACCGGCTCCACCAGGCCGAGGCCCAGCGGGTCACGCGGGTCGATCTGGCTGGCCTCGAAGCGCGGACGGGCGAACTGCTGGGTGCTCTCCAGCGGCGCCGGCTCGGCCGACGGCAGCGGCTGGGGCTGCTGCTGCGGGGGCAGCTGCGGCTGACGGCCCTGCTGCGGCGCGTCCGGGCCGGGGCGCTGCGGACGGCGCTGGCCCGGCTGGCCCTGCGGAGCCGGTCGGCCCTGCGGACCCTGTGGACCCTGCGGACCCTGTGGACCCTGCGGACCCTGCTGGCCGGGCGCACGCTGCGGCAGGCCGGCCTGCGGGCGGTTGCCCGGACGGGCACCCTGCTGCTGCGGGGCGCCGGGTCCGCCCGGACGGCCGTGCTGCGGCTGCTCGCCGGTCCGCGGGGCCGGAGCGCCCGGACCGCCGTCGAACTCGCCCGCGGGGCGCGGACGCTCCTGGCCGGGGCGGCCCTGGCCGCGGCGCGGCAGACCGTTCGGGGCGCCCTGCGGCGGACCCTGGCGACCGGGGGCGCGCTGCGGCAGGCCGCCCTGAGGCGACTGCTGCGGCTGGCCCTGCTGGCCTGCACCCGGCTGGGCGGGAGCCTGCGGCGCGGGGCCCGGCTGGCCCTGGCCTCGGCGGCGCGGCTGGCCCTGACCCGGCTGGCCGGGACCCTGCTGGCCCTGGCCCGGACCCTGCTGGCCCGGACCCTGCTGGCCCTGAGCCGGCTGGCCCGGCAGGACGGGGTTCTCGCGCAGCGACTGCCCGACCTTACGGGTCGGCAGTCCGGCCAGGCCGCGGGGCGCACCGGGGCCGGTCGGCGCGGCAGGAGCGCCGGGCGCGGCGGGAGCCGCCGGGGCGCCCGGACCGCCCTGGCCGAGCTGCGGACGCCCGCCCTGCGGGGCACCGCCGCCCGGGCCCTGGCCGAGTGCGGCCGGACCGTTCTGGCGGCCGGGCGGCATCTGGCGCTGCTGGCGCGGCGTCGGGGCGACCCCGCGCTGCTGCTTGCCCGGGCCGCCGGGGCCGGGACGGCCGGCGCCGCGGCGGTCGGCGGAGTTGGTGACGTCGACGGGGAGCATGACCAGTGCGGTGGTGCCACCGGAGTCGCTGGGGCGGAGCTGGATCCGGATGCCGTGTCGCAGGGACAGGCGGCCGACCACGAAGAGGCCCATGCGGCGGGAGACCGAGACGTCCACCGTCGGCGGGTTGGCGAGGCGCTCGTTGATCTCGGCGAGGTCGTCCGGGCTGAGGCCGATGCCGGTGTCGTGGATCTCGACCAGCACCCGGCCGTCCGGCAGGGCGTGGCCGGTGACCCGGACGCGGGTCTGCGGGCTGGAGAACGAGGTGGCGTTCTCCAGCAGCTCGGCGAGCAGGTGGACGAGGTCGTTGACGACGCGGCCGGCGACCTCGGCCGACGGCACGGCGGCGAGTTCGATGCGCTCGTACTGCTCCACCTCGGAGGCGGCGGCGCGGAGCACGTCGACCAGCGGGACGGGGCGGGTCCAGCGACGGCCCGGGTCCTCACCGGCGAGGACGAGGAGGTTTTCGCCGTTGCGGCGCATGCGGGTCGCGAGGTGGTCGAGCTTGAACAGGTTGGCCAGCTGGTCCGGGTCGGCCTCGCGGCTCTCCAGCTCGGAGATCAGCGACAGCTGGCGCTGGATCAGGCCCTGGCTGCGGCGCGACAGGTTGGTGAACATCGCGTTGATGTTGCCGCGCAGGAGGGCCTGCTCGGCGGCGAGACGGACGGCCTCGCTGTGCACCATGTCGAACGCGTGCGCCACGTGGCCGATCTCGTCGGTCGAGTCGACGGCGACCGGTTCGACGGTGGTGTCGACGTCGTGCGGGTCGCTCTCGGAGAGCGTCTTGACCAGTTCGGGCAGGCGGCGCTCGGCGACGTCCTCGGCCGCGGTCTGCAGTCGGGTCAGCGAGCGCACCATCGAGCGGGCGATCAGACCGGCGCCGCCGAGGGCGACGAGCAGGGTCAGGGCGACGGCGGCACCGATGATCAGGGCCTCGGTGTCGGCCTGGGACTGGAGGTCCTGGGCCTTTCCGTCGAGGTCCTCGATCAGCTTGGACTCGATCCGGCGCTCGGCCGTGATCTTGGTGGTGGCCTTCTCGTACCAGTCCTTGTACGAGACGGGCTCGGTCTGGTGGATGCCGCCCGGCTGGAGGATCGAGCGCGAGTAGCGGTCGGCCTCGGCGACCACGTTGTTGTAGCTCAGCTGCCCGCGCAGGTTGTCCAGGTCGTGCGCGGTGTAGATGTTGTTGAAACTGGTGAGCGCGTTGTCGTACGTGGTGCGCAGGCGGATGCCGAAGGACTCGTCGCTCGCGCTCAGGTCGGGGGCCTTGGGGTTGGCCAGACCGGCGCTGATCAGCGCGCGCTGCTGCGAGGTGGCGTCCTTGGCCAGCGAGAACTGCTGAAGGGCGCGGGTGGCGACCAGCAGGTCCTTGTTGTTCGAGGCGAGCGCGATGTCCTGGGTGATGCCCAGCAGGTCGCGGATGATCACGTCGTAGGCGGTGATCGTCGCCTGGATGTTCTGGTTGTTCTGGTACGGCGTGTTGCGGGCGTCCGCGATCGAGTTCAGGTCCTTGCGGATCTGGAACAACAGGGCCTTCCCGCCGGAGAGTTCGAGGTTCTCGAACTTGTCGGAGGAGGCGGTGAAGGTGCGGCTGAGGTCGTCGGTGGACTTGCGGGCGGCGACGATCTCGTCGTCCAGCGGGTCATTCGGACGGTTGGTGATGTAGCCGGCGCTGATGTCGCGCTCGGTCTGCAGGGCGTCCGCGAGGTTGGTCGCCTTCTTGGCCAGGTCGGACAGGTTGGCCATCTGGGCGAGTTGCTGGGAGTTCTCCAGCGAGGTCTGGATGCGCAGGCCGCCGAGGACCAGCGAGACCAGGACGGGCAGCGCGAGCAGGGCTATGAGCCGGGTGCGGATGCGCCAGTTGCGCATCGCGAGCCGGCTCAGACCGGTGGCGCGGCGCCTGGTCAGGGTGGTCCGGAGCTTGTCCCGGGCGGACTTCCGTTCCTGGCCGTCCCCGTCCGGGCCGGCGAGGGCCTCGGGCGTCACGGGGTCGGTCGGGCCACCGGGGGCCGCCGCCTGCTGAGGTGCTGCCCCGGGCTCGCGCGACTCCGGGTCACCCGCGGCGCCGCTACCCCTTTTGAAACGTCCCTGCACTGGCGTCGCAACCTCTGGACCGGGCGTCCCGCCGCGTCGCCACGGCCTGGACGGTGTCGAGTTTCGTCCGCACCCCGGCCGGTCCGGGAGAGCGGGTCGCCGGGGTGGACTGCTCCCTACCCACGGTCCGTGGCATTCCAGCACAGCCAGGGAATCCCAACAAGGGCCGCCGGAACCTGCCGCCGGGTACTACCGACCGCATGCGGGATCTCACTGACTGTGCGGTAACCGGACCGGAATACCGCCTTTTTCGGACACTCGCCGGATACATGCCAACGTGACCCGAGATCGACAAGAGTCGCAGACCTGCTGGAATGCCCGTTATGTGAGGAATGACGGTAAATTCCGATCCGGCGATATGTCGGATATTCGTGATTTGTGCGTCAATTTGTGAGCAAAATCACAGGCTAATGTGTAGCTTTGGTCACGGCCTCTGTGGAATGAGATCTCGTAACCTGGCTGTCTCCGGAGCACGGCCCGATCAGCCTGCCCAGAACCCCTCCGAATCAATCGGAATCACGCAGGCCGGCGCGGAATCCCTGGCGATCCGCCCGGCCACGAACACGAGGTGCTCTCGATGTCCCTGGCGAAGAAGGCCACCAAGTCCACGCTGTCCTGCCGCTCCACGGCGAACCCGCGCCGGACCACGCTGGCCTCGGTCGAGGACTTCAGCAAGATCCCGGGCGCCCGCAAGTCCGAGGACGTCGTCACCTACGCCACCGAGCTGCCGGCCAGCACCGCCAACCCGCGCCGCACCCAGCTGATGGTCGCCCCGGTCATCGCCCCGCTGGACTGACCCGACCCGAGCTCCGTCCAGGGCGCCGCGAACCCGCCGGTTCGCGGCGCCCGCTGCTATTCGTCCGCTCGCCTCCGGGGCGCTTTTGGCCCGGCGCCGACGGTCGGCGGGCGCTACGCCACCTCCTTCGTCGGCGGCTTGGCCCTTCTCCCTTTCGGCGCCGGCGCGCGCCTTCGGCTCGGGGCGGGTTGCTCGCCCGCTCGCCTCCGGGGCGTTCCTCCCTCGAACCGCACTGAACTGGGGCAAAGCGCCCCCGACGGGCCCCACGCGATAGCCTGGGCCACGATTGACGGGGCCGCGCCCGTGCGGGCGAGGCGCCCAGCAGCGCCCGGGGGCGCCCCGGGCGGCCGACGAAGCGAGGGGTAGCCCAGCCGTGCGCATTGCCAGGTTTTCCGTCCGGGAGGGGAGCCCTGCCGCCGGCAGCGTCTCCTTCGGCGTGGTCGAGGGGAACCCCTCCCAGCCCGACTCGCTGGTCGTCCACGAGCTGGCCGGCCACCCGTTCGGCCAACCCCAGCCCACCGGCGAGAGCTACCGCTTCCAGGACGTCCGGCTGCTCAGCCCGATGCTCCCCAACAAGATCGTGGCGGTCGGTCGCAACTACGCGGCGCACGCGGCGGAGCTGGGCAACGACGTCCCGGACGCCCCGCTCACCTTCTTCAAGCCGTCCACCTCGGTGATCGGCCCGACCGAGAACATCGCGTACCCGCCGTTCTCCTCGGACGTCCACCACGAGGCCGAACTCGCCGTGGTGATCGGCCGGATGTGCCGCGAGGTGCCGCTGGACCGGGTGCCCGAGGTGATCCTCGGCTACACCTGCGCCAACGACGTCACCGCCCGGGACGTCCAGCAGCGCGAGGGGCAGTGGGCCCGGGCCAAGGGCTTCGACACCGCCTGCCCGCTCGGCCCGTGGATCGAGACCGACCTCGACCCGAGCGACCTCGCCGTCACCTGCACGGTCAACGGCGAGCTCCGCCAGACCGGTCGCACCTCCCTGATGATCCGCTCGGTCGCCGAACTGGTCGTCCACATCTCCGAGGCCATGACGCTGCTGCCCGGCGACGTCATCCTCACCGGCACGCCCGCAGGGGTGGGCCCCCTCAACGTCGGCGACGAGGTCGCCGTCTCCATCGAAGGCATCGGCACTCTCACCAACAAGGTGATCAAGCGTGGCTAACACTGACCCGGCCGTCCGGGTTCGCTTCTGTCCGTCCCCGACCGGCAACCCCCACGTGGGCATGGTCCGCACGGCCCTGTTCAACTGGGCCTACGCCCGCCACACCGGCGGCAAGCTGGTCTTCCGGATCGAGGACACCGACTCCGCCCGCGACTCCGAGGAGTCGTACGGCCAGCTGCTCGAGGCCATGAGCTGGCTCGGCCTGGACTGGGACGAGGGCCCGGAGGTCGGCGGCCCGCACGCGCCGTACCGCCAGTCGCAGCGGATGGACATCTACGCCGACGTCGCCCGCCGCCTCCAGGAGGCCGGCCACGCGTACCACTGCTACTGCAGCACCGAGGAGCTGGACGCCCGCCGCGAGGCGGCTCGCGCGGCCGGCAAGCCCTCCGGCTACGACGGCCACTGCCGCGACCTGACGGACGACCAGGTCGCCGTCTTCAAGCTGGAGAAGCGCGAGCCGATCCTGCGCTTCCGGATGCCCGACCGGACCATCTCCTTCGACGACCTGGTGCGCGGCACGCTCACCTTCGAGCCGGAGAACGTGCCGGACTACGGCATCGTCCGGGCCAACGGCGCCCCGCTGTACACCCTGGTCAACCCGGTGGACGACGCCCTGATGGGCATCACCCACGTGCTGCGCGGCGAGGACCTGCTGTCCTCCACCCCGCGGCAGATCGCGCTGTACGCGGCGCTCGCCGAGATCGGTGTCGGCGAGGGCACCACCCCGCGCTTCGGGCACCTGCCGTACGTGATGGGCGAGGGCAACAAGAAGCTCTCCAAGCGCGACCCGCAGTCCTCGCTCAACCTGTACCGCGAGCGCGGCTTCATCCGCGAGGGCCTGCTCAACTACCTGTCCCTGCTGGGCTGGTCGCTGGCCGAGGACCGCGACCTGTTCGACATGGACGAGATGGTCGCCGCCTTCGACGTGGCCAAGGTGAACTCCAACCCGGCCCGCTTCGACCTGAAGAAGTGCGAGGCGATCAACGCCGAGCACGTCCGCCGGCTGGCCCCGGAGGACTTCGTCCGGCGCCTGGTGCCGTTCCTCCAGGGCCCCGGCCTGCTGCCGGCCGAGCCGACCGCCGAGCAGCTGGACCTGCTGGCCCGGATCGCGCCGCTCACCCAGGAGCGGATGGTCGTGCTCAGCGAGATCGTGAACATGGCCGGCTTCCTGTTCGTCGACCCGGCCGACTTCGCGGTGGACCCGGACGACGCCGCCAAGGTGCTGACCGCCGACGCCGGCCCGGTGCTGGAGGCCAGCGTCAAGGCGCTGGAGGAGCTCGCGGACTTCACCCCGGAGCCGATCCAGGCCGCGCTGCGCGAGGCGCTGGTGGAGGGCCTGGGCATCAAGCCCAAGTTCGCCTTCACGCCGCTGCGGGTGGCCGTCACGGGCCGCCGGGTCTCGCCGCCGCTGTTCGAGTCGATGGAGCTGCTCGGCCGCCCCGAGACGCTGCGCCGCCTCCGCTCCGCCCTGGATGCCCTGCCGGCCGCCCAATAGGGGCCCGGTAGTCGCCCAGGACCCCGCCCCGGCGGGCCGCTGAGCAGCCCGCGGGCCCGGCTCCGTGCCGGGCCCGCGGTGCATCCGGAGGTCACCGGACGGCCTCCCGGCCGCTGCCTGCGGTTATCGATTTTGGAGCCAGGGCAGACGTCGGGTAATGTTCTTTCTGCGCCGCCCGGGAGGGAACGGACGAGGGAGCGAAAGCCCCTCGGAACGGTACCGACCGAGAGGCGCGACGCCTGAGAAGGCCCCGCCGGGGTTCAACTCTGGTGGGGTATGGTGTAATTGGCAGCACGACTGATTCTGGTTCAGTTAGTCTAGGTTCGAGTCCTGGTACCCCAGCGCAGTACGATCGGCAACGGTCGGACGGCAGTACAAATGAAGATCCAAGCCCCCGTTGTGTAGCGGCCTAGCACGCTGCCCTCTCACGGCAGTAGCGCCGGTTCGAATCCGGTCGGGGGTACTGGTCCCGCAAGGGACCGCCTGGAAAGCCCCCGTTGTGTAGCGGCCTAGCACGCTGCCCTCTCACGGCAGTAGCGCCGGTTCGAATCCGGTCGGGGGTACTGATCTCGCAAGGGATCGCCAGGATGCCCCCGTTGTGTAGCGGCCTAGCACGCTGCCCTCTCACGGCAGTAGCGCCGGTTCGAATCCGGTCGGGGGTACTTCAGAGCAGGAAGCCGGTGGGCTCGCCCATCGGCCCTTGCTTTGTGTTGGGGTATGGTGTAATTGGCAGCACGAGTGATTCTGGTTCATTTAGTCTAGGTTCGAGTCCTGGTACCCCAGCCAGAAATTGGAAAGGCCCCCCGGCGGGGCCTTTTTGCTTTCCCCGGTGAATGCTGACGAAGGCCCCCGCTCGACTCCGAGCGGGGGCCTTTCGGCTGTTTTCGGTGGGGGGTGGGTGGGGGCGGTGGGGGAATTCGGCCGGGTCAGCTCCGGCGCAGGGCCTCGGTGAGCCGGTTCGCGGCCTCGATGATGGCCTGGGCGTGCAGCCGGCCCGGGTGGCGGGTCAGCCGCTCGATCGGGCCGGAGACGGAGACGGCGGCCACCACGCGATTGGAGGGGCCGCGCACGGGAGCGGAGACGGACGCGACGCCCGGTTCCCGCTCGCCGATCGACTGGGCCCAGCCCCGGCGCCGTACGCCGCTCAGCGCGGTGGCGGTGAACCGGGCGCCCTGGAGGCCGCGGTGGAGCCGCTCCGGCTCCTCCCAGGCCAGCAGGACCTGGGCGGCCGAGCCGGCCTTCATCGGCAGGGTGCTGCCGACCGGGACGGTGTCCCGCAGGCCGGAGAGCCGCTCGGCGGCGGCTACGCAGATCCGCATCTCGCCCTGGCGGCGGTAGAGCTGTGCGCTCTCGCCGGTGACGTCGCGCAGGTGGGTCAGGACCGGGCCCGCGGTGGCGAGCAGCCGGTCCTCGCCCGCCGCGGCGGAGAGTTCGGACAGTCGGGGGCCGAGGATGAACCGCCCCTGCATGTCCCTGGTGACCAGACGGTGGTGTTCGAGTGCGACGGCGAGTCGGTGGGCCGTGGGGCGCGCCAGACCGGTGGCGGCGACCAGCCCCGCCAACGTGGCGGGGCCCGACTCCAGTGCGCTCAGCACCAGAGCGGCCTTGTCGAGAACGCCGACGCCGCTAGAGTTGTCCATGCCCTAAGACTGCAGTCTCATTCCGCGAGACGCAAGTTCAATCTTCCGGGAAAAGCGCCACTCTGGATGCAGCAGCCCGGGAGACATCCAGGATGGGGCCTCGTCAGAGTGTCCGCATCGTGGACAGCGATCCGGCGTGCAGGTCGCGCGAACCCAGCTCCGCACGGGCGGCGTACGCGAATGACCTCGATGACACGAAAAGGCCGGCAACGCGGCCGGCTGGAGGGAATCCGATGGGACGGACACTCGCAGAGAAGGTCTGGGACGACCACGTCGTGCGGCGCGCGGAGGGCGAGCCCGACCTCCTCTTCATCGACCTGCACCTGCTCCACGAGGTGACCAGCCCGCAGGCCTTCGACGGCCTCCGGCTGGCGGGCCGTACGGTCCGCCGCACCGATCTGACGATCGCCACCGAGGACCACAACACCCCGACCCTGGACATCGACAAGCCGATCGCCGACCCGGTCTCCCGGGTGCAGCTGGAGACCCTGCGCCGCAACGCGGCCGAGTTCGGCGTCCGGATCCACTCGCTCGGCGACGTCGAGCAGGGCGTGGTGCACGTGGTCGGCCCCCAGCTCGGCCTGACCCAGCCCGGCACGACCGTGGTCTGCGGCGACTCCCACACCTCCACCCACGGTGCCTTCGGGGCGCTGGCGTTCGGCATCGGCACCAGCCAGGTCGAGCACGTGCTGGCCACCCAGACGCTGCCGCTGGCGCCGTTCCGGACCATGGCCGTCACCGTCGAGGGCGAACTGCCCGAGGGCGTCACGGCCAAGGACCTGATCCTGGCCGTCATCACCGAGATCGGCACCGGTGGCGGCCAGGGCTACGTCCTGGAGTACCGCGGTGCGGCGATCCGGAGCCTCTCCATGGAGGCCCGGATGACCGTCTGCAACATGTCGATCGAGGCGGGCGCCCGAGCCGGGATGATCGCCCCCGACGACACCACCTTCGAGTACCTCAAGGGCCGCCCGCACGCCCCGCAGGGCGAGGACTGGGACGCCGCCGTCGAGTACTGGCGGACCCTGACCACCGACGAGGACGCGGTGTTCGACCACGAGGTGGTCATCGACGCGAGCACGCTCACCCCGTTCGTCACCTGGGGCACCAACCCCGGCCAGGGCGCCCCGCTCGGCGCCGACGTCCCCGATCCCGCGGACTTCGCCGACCCGCAGGAGCGCGCGGCCGCCGAGAACGCCCTGAAGTACATGGGCCTTGAGGCGGGCACCCCGCTGCGCGAGGTCGCCGTCGACGCCGTCTTCGTCGGCTCCTGCACCAACGGCCGGATCGAGGACCTGCGCGCCGCCGCCGCCGTACTGGAGGGCCGCAAGGTCGCCGACGGGGTGCGGATGCTGGTCGTCCCGGGTTCCGTACGGGTCGCCCTGCAGGCGGTCGAGGAGGGCCTGGACGCGGTGTTCACCGCCGCCGGGGCCGAATGGCGGCACGCCGGCTGCTCGATGTGCCTGGGCATGAACCCCGACCAGCTCGCCCCGGGTGAGCGCTGCGCCTCCACCTCGAACCGCAACTTCGAGGGCCGGCAGGGCAAGGGCGGCCGCACCCACCTGGTCTCCCCGCAGGTCGCCGCCGCGACCGCCGTCCTGGGCCGTCTGGCCGCCCCGTCCGACCTGTCCGTCAACGCCCTCTCTTCGATCCAGCACAGCGTGGAGGCCTGAGCCATGGAGAAGTTCACCACTCACACCGGCCGGGCCGTCCCGCTGCGCCGCAGCAACGTGGACACCGACCAGATCATCCCGGCCCATTGGCTCAAGAAGGTCACCCGATCCGGTTTCGAGGACGGCCTGTTCGAAGCCTGGCGCAAGGACGAGTCGTTCGTCCTCAATCGGCCCGAGCGCCAGGGCGCCACGGTCCTGGTGGCCGGCCCCGAGTTCGGCACCGGCTCCTCCCGCGAGCACGCCGTCTGGGCGCTGCAGAACTACGGCTTCCAGGCGGTCATCTCCTCGCGCTTCGCCGACATCTTCCGGGGCAACTCGCTGAAGAACGGCCTGCTGACCGTCGTGCTCCCCCAGGAGACCGTGGAGCGCCTCTGGTCGCTCACCGAGAGTAACCCTTCGGCCGAGATCACCGTTGATCTGGAGAAGCGGGAAGTTCGGGCCGAAGGCGTCACCGCGCCCTTCGAACTGGACGACAACGTCCGCTGGCGGCTGCTCAACGGCCTGGACGACATCAGCATCACCCTGCGGAACGAGGCCGACATCGCCGCCTACGAGGCGACCCGTCCGGCGTTCAAGCCCCGTACTCTGCCGGTCTCCTGAGTTCCCCTCAGAACAAGCATTCTGACGATCGACCGGATGGCCCGCGCTCCCCTTCGGGGGGGCCGGGCCATCCGGCGTTCCGGAGCACGAGTTAGCGCCGGGGCCTCCCCGGATTGCCCATTCGGCTTTGCGGAAGAGGGCCCCGCGCAAGTACAACTGCGGGTAGATGGCACAATCAGTACATGCACCGGCACCATGAACCTCCGTACGCGGGCGGCGAACCCGCGTCCGAGGAGTCCACGGGCCGGGGATCCGAACGCCGAATTGACGATCGGCCGGACGTCACCTCCGCAACATCAGCTGAGGCGCCGGACGACCAGGAAGTCGCAGCGCTCTACGCGCTTGTGGCCGAGCGGTTGAAGCAAGCTCACACCCGCGTGCATGCGCTGAACGTGTCTGTCGATGCAAAGACCGCTCTCACCCGTCAACTGCTCATCGTCACGGAGACCGCCAAGCGCGATCTTCCGGAGGCGGCAAGGCGGTTGAGTCGCTTTGTACATGACCTCGACGAGGGGCGCCCGCCGCTCGACTGAGGTCGCGGACGCGCAAATCCATTGCGACACTAGGGTGATTCGCGCGTTTGGTAATTGAAAGTCCGCAGATACATACCTAACGTGCGAAAAGAACGGATGGAATCATCCGGCGCCCGTTTCCGAAGGGGAAGACGTGAACAAGGCTCAGCTTGTCGAAGCGGTGGCCGAGCAGCTGGGCGGTCGCAAGGCTGCCGCAGAGGCCGTCGACGCAGTGCTCGACACCATGGTCCGTGCCGTTGTGGCCGGTGACCGGGTGTCGGTCACCGGTTTCGGCACCTTCGAGAAGGTGGAGCGCTCCGCGCGCTTCGCCCGCAACCCGCAGACCGGCGAGCGGGTCAAGGTCAAGAAGACCTCGGTCCCCCGCTTCCGTCCGGGCCAGGGCTTCAAGGACCTGGTCAGCGGCAGCAAGAAGCTGCCGAAGGAAGGCCCCTCGGTGAAGAAGGCCCCCAAGGGCTCCCTCACCCCGGGCAAGACCGGCGTCGCCGCGACCCCGGCCGCCAAGCGTGCCGCCACCAAGCGCGCCGCCGCTGCCGCCGCCGCCCCGGCCGCCACCAAGAAGGCCGCCGCGAAGAAGGCGACCACCACGGCTGCCGCCAAGAAGACCACGGCCACCGCCGCGAAGAAGGCGACCGCCACCAAGAAGGCCACCACGGCCGCCGCCGCCAAGAAGACCACGGCGACCGCGACCAAGGCCGCCGCGACCAAGAAGACGGCCACCGCGAAGAAGGCGACCACCACCGCCGCCGCCAAGAAGACCACGGCCACCGCCAAGAAGGCGACCGCCACGGCCAAGAAGACGGCGCCGGCGAAGAAGACCGCCACCCGCAAGACCACCGCGCGCAAGACTTCTGCCAAGTAAGTCCCGCGCGACTGTCCTCGGACGGTCTTCGGCTCGGAGCCGCGGCACCCCCTTCCGTGAATTGCGGAGACCGGGTGGCCGCGGCTCTTTCGATTTCCGGGCGCTTAGTCAGGATTCGACGGCAGCCCCTGGCCGGGCGCGGAGAACCGCGGGACCGGCGGATAACGGGGAGGGCAGGGAGGGCGGCGGGACGGCGTCAGCGCGCGTCGGCGGGGTCAGCGTCCGTCGGCGGGGTCGGGGAAGGTCTGCAGCGTCACGAAGACCACCCGGCGGGCATCGCCGGCGCCCTCGGTGCGGATCCGCACCCGCTGGCCGGGGCGCAGCAGCAGCAGGCCGCCGGCGTCGAAGGCGGACGCGTCGAACGGCACCGGGGTCCCGTCGTCGAGCAGCACGGAGCCGGCCCGGGTGGCGGGGTCGAAGGTGAACGCGGTGGCCTGCATGCCAGCAGCATAGCGAGCGGGCCTGGCGGGCCCGCTGGTCAGGAGAGGTTCAGACGCGCGAACAGCGCACTGGTGTACGGGCCCAGGCCGAGCGTCGCGGCCTCGCCGAGGTCGGCCCCGGTGTCGACGTCCCGGCGGACCGACTCCACGTCCGCCAGGCGCAGTTCGAGCGCTCCGCCGGCCGCGTGCCGGGCCCGGGAGCCGTCCCCGAAGGCGGGGGCGAGCGGACGGCCGGGGGAACTGGCCAGCAGGGTGGTGCCGACGCCGGGGGAGTCCGGCAGGAAAGCCCGACCGTCCGGCGGCACCGCGCCCAGCACCCGGGCGAGTTCGGCCGGGTGCAGGGCCGGCAGGTCCGCCGAGAGGGCGGCCAGCGGGGTCCGCGGAGCGAGCGCCCGGGCGGCCGATGCGCCGTGCGCCAGCGCCCGGTTGAGGCCGCCGCCGGGCTCGTCCGCGATCACCACGGCGCCGAGCTCGGCCAGTCGGGCGCCCGCGATGGCGTCCGGGGTGACCACCAGGACGCGGGCGACGCCCGGGGTGGCCAGCGCGGCGGTGACCGTGTCGAGGGCGAAGGACAGGGCCAGCTCGGCCCGGTGCGGCCCCGCGTACGGGGCCAGTCGGCTCTTCGCCAGGGCGAGCGGCTTGAGCGGCAGCACCAGCGACCAGACGGCGGCGGGTGCGGCGGGCGCGACGGGCCCGCTGGGGCGTACGGTGTCCTGGGTCATCGGCGTCATTGTGTCGCCGGGGCCGGAGCTCTCGCCAGGCCGTCCGAGCTGTGCGGACGTGCGTTTGATCACGCCCGCCCGGCGGGTTGGCGCGGCCGCTCGACAGCCGGTGAGCAGGCGGGCGACACTGTTCCGCGCCCGGGGCCCGGGCGCCGCTCGCAGGTCGCAGCGGTGCGCGGCACCGGAGGCCATGACCGCGGCACCCCACGTGCCGCATCGGATGAGAAGGAGCTGGGGTGGCCCGCCGCTCGTACGCCAAGTTCGGCAACGCCGACTACGGCATCTGGTACCGCTTCGCGGCCGTGCTGGTGAAGCCGGTGACGACCGCCCTGGTGAAGCCCGACTGGCGGGGCTGGGAGCACATTCCCGAGAAGGGCGGCTTCATCGCCGCGGTGAACCACAATTCGATCATCGACCCGGTGATCTACGCGCACTGGCAGTACAACAGCGGGCGGCCGCCGCGGATCCTCGGCAAGTCCTCGCTGTTCTCGATCCCGTTCATCGGATTCATGCTGCGCAAGACCGGCCAGATTCCGGTGTTCCGCGAGTCCACCGACGCCGCGCAGGCCTTCCGGGCCGCGATCGACGCCGTCAACAACGGCCAGTGCGTGCAGTTCTACCCGGAGGGAACGCTCACCCGGGACCCGGACCTGTGGCCGATGACCGGCAAGAACGGGGTCGCCCGGGTCGCGCTGATGACCGGTGCGCCGGTCATCCCGGTCGCGCACTGGGGCGCCCACGAGATCATCCCGCCGTACGGCCGGGCCGGCTTCGGCAAGGGCAAGTTCAACCTGTTCCCGCGCCACCGGGTGACGGTGGCCGCCGGGCCCGCGGTGGACCTGAGCAAGTACCAGGGCATGGAACTCACGGCCCAGGTGCTCAACGACGCCACCGAGGACATCATGGCCGCCATCACCGACGTGCTGGCCGAGGTCCGCGGCGAGCAGCCGCCGGCCGAGCGCTACGACATGCGCAAGGCGGCCCGCGAGCGGGCCGCCGTCGCGCAGGCCGAACGCCGGCGGGCCAAGGGCCCCCGGAACGGCAACGAGGGTCAGGGGGCGGGCCGATGACCCGTTGCGCCGTGATGGGGACGGGCTCCTGGGGCACCGCGTTCGCGATGGTGCTGGCCGACGCCGGGTGCGACGTCGTGCTGTGGGCCCGCCGCCAGGAGCTGGTGGACGCCGTCAACACCACCCACGAGAACCCGGACTACCTGCCGGGCGTCCGGCTGCCCGACACCGTCCGGGCCACCACCGACGCCGCCGAGGCGCTGGCCGGCGCCGACTTCGCGGTGCTGGTGGTGCCCTCGCAGACGCTGCGCGACAACCTGGCCGCGTGGGCGCCGCTGATCGAGCCGCAGACCGTGCTGGTGAGCCTGATGAAGGGCATCGAACTCGGCACCGCCAAGCGGATGAGCGAGGTGATCGACGAGGTCACCAAGGTCGGGCCGGAGCGGGTCGCGGTGGTCAGCGGGCCCAACCTGGCCAAGGAGATCGCCAACCGGCAGCCCGCCGCCAGCGTGGTGGCCTGCACCGACGAGGCGGTCGCCAAGCGGCTCCAGGCGGCCTGCCACACGCCGTACTTCCGGCCGTACACCAACACCGACGTGATCGGCTGCGAACTCGGCGGCGCCGTCAAGAACGTGATCGGCCTGGCCGTCGGCATGGCGGCCGGCATGGGGCTCGGCGACAACACCAAGGCGACGCTGATCACCCGCGGACTGGCCGAGACCACCCGGCTCGGCGAGGTGCTGGGCGCCGACCCGCACACCTTCGCGGGGCTGGCCGGGATGGGCGACCTGGTCGCCACCTGCTCCTCGCCGCTGTCGCGCAACAACACCTTCGGGATGAACCTGGGCCGGGGCATGTCGCTGGCCGAGACCATCGCGGCCACCCGGCAGACCGCGGAGGGCGTCAAGTCCTGCGAATCGGTGCTGGACCTGGCCCGGCGCAGCGGGGTCGACATGCCGATCGTCGAGGCCGTGGTGGACGTGGTGCACAACGGGCGGCCGACCCAGGAGGCGCTCCAGGCGCTGATGTCCCGCTCGGCCAAGGCGGAGCGGCGCTGAGGCGGGTCCGGCGGGTCCGCGCGCGGACTCTCCGGGTCCGCGTTGACTTCCCGGAAACACCTCGCACGGTAGTCTCAAACCCGATATGAGCATCGAACAGACCTCCCCGAACCCGTCCGCCCCGAAGCCGCGCGTCGCGCTGGTCTTCGGCGGGCGCAGCTCCGAGCACGCGATCTCGGTCTCGACCGCGGGCAGCGTTCTCCGGGCGATCGACCGTGACAAGTACGACGTGCTGCCGATCGGCATCACCCACGAGGGCCGCTGGGCGCTGACCAGCGACGAGCCGGCCCGGATGGCGATCACCGACGGCAGGCTGCCGGACGTGGCGCACGTCGCCGAGGCCGTCGACGGGCAGGTCGCGCTGCCGGTGTCCCCGGGCAGCCGGGAGGTGCTGCTGAGCGAGCCGGGCAGCGCCCCCAAGGCCCTCGGCGAGGTCGACGTGGTGTTCCCGCTGCTGCACGGCCCCTGGGGCGAGGACGGCACCGTGCAGGGCCTGCTGGAGCTCTCCGGCGTCCCGTACGTCGGCAACGGCGTGCTGGCCAGCGCGGCCGGCATGGACAAGGAGTTCGCCAAGCGGATCCTGGCCTCGCACGGTCTGGGCGTCGGCCACTACACGATCGTGCGGCCGCGCGACTGGGAGACCGAGCAGGGCCGGGCCGCGGTGCGCGAGCGGGTCGCCGAGCTGGGCCTGCCGGTGTTCGTGAAGCCCTGCCGGGCCGGGTCCAGCATCGGCATCACCAAGGTCAAGGACCTGGCCGAGCTGGATGCCGCGATCGAGGAGGCCCGCCGGCACGACCCCAAGCTGATCATCGAGGCGGGGGTGTCCGGCCGCGAGATCGAGTGCGGGGTGCTGGAGTTCGAGGACGGCCCGCGGGCCAGCGTCCCGGCCGAGGTGCTGGTCGGCGAGGGCTTCGACTTCTACGACTTCGAGGCGAAGTACATCGACTCCTCCGAGGTGCGGATCCCGGCCGAGCTGACCGCCGCCGAGGTCGCGGAGATCCAGCGCCAGGCGGTCGCCGCGTTCGAGGCCTTCGGCTGCGAGGGCCTGGCCCGGGTGGACTTCTTCCTGCTGGAGGACGGCTCCTGGATGATCAACGAGATCAACACCATGCCGGGCTTCACCCCGATCTCCGCCTACCCGAAGATGTGGGAGGCCAGCGGGATCTCGTACGCGGAGCTGATCGACCGGCTGCTGCAGACCGCGCTGCGCCGTTCGACCGGGCTGCGGTAGCGGGTCCGTACGCGCCGAGGGGGCGGGCCGGAAGCCTCCGGCCCGTCCCCTCGCGCGTGTTCGGCGTACTCGCTCAGCCCGGGATG
Organism: Kitasatospora sp. NPDC036934; assembly: GCF_055608425.1. Lineage (NCBI taxonomy): Bacteria > Bacillati > Actinomycetota > Actinomycetes > Kitasatosporales > Streptomycetaceae > Kitasatospora > Kitasatospora sp. NPDC036934. The sequence continues at coordinate 83,088 of NZ_JBVJQR010000024.1, read as the reverse complement.
CTGGCCTTCACCGCGTCCGTCAGGGCGGCCGCCGGGTCGAAGGGGTTCTGCGCGGCACCGGCCGGGACGGTCACCTCGACGTAGGCGGCCCGCATGGTCGTCACGAAGCGGTAGCCGCCGTCGCCGAGCTTCTGCGACCACCAGGTGACGTCGTCGACGGTCGGGGACCAGTCCTCGGCGTGCTCGCCGTCCAGCTCCTCCGGCCGGTCGACGCCGCACCGCAGCACCACCCGGGGCGAGTCGCCCCAGGCCGCCGTGTACGGCGAGGCCGGCGAGGGGTCCTTGCGGGCGTGGCCGAGCAGCTCCGCCGGCAGCGCCGCGTCCAGCGTGCGGCAGTAGTCCGCGGCCCTCCCGCTCGGCCGCGGGACCGCGACGTCCTGGTCGGCCGGGCCCCAACTGCCGACCAGCAGTACGACCGTGCAGGTCAGTGCGACGGGCAGGGCCAGCCAGCGGACCGGCGCGGGGAGGGCGGTCAGCGCCTCGGGGATGCGGAGTTCTCTGGCCACCCGCCGATGGTAGCCGGGGCTCAGAGATGGACCACCGGACAGGTGAGGGTGCGGGTGATGCCCTCCACCTTCTGGACCTTGGCGACCACCATGCGGCCGAGGTCGTCGACCGTCTCGGCCTCGGCCTTGACGATCACGTCGTACGGACCGGTGACGTCCTCGGCGGTGATCACACCGGGGATCTTCGCGATCGTCTCGGCCACCGAGGTGGCCTTTCCTACCTCGGTCTGGATCAGGATGTATGCCTGTACCACGGGTGACCTCCCGGCGGCCGGTTGGGGGGATCGCCGCCGTGATCGCCCGGTCTGGTGCAGGGGTGGATGCGGGTTCACCGGCAGGCTGATCACCACGCTACCGCGCTGCGGGCCGGGGAGGGGAGACTTCGGCGCTCCCGAAGGGCGTACGCTGCGCGCGGGGGAGCGACGGGGACTGGATTCCGGATGGCGGTGCCGTCCGGGAAGGAAACGCGAGAGGACGCAGATGCAGGGGACCGTGGGCGAGCTCGGCGAGTTCGGTCTCATCAGGGAGCTGACCGCGCGGGTACCGCTCACCGACGCGGTCGACCTCGGCCCCGGGGACGACGCCGCGGTGGTGAAGGCCCCGGACGGCCGGGTGGTGGCCACCACGGACGTCCTGATCGAGAACCGGCACTTCCGCCGGGACTGGTCGACCGCCTACGACGTGGGCCGCAAGGCCGCCGCCCAGAATCTCGCCGACGTGGCCGCGATGGGCGCGGTGCCCACCGCGATACTGCTCGGGCTGGTCGCCCCCGCCGACCTGCCGACCACCTGGGCCACCGAGCTGATGGACGGGCTGCGCGACGAGTGCCAGGTCGCCGGGGCGACGGTGGTCGGCGGCGACGTGGTGCGCGGCGACACCGTGACGCTGGCGATCACGGCGCTCGGCGACCTCCAGGGGCGCGCGGCGGTGACGCGCTCCGGCGCCCAGGTCGGCGACGTGATCGCGGTGTGCGGCTGGCTGGGCTGGTCGGCGGCCGGACTGACGGTGCTGCAGCGCGGCTTCCGCTCCCCGCGGGCCTTCGTCGAGGCGCACCGCCGGCCCGAGCCGCCGTACCACGCGGGCCCGGCCGCGGCCGAGTTGGGCGCGACCTCGATGATCGACGTGAGCGACGGGCTGGTCGCCGACCTCGGCCACGTGGCCCGCGCCAGCGAGGTGGACATCGACCTCAGGGCCGCCGACTTCGACGTCCCGGCGCAGATGGCCGACATCGGCCAGGCGGTCGGGGTGGACCCGTTGGTGTGGGTGCTGTCCGGCGGCGAGGACCACGCGATCGTGGCGACCTTCCCGCGAGGGGTCCAACTCCCGTCCCGCTGGCGGGTGGTGGGCGAGGTGACCGGTCGTCCGCGGGGCTCGCGCAGTGGCCGGGTGACGGTGGACGGCGCCCCCTGGGACCGGGTCGGCGGCTGGGACCACTTCTCCGAATGAGCTACGGCGCGAGGACGATCCGGAGTGGACGCCGGTACGGCACGTGGCGCTCCGGGCGTGCGGCGGACGGGATTCGGTGGTGCGTTTTGCGTAGGCTTGCGCCATCCGAGCCCGCCCGCCGTCCGGCGCGGGTGGTCTGAACCACTGCGAGCGGGAGCACACCACACATGCGCATCGGTGTACTGACCAGCGGCGGCGACTGCCCCGGTCTCAACGCGGTGATCCGCTCGGTGGTGCACCGGGGGACGGACGTCCACGGCGACGAGATCGTGGGCATCGAGGACGGCTTCCTCGGACTGATCGAGGGCCGCACCCGGCCGGTCTCGCACGACGACGTCACCGGTCTGCTCACCCTCGGCGGCACCATCCTGGGCTCGGCCCGGGTGCAGCGCGAGCGGATCGCCTGGGCGGTGGAGAACGCCAAGACGCTGGCCCGGGACATCGGCATCGACGCGCTGATCGCGATCGGCGGCGAGGGGACGCTGACCGCTGCCAAACAGTTCAGCGACGCCGGGCTGCCGGTGGTCGGCGTGCCCAAGACCATCGACAACGACATCGACGCCACCGACGTCACCTTCGGCTTCGACACCGCGGTGCACGTGGCGACCGAGGCGATCGACCGGCTGAAGACCACCGCGGAGTCCCACCAGCGCGTCATGGTGGTGGAGTTGATGGGCCGGCACACCGGCTGGATCACCCTCACCGCGGGCATGGCCGGCGGCGCGCACGGCATCCTGATCCCGGAGAAGCCGTTCGACATCGAGGAGGTGGCCCGGATGGTCGAGGACCGCTTCGCCCGCGGCAAGAAGTTCGCCATCATCGCCGTCGCCGAGGGCGCCACCCCGATGCCCGGCACCATGCGCTTCGACCACGGCGAGGTCGACCAGTACGGCCACCGGACCTTCGGCGGGATCGGCAACCGGCTCGCCCACGAGCTGGAGAACCTGCTCGGCAAGGAGGCCCGCCCGGTCATCCTCGGCCACACCCAGCGCGGCGGCACCCCGACCGCCCGGGACCGGGTGCTGGCCACCCGCTTCGGCTGGCACGCGGTGGAGGCCGTCCACCTGGGCGCCTTCGGGCACTTCACCGCGCTGCGCCGGACCTGCATCGAGCTGCTGCCGATCGGTGACGCGGTCACCCGGCTGAAGACGGTGCCGGAGGACCGCTGGGCGGAGTCCGAGGCGGTGCTCTGAACCCCCGCGGGTAGGTTGGGCCCATGGACTCCACCGCACCTCCCCGCGTGCTCACCGTCGCAGGCTCCGACTCCGGCGGCGGCGCCGGCATCCAGGCCGACCTCAAGGCGATGCTCGCCCTCGGCGTCCACGGCATGAGCGTGATCACCGCCGTCACCGCGCAGAACTCGCTCGGCGTCCAGGGCTACTGGGAACTGCCCGCCGAGGCCGTCCGGGCGCAGTTCCGCAGCGTGGTGGACGACATCGGGGTGCAGGCCGTGAAGACCGGCATGCTCGCCTCGACCGAACTGGTCGAGACCGTCGCCGGCCTGCTCGCCGGGGTGGACGCCCCGGTGGTGGTCGACCCGGTCGGCGTCTCCAAGCACGGGGACGCGCTGCTGGCCGCCGAGGCGGTGGCCACCGTCCGCGAGCGGCTGCTGCCGGTCGCCACCGTGGTCACCCCCAACCTCCACGAGGTGACGCAGCTCACCGGCCGCACCGTCGAGGACGAGTCGCAGATGCTGCCCGCCGCCGAGGCGCTGCTGGACCTCGGGCCGCGCTGGGTGCTGGTCAAGGGCGGCCACCTGGCGGGCGAGGCCGCCGACCTGCTGTACGGCGGGCCCGGCGAGGTGCACTGGTACCGCGCGCCGCGCTACGACAACCGGCACACCCACGGCACCGGCTGCACCCTGGCCAGCTCGATCGCGGCCGGCCTGGCCAAGGGCGAGTCGGTGCCGGAGGCGGTGGGCTCGGCCAAGGAGTACGTCACCGGCGCGATCGCCGGGGGCTTCGCGCTGGGCGCCGGGATCGGCCCGGTCGACCACGCCTGGCGCTGGCGCCGGGCGGACAGGACCTAGGGTCCGGCGGATCCGGCCGGAAACGGATGATGGGCGGCCCCCCGAAGGGGTCCGCCCATCACCGGTGCGTCCGGATGGCGCGACCGGTCCCGGAAACAGCGAAGCCGGCTCATCCGGGGATGAACCGACTCACTGGAGGACCGGCATGCCGGTCTGCGCGTCAGCGCGAGACCTTACCGGCCTTGATGCACGAGGTGCAGACGTTGAGCCGCTTCGGCGTACGCCCAATCACAGCGCGCACCGTCTGAATGTTGGGGTTCCAACGACGGGGGGTACGGCGGTGAGAGTGGGAGATGCTGTTGCCGAAGCCCGGCCCCTTGCCGCAGACGTCGCAGTTGGCAGCCACAGGAGTCACTCCAAGACTTCAGATCAGATACTTTCGAAAACCCACTCACCCACCAGAACACTCGCGTGCACCGGACCGGACAAGGGGGTGAGCCTGGACGGTTCCAGGCAACCGGAAGAGCATACAACGCTTGCTTCCGTCCCACGAAACTACCATGACCGGCCGAGTGATCGCTCCGGTCGGCGGACCCGGCGGCCCTCCCCGACCCCCGATAACCTGCCGGTATCACCCCTTGCCGCCGCCCCCGGCCGTGTCGGCGTCCCGTTCCGGAGGAGACCTGGTGCTGCACACGCTCGACGCCCCGGCCGTGCGCACCTGGTGCCAGCTCGCCCTGCACGCGCTCGGCCAGGCCCGCGAGGAGATCGACGCGCTCAACGTCTATCCCGTCCCGGACGGCGACACCGGCACCAACCTCTACCTGACCGTCGAGTCCGCCGCCGCCGAGGTGGAGAGCCGCTTCGCCGACCCCGCCGCCGACCCGGCGCCCGGACTGGCCGACGCCGTCCGGGCGATGGCCCGCGGCGCGCTGATCGGCGCCCGCGGCAACTCCGGGGTGATCCTCGCCCAGTGGCTGCGCGGCACCGCGGAGACGCTCGCCGAGGGCGGCGGCGGCGAACACCTGCGGGCCGCCCTCCAGCGTGCCGCCGACTCGGCGTACCAGGCCGTCGCGGAGCCCGTCGAGGGCACCCTGCTCACCGTCGCCCGGGTCGCCGCCAGGGAGGCGGTCCGGGCCGGGGGCGGGCTCGCCCAGGTCGCCGACACCGCCTACCGGGCCGCCCGGGACGCGCTGCGACACACCCCCGAGCAGCTCGCCGTGCTGGCCGAGAACGGAGTGGTGGACGCCGGCGGGCGCGGTCTGGTGGCCGTCCTCGGCGCACTCGCCGACGCCGTCGCCGGGCAGCAGCCGATGGGTCCGGTCGCGCTGCGCGGGGACGTCCGGGCGGTGGAGAGCTGCGAGGTGCACCTCCGGCCGCCCGGCCCGGGCCACCCCGCCTTCGAGGTCATCTACCTGCTGGACGCGCCGGACGACGCGCTGCCCGCGCTGCGCGAGCGGCTCGGCCGGCTCGGCGACTCGCTGGTGATCGGCGGCGGCGACGGCCTGTGGAACGTGCACGTCCACGTGGACGACGCGGGCGCCGCCGTGGAGGCCGGGGTCGGCGCCGGGCGCCCGCACCAGATCCGGATCACCCACTTCGCGGAGGCCGCCGCCCGGGCCGGCACCGCCGCCGAGCGCGGCGAACGCGAGGAGCGGGCCCGCGCGGTGCTCTCCGTGGTCTCCGGCGACGGACTGGCCGAGCTGTGCGAGCAGGCCGGGGCCGTCGTCCTGCACGCCGACCCGGACCGCCGCCCGGCCAGCGCCGAACTCGCCGACGCCGTCCGCGGTTCGGCCGCCCGCGAGGTGGTGCTGCTGCTCAACGACCCCGAACTGCGCGCCGCCGCCGGAGCCGCCGCCGACCAGCTGCGCGAGGAGGGCGTACGGATCGCCGTCCTGCCCACCCGCTCGCCGGTGCAGGGCCTGGCGGCCCTCGCCGTGCACGAGGGCGGGCGGCGCTTCGACGAGGACGTGGTCGCCATGACCTCCGCCGCCGGGGCCACCCGGTACGCCGAACTCGCCGTCGCCGAGGGGGAGTCCTGGACCATGGCCGGGGTCTGCCAGGCCGGCGACGTGCTCGGCCTGATCGACGGCGACGTCGCGGTGATCGGCGCCGGGCTGGCCGAGGTCGGCGAGAGCGTGCTGGACCGGATGCTCGGCGCGGGCGGCGAACTCGTCACCCTGATCCTCGGCGAGGGCGCCGACCGGGCGCTCGCCGACCGGCTGGTGGCGCACGTCCGCCAGCAGCGGCCGGAGGTGGACTCGGTGGTCTTCCACGGCGGCCAGGGGTTCACCCCGCTGCTCATCGGAGTGGAGTGAGCCGCTCGTCCGGCTCGGAGGCGGTGGGCGGGTGAGCGCGCCCGGATCGTCGGTGCCTTGGTGTAAACAAGGGCCTGATGGGCGCTCTCGATGAATCACTGACCAAGCTCGTCGGCGACCGCACCGCGAAGGTGCTCGCCGACAGCCTCAAGCTGCGCACGGTCGGGGACCTGCTGCACCACTATCCGCGCCGCTACGTCGAACGCGGCCAGCTCACCAGCCTGGACGAGCTGGAGATCGACGAGCACGTCACCGTGCTGGCCCGGATCGAGAAGGTCACCCTGATCCCGTTCCGCGGCCGCAAGGGCGACCGGCTGGAGGTCGTGGTCACCGACGGCCGCAGCCGGCTCTCGCTGGTCTTCTTCAACCAGGGCTGGCGGCAGAAGGAGCTCAGGGCCGGAGCCCAGGGCCTGTTCGCGGGCAAGGTCGGCGTCTTCAACCGCACCCGCCAACTGGTCTCGCCCGACTACCAGCTGCTCGACGAGGACGCCGGCTCCGACGCCGCCGAGCAGTTCGCCGGCCGGCTCATCCCGGTGTACGGCGCCAGCGCGCAGATGCCCAGCTGGAAGCTGTCGATCTGCATCGAGACCGCGCTCACCAAGCACCTCGGCGACGTCGGCGAGCCGCTGCCTGCCGAACTGCGCGAGCGGCACGACCTGATCCCGCTGCCCGAGGCGCTGGAGTTGATCCACCGCCCGAGCAGCCAGGCCGACCGCGAGCGCGCCCAGAGCCGGCTGCGCTGGGACGAGGCCTTCGTCCTACAGGTCGCGCTGGCCCAGCGGCGGGCCGCCGACTCCGCGCTGCCCGCCAAGCCGCGGGTGGCCCTCACCGGCGGGCTGCTGGACGCCTTCGACGCCCGGCTGCCGTTCACCCTCACCGAGGGCCAGCGGAAGGTCTCCGCCGAGATCGCCGCCGACCTGGCGACCGAGCACCCGATGCACCGGCTGCTCCAGGGCGAGGTGGGCTCGGGCAAGACCCTGGTCGCGTTGCGTGCCATGCTCGCCGTGGTGGACGCCGGCGGCCAGGCCGTGCTGCTCGCGCCCACCGAGGTGCTGGCCCAGCAGCACCACCGCTCGATCGTCGAGATGATGGGCGACCTCGCCGAGGGCGGCATGCTCGGCGGCTCGGAGCACGCCACCCGGGTGGTGCTGCTGACCGGTTCGATGGGGACGGCCGCCCGCCGCCAGGCGATGCTGGACATGGCCTGCGGGGACGCCGGGATCGCCATCGGCACCCACGCGCTGATCGAGGACAAGGTCCAGTTCCAGGACCTCGGCCTGGTCGTGGTGGACGAGCAGCACCGCTTCGGCGTCGAGCAGCGGGACGCGCTGCGCGCCAAGGGGGAGCAGCCGCCACACCTGCTGGTGATGACGGCCACCCCGATCCCGCGCACCGTCGCGATGACCGTCTTCGGGGACTTGGAGACCTCCGTCCTGGACCAGCTCCCGGCCGGCCGCTCGCCGATCTCCACCCATGTCGTCCCTGCGCTGGAGAAGCCCAACTTCCTCACCCGGGCCTGGGAGCGGGTCCGCGAGGAGGTCGGCAAGGGCCACCAGGCGTACGTGGTCTGCCCCCGGATCGGGGACGAGGAGCCGGCCGTCGACCCGAAGGCCGCGAAGAAGCGGCGCAAGGCGGCCGAGGAGGACTTCGAGGAAGTCACCGACGCCGACGCCGGCGCCGGGAGCGATGAACGGCGGCCGCCGCTCTCGGTGGTGGAGACCGCCGACAAGCTGGTGAAGGGCCCGCTCAGCGGGCTGCGGGTGGAGATCCTGCACGGCCGGCTCGCTCCGGAGGCCAAGGACGACGTGATGCGCCGGTTCGCCGCCGGGGAGGTGGACGTGCTGGTCGCCACCACCGTCATCGAGGTCGGCGTGAACGTCCCCAACTCCACCGCGATGGTCATCATGGACGCCGACCGCTTCGGCGTCTCCCAGCTCCACCAACTGCGCGGCCGGGTCGGCCGGGGCAGCGCGGCGGGCCTGTGCCTGCTGGTCAGCGAGATGCCCGGGGGCAGTGCCGCCCGGGCCCGGCTGGACGCGGTGGCCGGCACCCTGGACGGCTTCGAGCTGTCCCGGATCGACCTCGAACAGCGCCGCGAGGGTGATGTGCTGGGCCAGGCGCAGTCCGGGGTGAAGTCCTCGCTCAAGGTGCTCTCGGTGCTGGAGGACGAGGAGGTCATCCTCACCGCCCGGACCGAGGCCACCCGGCTGGTCGCCGAGGACCCCGAACTGGCCGCCCACCCGGAGCTGCGCACCGCGCTGGAGAGCCTGCTCGACGAGGACCGCGCGGCCTACATGGAGAAGGGCTGAGCGGGCCCTCGGGCCGGCCGGATTGTCAGACCCCCGGGAGAGAATGTAGTTGTTCAGGGCGCACCCCCAAGGTGCGTACCTGGCACGACACTTGGGGGTCCTGCCATGGCATTCCGTCATCTCAACGAGCTCCCGCTGGGCGACAAGGTCTTCCGGATCGAACTCGCCAGCGACGACGACCGAGAGGTCACCCTCACCCTGACCGGCTGGCGTGAGGGGGCGGCCGCCACGCCGCTCGCCTCGGGCAAGCTCCGGCTGCCGGTCGAGGACGTCGCCTCGCTGCGGATCGCGCTCAACCGCGCACTGCGGGCGCTGGCGATCGTCGCCGACGTCTCCGAGCCCATCCCCGACCGCGACGTGCTGCGTGAGCTGTACCCCGGCCACGGCGCCCCCTGGGTGCCCCAGCACGAGGAGGAGCTGGTCCGGCGCTTCCACGACGGCGAGACCGTCGCCCGGATCGCCGCCCGCTTCGGCCGTACGCCCGACTCCGTCCGGACCAAGCTGCGCGAGCTCGGGCACGACCCGCGCCGCCCCGAGTTCTGCCCGCCCGACGGCTGCCTGTCGTGGTCCCGCTACGCCTCGCCGGCCCTGCTCGGCGCGGCGGTCCCGGGCCAGGGCGCGGGCACTGAGGCGAGCTGACCGCCCGAGTGCGCGGGCCCGGCCCGGCGGGGGCGTCCCCGCCGGGCCGGGCCCGGCCCGGCGTGAGCGCCGTGCGGGGGTGTGATTCGCCCGCTCGCCTCCGGGGCGCTCGGGCCCGGTGCCGACGGTCGTCGCTCCGGCGCTCGTGCCTCGCTGGTCGCTCCTCGCTTTCGGCACCGGCGCGCCCCTTCGGTTCGGGGCGGGATAGCGTGGTCGGGCAGCGACGAAAGGACCTCCCACCACCATGACCCGCGTGATCGCCGGAGCGGCCGGCGGCCGCCGACTGGCCGTACCGCCCGGCCGGGGCACCCGTCCGACCTCCGACAAGGCCCGCGAGGCGATGTTCTCCACCCTGGAGGCGTTCCGCGGCACCCTGCACGGGGCGCGGATGCTGGACCTGTTCGGCGGATCGGGCGCGGTCGGCCTGGAGGCGCTCTCGCGCGGCGCCGAGCACGTGCTGCTGGTCGAGGCGGACGCCCAGGCGGCCCGGGTGATCCGGGAGAACGTCCGCACGATCGGCCTGCCGGGCGCCGAGGTGCGGGCCGCCAAGGCGGAGAAGGTGATCGCCGGACCGCCTCCGCAGGACCCGTACGACCTGGTCTTCCTCGATCCGCCCTACGTGGTGACGGACGAGGAGGTGCGCGAGATGCTGATCACACTGTTGGCTGGGGGCTGGCTCGCGGCGGACGCACTCGTCACCGTGGAGCGCAGCACCCGTGGCGGCGAGTTCGGCTGGCCCGAGGGCTTCGAGGTGCTGCGCTCCCGCCGCTACGGCGAGGGCACGCTCTGGTACGGTCGCGCCGCCGCCGAGGCCAGCGAGCAGGAGTAGCGGGCCGCGGCCCGCAGCAGCCGTCACCCCACGAGGGAGCACACACGCCATGCGCCGAGCCGTCTGCCCCGGGTCGTTCGACCCGATCCACAACGGCCACCTGGAGATCATCGAGCGCGCCTCGAAGCTGTACGACGTGGTGCATGTCGCGGTCCTGATCAACCGGAACAAGCAGGGCATGTTCACCGTCGAGGAGCGGATCGGCCTGATCGAGGAGGTCACCGCTCCGTTCGGGAACGTGGTGGTCGAGTCGCACCACGGCCTGCTGGTGGACTACTGCCGGGACCGCGGCATCCCCGCGATCATCAAGGGCCTGCGCGCGGTCAGCGACTTCGACTACGAGCTGCAGATGGCGCAGATGAACCACGGCCTGACCGGCGTGGAGACGCTGTTCCTGCCGACCTCGCCGACGTACAGCTTCCTCTCGTCGACGCTGGTCAAGGAGGTCGCCTCGTACGGCGGCGACGTCTCGCACCTGCTGCCGGAGACGGTGCACGACCGCCTGGTGGAGCGGATCGCGGAGCGCAGGGCCGAGCAGTAGCGGGTGGCTTTCCTGCCGGTTCGTCATGGCTTGTCCGGGGCGGTGGAGGACACTTCGGCTCAGGCGTTGTGAGCTCGCCGCACGGGGGCCGTACAGTCTGTAGTCCTGCCCTGCGGTGAGGTCCACCGCGCCGGGCCTGCCTCCGCCGGACCGTCGGCGGCACACGGAAAGACGAAGCCCCGTGGACGTGCAGAACAAGGTCGACGAGATCGTGGCGGCGGTCGAGAACGCCCGCGCGATGCCGATGTCGGCCTCCTGCGTGGTGAACCGGGCCGAACTGATCGGCCTGCTCAACGACCTCAAGGCGGCTCTGCCCGCCGAACTCGCCCAGGCCCAGTCGGTGATGGCCGACCACGAGCACGTGGTGGCGGAGGCCCAGGCCGAGGCCGACCGGATCATCCAGGGTGCGCACTCCGAGCGCGGTTCGCTGATCTCCGACACCGAGGTGGTCCGCCGGGCCCAGGCCGAGGCCGACCGGCTCCTGGCCGAGGCCCGTGCCGACGTCGAGACCAAGCGTGCCGAGGCCGACGACTACGTGGACAGCAAGCTCGCCAACTTCGAGGTCGTACTGACCAAGACGCTCGGCGCGGTCGGCCGTGGCCGGACCAAGCTGCGCGGCGACTCCGGCTACGAGGCCGAGAGCGACGGCGAGGAGTTCCAGCAGCAGCGGAGCAGCCCGAGCCCCGAGGTCGACGAGTACGTCGATGTGAAGCTCGCCACCCTGGAGAACGTGCTCAGCGCCACCCTGGAGGCGGTCGGCAAGGGCCGCGACAAGCTGCTCGGCAAGAAGCCGATCGACGAGCTGGGCGCCTACCTGGCCGCCGCCGACGAGGCCCAGCAGGCCAAGGAGCGCGCCGAGGCGGTGGCCGCCGGCTTCGCCGCGGACGCCGACGGCGCCGAACTCGCCTGGTACCGCGAGGACGTCCCCCAGCAGCAGAGCTGGCCCGAGCAGACCCCGCCCGCGCCCGGCTGGCAGCCCACCGGCGCCGACCAGTACGCGGCCGTCGCCCAGCACCAGGACACCCAGCACCAGGACGTCCACCACCACGTTGGCCAGCCCCAGGGCGGGCAGTACGCCGAGGTGTACGGCGGCGGCTTCGACCCGGCCGGCCAGGGCGACCCGTACAACGCCCAGTGGGGCCACCAGCAGGGCGGCTACCCGCAGCAGCAGGACTACCAGGGGCAGCAGCAGCACCAGGGCCAGCAGGGCGCCTACGGCTATCCCCAGCAGCAGGACGGCTACGGGGCCCAGGCGTACGACGGCTACGGCTACCCGCAGCAGCCCGCGCTGCCCCCGGCCGTGCCGCACCAGCAGCAGCAGAACCTGGACGAGACCAGCTTCTTCGACACCAGCATGATCGACATGACCCGGCTGCGGGAGCTCGGCGGCCGCTGAGCGGACCTCCGCGGAGTCTCCCGACGGGACCGAAGTTGGGCCTGGCGGGAGACTCCGGTAGTCTGACCACTCCGGCATCCCCATGTCCGGCCGTCGGCTTGCCCTCGCAACGCCGACTCGTAATGGGGAACACAGCGTTGATCCCTATGGAAGTCAGGACACCTTGAACCGCCTCGACCACCGCGACCCCCTCGTGTTCGACACGCACGAGCTCGGCCGTCGTCCGGGCTCGATGCGCAAGGTGAACCGGACCCTGGAGGCCCCCGAGGGCCTCGGGATCATCGACGTGATCAGCGTCCCGGAGAAGAGCCCGATCGAGCTGGAGCTCCGCCTGGAGTCCGTGGTCGAGGGCGTGCTGGTCACCGGCACCGCCGACGCCCACGTCGAGGGCGAGTGCGTCCGGTGCCTGGAGCCCGTCGAGTTCGACATCGACGTCGACTTCCAGGAGCTGTACTACTACCCGGAGTCCGACGAGCGTCACCGCGCCCGGACCACCGGGACCGAGGACCTCGACGAGGACTCGGAAGAAGAGACTTACCGTCTGGAGGGCGACTTCTTCGACCTCCAGCCGGTGCTGCGTGACGCGGTGGTGCTCGCACTGCCGCTGCAGCCGGTGTGCCAGGAAGACTGCCTGGGTCTGTGCTCCGAGTGCGGAGCGCGCCTGAGCGACGACCCGACGCACCACCACGACGCCGCCGACCCCCGGTGGGCGGCTCTGCAGGGACTCTCCGCCGCCCCCGGCGACGAGGGTGACGGAATCAAGAACAGCGACACCCGTGAGGGTCTCGCCGAGAACCAGGAGAAGTAGCCGTGGCTGTTCCGAAGCGGAAGATGTCGCGCAGCAACACGCGCCACCGTCGGTCCAACTGGAAGGCCGTCGTTCCGGCCCTCGTGGCGTGCGACCGCTGCCACGAGCCGAAGCTGGGCCACATCGCGTGCCCGAGCTGCGGCACGTACAACCGTCGCCAGGTCCTCTCGGTCTGATCGGCGGGGTGCACGGATCGATGTCGGACGGTAACTCCACCCGCAAGGCGTCCACTGCCTCGAAGGGTTCTTCGGGCGGCGGCAAGGCCGGCGGGCCGGCTTCGACCGAATACGACGTCCTGGAAGGGCGCCTCGGGTACACGCTCGAGCGCGCCCTTCTGGTGCGTGCCCTGACCCACCGCTCGTACGCGTACGAGAACGGCGGGCTGCCCACCAACGAGCGCCTGGAGTTCCTCGGCGACTCGGTGCTGGGCCTGGTGGTCACCGACACCCTCTACCGCGTCCACCCGGACGTCCCGGAGGGCACGCTCGCCAAGCTGCGTGCCGCGGTGGTCAACTCCCGCGCGCTCGCGGACGTCGGCCGGGGGCTCGAACTGGGCACCTTCATCCGGCTCGGCAAGGGTGAGGAGGGCACCGGCGGCCGCGACAAGTCGTCGATCCTCGCGGACACCGTCGAGGCCGTGATCGGGGCCGTCTACCTGGACCGCGGTCTGGAAGCGGCCACCGAGTTCGTCCACCGGCTGTTCGACCCGCTGATCGAGGAGTCCTCTCAGCTGGGAGCCGGCCTGGACTGGAAGACCAGCCTCCAGGAGCTCACCGCGTCGGTGGGCATCGGAGTGCCCGAGTACGTGGTCATGGAGTCCGGTCCGGACCACGAGAAGACCTTCACCGCGGCGGCCCGGGTGGCCGGCGAGGACTTCGGCAGCGGCGTCGGCCGCTCGAAGAAGGAAGCCGAGCAGAAGGCCGCCGAGAGCGCCTGGCGCGCGATCAAGGAGAAGTACGCCGACCGGCTGCCCGCCGGCGCGTGACCCGGAAGAAGTAGCCTTGCCTCCTGCCGATCCCTTCGAAGCAGGAGGCCAGCTCCCGTGCCCGAACTCCCCGAGGTCGAGGTCGTCCGCCGCGGTCTGGCGAACTGGGTCGCCGGGCGGACCGTCGCCGACGTCCAGGTGCTGCACCCGCGCGCGGTGCGCCGCCAGGCGGCCGGCGCCGCCGACTTCGCGGCCCGGCTGACCGGCACGACCCTCGGCACCGCGCAGCGCCGCGGCAAGTACCTCTGGGTGCCGCTGGGCGGCGCGGGGGCCGGCTTCTCGCTGATCGGCCACCTCGGGATGAGCGGCCAACTCCTCGTCCAGGACCCGTCGGTGCCGGACGAGACCCACCTGCGGGTCCGGCTGCGCTTCGCCGACGGCGGGCGCGAGCTGCGCTTCGTCGACCAGCGGACCTTCGGCGGCCTGGCCGTCGAGGAGGCCGAGGAGGACGATCCGGAGGGCACCCCGCTCTCCATCGCGCACATCGCCCGCGACCCGCTCGACCCGCGCTTCGACGACGGCGCCTTCATGGCCGCGCTGCGTGCCAAGCGCACCACGGTCAAGCGCGCGCTGCTCGACCAGACCCTGATCAGCGGCGTCGGCAACATCTACGCGGACGAGGCGCTGTGGCGCTCCAAGCTGCACTACGAGCGCCCGACCACGACCCTCACCCGGCCACAGGCCGCGCTGCTGCTGGCCAACGCCCGGGACGTGATGGCGGCGGCGCTGGCCGTGGGCGGCACCAGCTTCGACAGCCTGTACGTCAACGTGAACGGCGAGAGCGGCTACTTCTCCCGGGACCTCGACGCCTACGGCCGCGAGCACGAGCCCTGCCGCCGCTGCGGCACCGCGATCCGGCGGGCCCCCTGGATGAACCGGTCCAGCTACTTCTGCCCCCGCTGCCAGCGCCTGCCGCGCACCGCCAACGGGGGCTGACGGCGGGCTACTTGTGGGCGAGTTCCGGGTGGTCGGCGGAGGCCTCGCCGAGGGCGCCGTGGTCGCCCTGGCCGAAGTAGGCGACGCCGACCGCGGAGACCACCGCGAGCAGGAAGCCCAGCACCCCGAGCCAGCCCAGGCCGGCCTTGGAGGAGTCGCCGAGCCAGAGCACGCCGATCGCGCCGGGCAGCACCGTCTCGCCGACCACCAGGGCGGCGGTGGCGCCGTTCACCGAGCCGATCTGCAGCGCCACGGTGTGCACGTACATGCCGCCGAGGCCGCCGACCAGGATCGCGTACAGCGCCGGGTCGGAGATCAGCCGGACCAGGTCGAACGGCTCCACGCCGTTCAGGATGCGCACGCCGACGCCCAGGGCGCCGAAGCCGAGGCCGGACAGCAGACCGGCGACGATCGCGCCCTTGGAGCCCATCCGGCGCACCAGCAGGCTGCCGCCGGCCAGCAGCACGGTCGTGATGACCAGCAGGCCCCAGTGGAAGGCCGTCGACGCGTGGTGGCCGCCCTCCGGACCGGCCGAGACGGCCAGCAGCACCAGTGCCGAGCAGAGCACGCCGATCGAGACCCACTCCAGCTGCTTGAGCCGGATGCCCAGCAGCTTGATGCTCAGCACCGCGGTGATCACCAGGTTGGCGCTGATGATGGTCTGGGAGAGGAACAGCGGCAGCAGTCGCGCGGCCAGGGCGCCGAGCCCGAAGCCGATCAGGTCCAGCACCGTACCGGTGATGAACTCCCAGGTGACGGCGGCCTTCGCGGTGGAGGACAGGCTCGGCCCGCCGTGCTCGGTGGTCGCGGTGGTGGCACCCTTGGCCGCCTCCTCGCGGGCCGAGCGGCGGGAACCGACGGCCTGCAGGACCGAGCCGGTGCCGTAGCAGGCGGATGCCGCCACGGCCGTGACGAGGCCGATGATCACCGAGCGCTCCGATCGGGAGTTGGGTCAAGAAAAGGTAATGGGACCAGCGGTCCGGGACCAGTGTGCCCGTTCGCGCGGTACGGTCGGGACGCCCCCTCGAACCGCCCCGGAACCTTCCCGGGTCCGCCCGGACGTACGTCCGGCCGCCCCCCGCGGTTCCCGCGCCCCACCCGTCTCAGGGTCGGCTGGGGGAAATCTCATCCGCGAGAAGGGGAGCCACCCCGGCGGACGGCGGGGAATCCTGTCATAACCAGTATGCGAAGGGTATGCCGTGCCCGGCCGCCGGTCACGGTAGCGTCGGGGACATGAGAACCCTTGCACGACGTTCCCGGGGCACCGGGCCGCTTGCCCTGGTGGCGACGCTGCTCGGGCTGCTGCTTCTGTTCGCGCCCGCGGCCTCCGCCGCCGGCGGGCTGAGCGATGCCACCGCCGCCCTCAAGGCCGGCAAGGTCTACGTCGACCCGGCGATGACCAGCCGCTTCAGTCAGAGCCAGGCGGACGCCCTGACCAAGAAGATCGAGAAGGCCGACAAGCCGATCTTCGTCGCGGTCGTCCCCGACTCGCCTTCGTACAACAAGCAGAGCGTCTTCCAGGACGTGCGCACCAAGGTCGGCATCGACGGGGTCTACGCGATCTGGCGCGGTGACCAGTTCGCCGCCCGCGCCGACCGCGGCGCGATGTCGGCCGGCTCCGCCGAGAAGCTCGCCAGCGCAGCCCTGCACTCCCACACCGGCGACATCGACGCCACCCTGAACGACTTCGTCGACAACGCGGCCCCGCAGGCCAAGGGCACCGGGGTCAACCACAGCACCTCGATCGCCTGGGTGGTCATCCCGCTCGTGCTGGTGGCGCTGGCCGGCGCCGGCGTCTTCTTCCTCTTCCGCCGCGCCAAGCAGCGCAAGGAGGCCCAGGCCCGGGCCGAGCTGGAGCAGCTGCGCCGCGTGGTCGACGAGGACATCACCGCCTACGGCGTCGAGCTGGAGCGCCTGGACTTCAATCCGCGGGCCACCGACGCGGACGACGTCCAGCGCACCGACTACAGCCATGCGCTGGACTCGTACGAGAAGGCCAAGCGTCTGATGGACGAGGCCAAGAAGCCCGAGGACGTCAAGGTCGTCACGGAGACCATCGAGGACGGCCGGTTCGCGCTGGCCACCCTGGCCGCCCGGCGCGAGAAGCGCCCGCTGCCCGAGCGCCGCCCCCCGTGCTTCATGGACCCGCGGCACGGCCCGTCCGTCAAGGACGTCGACTGGGCCCCGGCCGGCGGCGCCGCCCGCAGCGTCCCGGTCTGCCAGGCCGACGCGGACCGGGTGGCCGCCGGCCTCGACCCGGCGATCCGCACCGTCGACACCGAGCACGGCCCGCAGCCGTACTGGAACGCCGGCCCGGCGTACGCCCCGTACGCGGGCGGCTACTACAGCGGCTTCGGTGGCGGCGGCCTGCTGTCGGGCCTGCTGGTCGGCACGATGCTCGGCTCGATGATGAGCTCCCCGGCCTACGCCGCGGCCCCCATGATGGGCGGCGGCCACGGCTACCAGGACCAGTACGACGGCGGTGACTTCACCGGCGCCGACTTCAACTCCTCCGACTTCGGCGGCTTCGGCGGCGGGGACTCCGGTGGCGGGGACTTCGGCGGCGGTGACTTCGGCGGCGGGGACTGGTAGTCCGCCCGCCCCGCGCCGTCCTCCGCGGCCCCGCCGGTTCCGACCGGCGGGGCCGTCCGCCGTTCCGGTGCGGGTTCGGGGAGCCAATCCGGTGTGGCGGGCTGGCGCCGTGACCCCCGACACCACTACTCCCGGAGTCCCGGTCGGCCCTGCTCGATGGCCGCGGCGCTCCAGGTGGTGGGGGAGAAGCGGGCCCTGCCGGCGGTGCGCGAGCTGTTCTACGGCAACCACCGCTTCGACCGGATCGCCCGCAACACCGGCGCGCCGCGCGACCGGCCGACCGCACGGCTGCGGGAGCTGGAGGAGGCCGGGGTGGTCGAGCGCGGCCCGTACAGCGCGGTGACCGGCCGTCGCGCCGGTTAGGGTCTTGGCATGCACGGTCGCGACGCCCACAGTGATGAACCGGTCCGGGTGACCGCCTGGGTCCGGGGGAGGGTCCAGCAGGTCGGGTTCCGCTGGTGGACCAGAGCGCGGGCGCTGGAGATCGGCCTCACCGGCTACGCGAGCAACCTCGGCGACGGCCGGGTGCAGGTGGTCGCCGAGGGCCTGGCCGCCGACTGCGAGCAACTGCTGACCCTGCTGCGAGGGCCGGACACGCCCGGCGCGGTGTCCGGAGTGACCGAGATCTGGACCGCCGTCGGCGCAGGTTACGAGGGCTTCGAGATCCGCTGAACGCCCGGCTCCCGGGCCGGCGTCGCCGCTCCCCGGAACTGATCCGCAACGGCCGGTGTCATACGGTTGCCAATCGGGCAGACTCGTGGTTGACTCCGCATCGAACGATGATCCACGAGCACGTGGTGGACCCGGGCCCGAGACCCCCCAGGCGTGACGACACCGCCGGGCAGGTGACAGGGGCGCGGTAGCGTGCGGTGATCGTGTTGACCCGTACCGTCTTTGGTGAGACGCTTGAAACCCGCGCACACGATCGCGTATCCCGGTAGGCGCATGCCCTCGTGAGCCCAGCTCACGGCGGTTGTGCCGTAGTGCCCAGCCAGCACTTCCGGTACGCGCCGCGCGTGCGTCCCCCTTCCCCCTAGACCTGTACCGTTCCGGTTCGGTCACTCAGCGTGGAGGACCATTCATCATGGCAAAGGCGCTTCTCGGGTACGTCGGCGGCCCCGACCCGCGAATGCTCTCCGAGATGCGACGGCTTCAGCAGCGCGTCCAGGACCTGGAGTCCGAGCTCCTTCGGATGCAGGCTGAGAACGACGCGCTCACCGCTGTCGCTGACGAGCACTCGCTGCTCAACAGCATCGACCTGGATCAGCGGGAGCCGGCTCTCACCTGAGCCCCGCCCCGCTCCTCACGGATCGACGCCGCTGTGCACTGAGCCGCCCCGAAAGGGACGCAGCTTTGCAAGGGACGCCCGGATGTGGCGTCCCTTCGTCGTGTCGGACTCCGGATACAGTCGGTTCCCGTCGTGAGCGAATGAGGAGACCGGCCGCGTGCACCTGAAGAGTCTGACGCTGCGCGGCTTCAAGTCCTTCGCCTCCAGCACCACCCTGCGCTTCGAGCCTGGCATCACCTGCGTGGTCGGCCCGAACGGCTCCGGCAAGTCGAACGTGGTGGACGCGCTGTCCTGGGTGATGGGCGAGCAGGGGGCCAAGTCGCTGCGCGGCGGCAAGATGGAGGACGTCATCTTCGCCGGGACCAGCGGGCGCGCCCCGCTCGGCCGGGCCGAGGTCAGCCTCACCATCGACAACGGCGACGGAGCCCTGCCGATCGATTACTCCGAGGTGACGATCACCCGGACCATGTTCCGCAACGGCGGCAGCGAGTACGCGCTCAACGGCGAGACCTGCCGCCTGCTGGACATCCAGGAACTGCTCTCCGACTCCGGCATCGGCCGCGAGATGCACGTCATCGTCGGACAGGGCCAGCTCGACTCCGTGCTGCACGCCGACCCCATGGGCCGGCGCGCCTTCATCGAGGAGGCGGCCGGCGTCCTCAAGCACCGCAAGCGCAAGGAGAAGGCGCTGCGGAAGCTGGACGCGATGCAGGCCAACCTCAACCGGGTCCAGGACCTGGTCGCCGAACTGCGCCGCCAGCTCGGACCGCTCGGCCGACAGGCCCGGATCGCCCGCCGGGCCGCCGGCATCCAGGCCGACCTGCGGGACGCCCGACTGCGGCTGCTCGCCGACGACCTGCTCGCGCTGCGCCGGGCCGTCGAGGCCGAGGTCGCCGACGAACTGGCGCTGCGGCTGCGCCGGACCACTGTCGAACAGGGACTGGCGCGGGCGGTGCAGCGCGAGCAGGTCCTGGAGGCACAGGTCCGGCAACTCGGCCCGGGCCTGGAGGCCGCCCGGCAGACCTGGTATCGCCTCTCCGCCCTCGCCGAACGCACCCGAGGCACGATCGGACTGGCCGAGGCCCGGGCCCGGCACGCCGCCGCCGGGAGCGCGGCCGAGGAACGGCGCGGCCGGGACCCGGAGGAGCTGGAACAGGAGGCCGAGCGGATCCGCGAGGATGAGGCCGCCCTCGCCGAGGCGCTGGAGGAAGCCCGGTACGCGCTGGCCGAGGCGATCGAGCGCAAGGACGAACTGGAGCGCGGGCTGGCCGCCGAGGAACGCCAGCTGCGGGACGCCGCCCGGGCCATCGCGGACCGCCGGGAGGGCCTGGCCCGGCTCCAGGGACAGGACGCCGCCGCCCGCTCCAGGGTCGGCTCGGCGGAGGCCGAGATCGGTCGGCTCACCGAGGCCAGGGACGAGGCGCTGCTGCGCGCCGGGGCCGCGCAGGGCGAACTGGACGAACTCCAGCAGCAGGTGGACGGCCTGACCGGGGACGACGAACAGGCCGAGGCCGGGTACCAGCGGGCCCGGGCCCGGCTGGCCGAGGCCGAACGGGACCAGACCGCCGCCCGGGAGGAGGCCGCGGCCGCCGAACGCGAACGGGCCGGGCTCACCGCGCGGCACGAGGCGCTCTCGCTCGGACTGCGCCGCAAGGACGGCACCGGCGCGCTGCTGGCTGCGGGGGAGCGGCTGACCGGGCTGCTCGGCCCGGCGGCCGCGCTGCTGCGGATCGAGCCCGGTTACGAGGTGCCGGTGGCCGCCGCGCTCGGGGCCGCCGCCGACGCGGTGGCCGTCGAGTCGCCGCAGGCCGCCGTCGGCGCGCTGCGACTGTTGCGCGCCCAGGACGCCGGTCGGGCGGCGCTGTTGATCGCCGGAGCAGAGGAACTCCCGCGCGGAAACGGTGAGTTGCCGGATGGCGCCCGATGGTCCGCCGAACTGGTCGACGGGCCGGGCGAGTTGATCGCCGCCGTACGGAACCGGCTGGCCGGGGTGGTCGTGGTCGCCGACCTGGAGCAGGCGCTGCGACTGGTCGCCGACCACCCCGAACTGTCCGCCGTCACCACCGAGGGCGACCGGCTGGGCGCCGGCTTCGCCCAGGGTGGCTCCGGTGGCGCGCCCAGCCTGCTGGAGACCCAGGCGGCGGTGGGCCAGGCGGCCCGGGCGATCGGCGAACTCGACCTCCGCTGCGCCGAATCGGCCGAGCGACTGGCCCGACTCACCGAACTGCGCCGGGAGTCGGCCGCGGAGGTCGAGCGGCTCGGCGAACTGCGGCGGCAGGCGGAGAAGGAGCGGGCCCAGGTGGCGAGGGCGCTCGGCCGGCTCGGCGGACAGGCCCGGGCCGCCGCCGGGGAGGCCGAGCGGCTGTCGGCCGCCGCCGCGCGGGCCGAACAGGGCCTGGCCGAACTGCTCGCCACCGCCGAGGAACTGGCCGAACGACTGGCCGCCGCCGAGGAGTCGGTGCAGTCCGGGGAGGACGAGCCGGACCCGGCCGAGCAGCAGCGGCTGGCCGGCGCCGCCTCCGCCGCCCGGCAGGGCGAACTGGAGGCCCGGCTCGCGGTGCGCACCCACGAGGAGCGGGTCCGCGCGCTGGCCGGCCGGGCCGACCAGCTGGACCGGGCCGCCCGCGCCGAGCGCGAGGCGCGCGCCCGGGCCGCCGAACGCCGCCGGCGCGCCGAGCACGACGCCCGGGTGGCGAACGCCGTCGCGGCGGGCGCCCGGCAGCTGCTGGCCTGCCTGGAGGTGTCGCTGGCCCGGGTGGACGCCGGGCGCGCGGGCGTCGAACAGGCGCTCGCCGAGCGGGAGAACGAGCTCCGGGAGCACCGCGAGCACGGGCGCGGGCTCAAGGAGGAGCTGGACAAGCTGGTCGACGCCGGCCACCGGGACGAGGTGCTGCGGGCGGAGAAGCGGCTGCGGATCGAGCAGCTGGAGGCCCGCGCGCTGGAGGAGTTCGGCATCGACGGGGGCGAGCTGCTGGCCTCGTACGGACCGGACCAGCCCGTGCCGCCGTCGCCCGCTGATGGCGCCGCCGAGGAGGGACAGGAGCGGGGGGAGCCGTACCCGTACGTCCGGGCCGAGCAGGAGAAGCGGCTGCGCGCCGCCGAGAAGGCGTACCAGCAGCTGGGCAAGGTCAACCCGCTGGCGCTGGAGGAGTTCGCCGCGCTGGAGGAGCGCCACACGTTCCTCGGCGAGCAGCTGGACGACCTCAAGCGCAGCCGGCGCGACCTGCTGGACATCGTCCGGGACGTGGACCAGCGGGTCGAGCAGCTGTTCACCTCGGCGTACCACGACACCGCCGCCCAGTTCGAGGGTGTCTTCGCCCGGCTCTTCCCGGGCGGCGAGGGGCGGCTGGTGCTGACCGACCCGGACAACATGCTCACCAGCGGGGTCGAGGTGGAGGCCCGCCCGCCGGGCAAGAAGGTCAAGCGGCTGTCGCTGCTGTCCGGCGGCGAGCGCTCGCTGACCGCGGTGGCGCTGCTGGTGGCGATCTTCAAGGCCCGGCCCAGCCCGTTCTACGTGATGGACGAGGTGGAGGCGGCGCTGGACGAGACCAACCTGCGCAGACTGGTCGGGATCATGGAGGAGCTGCGGGAGAGCTCCCAGCTGATCGTGATCACCCACCAGAAGCTGACCATGGAGTCCGCCGACGCGCTGTACGGCGTGACCATGAAGGGCGACGGGATCTCCCAGGTGATCAGCCAGCGGCTGCGCGAGGGGGCACCTCCCGGCCGCCAGGCCGGGGGAGAGCGCCGGGAGCGGCGTCCGTCGGGCGTCGGTCGGGTGACGGTCTAGGGCGGCGGCGGTCCGGAACGGCTCCGGTCACGGATACTGGTCGGGTTATGGAATACGTGATCCTTGCCGTAGTCATCGCCGTGGTCGCCGTCGGCGCGATCGCGGGCCTCGTCGTTTCCGGCAGACGACGCCAGCAGCTGCCCCCGAAGTCGCAGGCGCCGGTCATCACGGCGCCGAAGCCCACCCCGCGGGAGCCCCAGGTCGGCGAGGAGGCCGCGCCGCCGACCGAGGAGCCGCGCCGCACCGTCGAGGAGGTGCCGCTCCCCGAGGCCCCCGCGGTCCCCGAGGCCCCCGAGATCCCCGAGGCCGTCGAGGTCGAGGCCCCCGCCGAGGCCGAGGTGGCGCCCGCCATCGAGGTCCCCGAGCCCACCGCCGGCCGGTTGGTCCGGCTGCGCTCCCGGCTCTCCCGTTCGCAGAACTCCCTCGGCAAGGGGCTGCTCTCGCTGCTCTCGCGCGAGCACCTGGACGAGGACACCTGGGAGGAGATCGAGGAGACCCTGCTCACCGCGGACGTCGGCGTCGCCCCCACCCAGGAGCTGGTCGAGCGGCTGCGCACCCGGGTGAAGGTGCTCGGCACCCGTACGCCCGAGGAGCTGCGCGGCCTGCTCCGCGAGGAGCTGGTCGAGCTGGTCGGCAAGGACGCCGACCGCACCGTCCGCTCCACCAAGCACGAGGAGGGCCCGGCCGTGGTCCTGGTCGTCGGCGTCAACGGCGTCGGCAAGACCACCACCACCGGCAAGCTGGCCCGCGTCCTGGTCGCCGACGGCCGCCGGGTGGTGCTCGGCGCGGCCGACACCTTCCGGGCCGCGGCCGCGGACCAGCTGCAGACCTGGGGCGAGCGGGTCGGTGCGCGTACCGTGCGCGGCCCGGAGGGCGGCGACCCGGCCTCGATCGCCTTCGACGCGGTCAAGGAGGGCATCGCCGAGGGCGTCGACACCGTGCTGATCGACACCGCCGGCCGACTGCACACCAAGACCGGCCTGATGGACGAGCTGGGCAAGGTCAAGCGGGTCGTCGAGAAGCACGGCCCGGTGGACGAGGTGCTGCTGGTGCTGGACGCCACCACCGGCCAGAACGGTCTGATCCAGGCCCGGGTGTTCGCCGAGGTGGTGGACATCACCGGCATCGTGCTGACCAAGCTGGACGGCACCGCCAAGGGCGGCATCGTGGTCGCGGTGCAGCGCGAGCTGGGCGTGCCGGTCAAGCTGATCGGTCTGGGCGAGGGCGCGGACGACCTGGCGCCGTTCGAGCCGGGTGCGTTCGTGGACGCGCTGATCGGGGACTGACCGGGACTCCCCGTCGACGAGGGTCCGCTCCTCCGGGAGCGGGCCCTCTCGCGTGCCCAGGGTGCCTCCCGCCCCGAGCCGACGGGGCGGGTCGGGGCCGAGAGGGAGGAGTGACGGGCGAGGTGCGAGCGCTGGAGCGACGCCCTCGGCACCGGTCAGAGCGCCCCGGAGGAGAGCGGGCGCGGCGCCGGACGGGTCAGGAGGCGATCCAGGCGGGCTCGGCGGTGCGCTCGCGGCTGCGGTGGCAGGCGTAGGCGAGGGTGCCGAGCAGCAGCCGGGCCTCGGGCGGGCAGCCGGCGTTGTCGCGGGTGGGGCGGCGCAGCCAGCGGACCGGGCCGAGTTCGCCGAGCACGGTGGGCGGGGCGGCGACGTAGCTGCCCTCGCCGTGGCAGGTCAGGTCGAGCGCGGCGTCGTCCCAGCCCATCCGGTAGAGCAGGTCGGGCAGTCGACGGGCGGTGCCGGCGGCGACCAGGAACTGCAGCCGGCCGGTGGGCGGGGCGAGCACCGGGCCTACCTGGGTGCCCATCCGCTCCAGCCGGACCAACGCCTGCAGGCCGGCCGGCTCGGGGACGTCCAGGACGTCGAAGGCGCGGCCGGTGGGGAACAGCACGGAGCCCTCGGCCCCGGTGGCCCCGGCCCGGCTCGCGGTGCCCGGCACGGGGTGCAGGCCGGGCGCGGCGCAGCGCCGGGAGCCGCAGGGGCAGTGGGGCGGGGTGGCGGAGTCGGCCGGGTCGCCGGTGGCGACGGTCCAGCCCCAGCGGCCGGTGTACTCCGCGGCGGCCTGGGACGCGGTGACCTTGGTGCGGCGGCGCGCGCCCAACGGCGCCAGCCGCAGGTGCCCCAGTCGAAGTTCGCCGAACAGGTTGTCCATGCCTCCCCCAACAGGTTCTGGTTGCCGATGGTTACGGGATGGTGACTGTGTGTTGATTGTCCGTTCCGTGGTGCGTAGTGCGGTGGCGGCGCGCAGCGCTTGGCGTGCGCCTGTTGCGGGGGTGTGCCTCGGGCGCCGCCTTGTGGGGGCGGCGCCGATGCCGGATCGTCGGGTGCGCGTGGTGGTTGCCGTCCCGAGTGGGTGGCGAACTCGCCTGTGGCTGCGGCGGATTGCGGGGGCTGCCGGGTCTTCCGGGGGTGGCCGGGGGACTTGGCGGCCCGCATATGCCGGGCCGCCGCGACCACCTAGTCAAGCGCGTGCTCCCGGAGTTCGGTTCACTCCTGGGGGTGGCGAAAGGTGGCGTTTCGCCAGGGGCGCTCCCACGGGTACCTCGCGGGGCACTACGTTCAGCACGCGGACGTCGTCGGAGCTCCCGCTCCGGGCCGTCGGGGAACGGGAGTTGGGGATCTGACGGACCGTCCACGACGATGGCACACCAGTACGACGAGGCGGTACCGCAACACCTCAGACACGGCACGTCTGGCAAGAGCCCGCAACCGTCGGGCGGTCACGATCGGGGGCCCCGCAGGGGCCGGGCGGGATGGGGACGTTCCCATGGCAGAGAAGCAACCCAACGAGAAGCTGACCACGTGGTTCGCCCGCAGTGGCTGGTCCAAGGGGGAGTTGGCCCGCCAGGTCAACCGCCGGGCCCGGCAGATCGGCGCCCACCACGTGTCCACCGACACCTCCCGGGTGCGCCGATGGCTCGACGGCGAGCAGCCCCGCGAGCCGATCCCCAAGATCATGTCCGAGCTGTTCTCGGAGCGCTTCGGCTCGGTGGTCTCGATCGAGGACCTCGGCCTGCGCGCCGCGATCCCGGTCTCCACCGTCGGTGGCGGCGTGGACCTGCCGTGGAGCGCCCCGCAGACCGTCCAGCTGATCAGCGACTACTCCCGCAGCGACCTGATGCTCAACCGCCGGGGCTTCCTCGGCACCTCACTCGCGCTGACCGCCGGCGCCGCGCTGATCGAGCCCATGCAGCGCTGGCTCGCCCCCGGCCCGACGGGCATCCCCACCCCGATCCTCACCGCGGCCAACGGCGGCGAGGTGTTCACCGGCCGGCTCTCCGAGCCCGAGCTGGAACTGCTGGAGCAGACCACGGTCATGTTCCGCCAGTGGGACGCCCAGAACGGCGGCGGGCTGCGCCGCAAGGCCGTGGTCGGCCAGCTCCACGAGGTCACCGACCTGCTGCAGGAGACGTACAGCGAGGACACCACCAAGCGGCTGTTCCGGCTCACCGCCGAACTCGCCCACCTGGCCGGCTGGATGTCCTACGACGTCGGGATGCACCCGAGCGCGCAGAAGTACTACGTGCTCGCCCTGCACGCCGCCAAGGAGGCCGGCGACCGCCCGTTCGGCGCGCTGATCCTCACCGACATGAGCCGCCAGATGATCCACCTCAACCGGGGCGAGGACGCCCTGGACCTGATCCACCTGGCCCAGTACGGCAGCCGGGACACCGCCACCCCGCGGCAGCAGTCCCTGCTGTACGCGATGGAGGCGCGCGCCTACGCCACCATCGGCGAGGTGAACCGCTGCGCCCGGGCGATCCGGCTGGCCGAGGACACCTTCACCGACATCCGCGAGGGCGACGGGGACCCGGACTGGCTGAAGTTCTTCTCGCCGGCCGAGCTGAACGCCGAGAACGCCCACTCCTACCGCGACCTCGCGTACCACTCGGACAACGCCCAGCTGTACGCCTCGCTGTCCGCGCCGGTGATGGGGCGCGCCGTCGACCTGTTCCGCCAGGACGACGACCACGTGCGCTCGTACGCCTTCAACCTGATCGGCATGGCCAGCGTCCACCTGCTGCAGAAGGAGGCCGAGGAGGCGGCGCGGTACGCCGAACAGGCGGTGGACATCGCGACCAAGGTGCGCTCGGAGCGGCTGAACTCCCGGGTCCGCAAGACCACGGAGGCCGCGGCCGCCCGGTTCCAGGGCGTGGACGCGGTGAGCCGGCTCCAGGAGCGGGTGGTCCAGGACATCCCGGAGTTCGTCTCGGTGGTCTGAGCGGCCCAGGGCAGGAGACTCCACCGACCGTGACGGCCGCCGCCGTCACGGTCGGTGGCTTTACGGGCCACGGACCGTGCGGTGCGGCGGCAGAGTAGCCCATCCGGCCCTGCGGCGGGGCCGCGGTTCACGCGGCCGTAACCCGCGCGTCGCACGCGTCACGGCCGCGAAACAAGCGACCGCACTGGCCGAAACCCGCCTTCGGCACTCTCCTCTTCATCGCCGACACCCCGGGTGGCACGGGACAGGTACCCGGGGGCGGAGCGGCTTGGACGCAGAGGAGACGCCGATGCCGGACGGCTTCAGCGCGGGCGACACCGCCTTCGTGCTCATCAGTGCGGCCCTGGTCATGGTGATGACCCCGGGCCTGGCCTTCTTCTACGGGGGCATGGTCAGGGCCAAGAGCACATTGAACATGCTGGCGATGAGCTTCCTCTCGCTCGGCATCGTCAGTGTGCTGTGGGTCCTCTACGGCTATTCGCTCAGCTTCGGGCCCGACTCCTTCGCCGGACTCATCGGCAACCTGGACTTCCTCGGGATGCGCGGCATCGGACTGAACGAACTGACCGGGTCGATCCCGGTGACGGCCTTCGCGATCTTCCAATTGATGTTCGCGATCATCACCCCGGCGCTGATCAGCGGCGCCGTCGCGGACCGGGCCAAGTTCTCCGCCTGGGGCCTGTTCATCGCGCTCTGGGTGTCGGTCGTCTACTTCCCGGTCGCGCACTGGGTGTTCTTCATGGACAACGGCCACGGCGGCTGGCTGGGCGACAGAAACGGCGTGATCGACTTCGCCGGCGGAACGGCCGTGCACATCAACGCCGGTGTCGCCGGCCTCGCACTCTGCCTGGTGCTGGGCAAGCGGGTCGGCTTCAAGAAGGACCCGATGCGCCCGCACAGCCTGCCGCTGGTGATGCTCGGCTCCGGGCTGCTGTGGTTCGGCTGGTTCGGCTTCAACGCGGGCTCGGCGCTGGCCGCCAACGGCGTGGCCGCGATGGCGATGGTCAACACCCAGGTCGCCACCGGTGCCGCGCTGGTCGGCTGGCTGGTCTACGAGAAGCTCAAGCACGGCGCGTTCACCACGCTGGGCGCCGCCTCCGGCGCGGTGGCCGGCCTGGTCGCGATCACCCCGGCCTGCGGCTCGGTCAGCCCGCTCGGCGCGGTGGCCATCGGCCTGATCGCGGGCGCCGTCTGCGCCGCGGCCGTCTCGCTCAAGTACCGCTGGGGCTTCGACGACTCGCTCGACGTGGTGGGCGTGCACGCGGTGGGCGGGGCGATCGGCTCGCTGCTGATCGGCCTGTTCGCCACCGGCGGGGTCGGCCAGACCGCCAAGGGCCTGTTCTACGGCGGCGGGCTGGGTCAGCTCGGCAAGCAGGCGATGGGCGTGGCGGTGGTCGCGGCGTACTCCTTCGTGCTCTCCTGGCTGCTGGCCAAGGCCGTCGACAAGCTGGTCGGCTTCCGGGTCGCCGAGGAGGTCGAGGTGGCCGGCATCGACCAGGCCGAACACGCCGAGTCCGCCTACGACTTCAGCGCCGTCGGAGGCGGCCTGGCCCGGGCCCTGCCGGCGCTGGGCCTCGGCTCCGGTGCCAGCTCCGGGCCCGGGTCCGCGCCTGGTGGCAAGCCCGCCGGGACGGCCGTCGAGAAGGCCGCCGACAAGACCACCGAACAGCCCGCCGAGAAGACCGAGGTCGACGCCCGATGAAGCTCATCACCGCCGTGATCAAGCCGTACCGCCTGGACGAGGTGAAGGCCGCCCTGCAGGCCTTCGGGGTCCACGGCCTGACCGTCACCGAGGCCAGCGGCTACGGGCGCCAGCGGGGCCACACCGAGGTCTACCGGGGCGCCGAGTACACCGTCGACCTGGTGCCGAAGATCAGGATCGAGGTGCTGGTCGAGGACGAGGACGCCGACGACCTGATCGACGTCCTGGTGAAGGCCGCCCGCACCGGCAAGATCGGCGACGGCAAGGTGTGGAGCATCCCGGTCGACACCGCCGTCCGGGTCCGCACCGGCGAACGCGGCCCGGACGCCCTGTGAGGCACTGACCGATCCGGCGGACCCGCCCCTGCCCGGGGCGCGGGTCCGCCCGTCGGTGCATCCCCGCTCGGCCGTACGACGGCTCGGCCGTACGACCGCCTGGCTGCACGACGGCTCGGCTGTACGGCCCACCCGCACCACGGCCCACCCGCACCACGGCTCACCCGCATCACGGACGGGACCCCGCGCATGACCACCGAGACCAGCCCCTCCGATCCCCTGGACCACCCGGCGGCCCGGACCGCGCTGCTGGAACGGCCCGGACTGACCGGCCGCCCGCGCCGCCTCGCGCTCGCCCGGCTCACCGACGACTGGCTGGCCGGGCTGCTCGCCGCCGCCGGGGCCCCGGCCTCCGGCGTCGCGCTGGTCGCCGTCGGCGGCTACGGCCGGGGCGAGCTGTCCCCGCGCAGCGACCTGGACGTCCTGCTGCTGCACGACGGCCCGATCGCCCGTGAGCTGCCCGAGCGGATCTGGTACCCGGTCTGGGACGCCGGAGCCAAGCTCGACCACTCGGTGCGCACCCCCGCCGAGGCCCGTGCGGTGGCCGCCGCCGACCTCAAGGCCCAGCTCGGCCTGCTGGACGCCCGCCACCTCGCCGGGGACCCGGCGCTCACCGCCGCGCTGCGCTCCGCGGTGCTCACCGACTGGCGCGCCAGCGCCCCCGCGCGCCTGCCAGAGCTGCGCGAACTGGGCCGGGAGCGGGCCGAACGGCACGGCGAGCTGTCCTTCCTGCTGGAGCCCGACCTCAAGGAGGCCCGCGGCGGCCTGCGCGACCTGGTCGCGCTCGACGCCGTCGCCGCCACCTGGCTCGCCGACGCGCCCCGGGACGGCCTGGACGCCGCGGCGCTGCGGCTCGCCGATGTCCGCGACGCCCTGCACCTGGCCACCGGACGGGCCACCGAACGGCTCAGCCTCCAGGACCAGGACCAGGTCGCCGAGCGGCTCGGGGTGCTGGACGCCGACACCCTGCTGCGCCAGGTCTACGAGGCCGCCCGGACCGTCTCCTACGCGACCGACGTCACCTGGCGGGCGGTGGACCGGGTGCTCGCCGCCCGCTCCGGCCGGGGCCGTCGGGCCGTCCGGCTGGGCTTCCCATTCACCGGTGCCGGGCGCGGCAGCGGCGCGGTGGCCCGGGGCGCCGTCACGCGCCGCCCGCTCGCCGAGGGCGTGGTCGAGCAGGACGGCGAGGCGGTGCTCGCCCAGGCCGCCCGCCCTGCCGCCGACCCGGTGCTGCCGTTGCGCGCCGCGGCCGCCGCCGCCCAGAACGGGCTGACCGTCTCGTACGCGACGGTGCGCCGACTGGCCACCGAGTGCCGTCCGCTGCCGGTGCCCTGGCCGGACGAGGCGCGCGAGCAGCTGGTGACCCTGCTGGGGGCGGGGGAGGCGGCCGTGCCGGTGTGGGAGGCGCTGGAGGCGGAGGGGCTGGTGACCAGGCTGATACCGGACTGGGAGCGGGTGCGCTGCCGCCCGCAGCGCAACGCGGTGCACCGCTGGACGGTGGACCGGCACCTGGTGGAGACGGCCGTCCGGGCCGCCGCGATGACCCGCCGGGTGGCCCGGCCGGACCTGCTGCTGGTCGCCGCGCTGCTGCACGACATCGGCAAGGGCTGGCCCGGCGACCACAGCGAGGCCGGCGAGGTGATCGTCCGCGACCTGGCCGCCCGGATGGGCTTCCCGCCCGAGGACACCGAGACCCTGGCGGTGCTGGTCCGCCACCACCTGACCCTGGTCGACACCGCGACCCGGCGCGACCCGGACGACCCGGCCACCGTCGAGACGGTCACCAAGGCGGTCGGCACGCTGCCGGAGCTGGAGCTGCTGCACGCGCTCACCGAGGCGGACGCGCTGGCCACCGGCCCGGCGGCGTGGAGCGCCTGGCGGGCCTCGCTGGTGGACGGCCTGGTGGCCCGGGCCGCCGCCCAGCTGGCCGGGGGCCCGGTCCCGCCGACGGAGGTCGCGCCCGGCGCGGAGCAGGAGCGGCTCGCCGTCGAGGCCGCCCGCACCGGCGCTCCCGCACTGTCGCTGCTGGCCCAGGCGGTGGGCGCGGACCCGGGCACCGAACCGATGGGCGTCGAGCTGACCCTGGCCGTCCCGGACCGGCCCGGGCTGCTCGGCACGGTGGCCGGGGTGCTGGCGCTGCACCGGCTGACCGTCCGCTCCGCCGGTCTGCGCGAACTGGACCCGATCGGCGCGGGCCCGGTGCTGCTGCTGTCCTGGCGGGTGGCCGCCGAGTTCGGCGAACTGCCGGAGGCGGCCCGGCTGCGCGCCGACCTGCGCCGGGCGCTGGACGGCTCGCTGGACGTCTCCCGCCGCCTCGCCGAGCGGGACGCCGCCGCCCCGCGCCGCCGGGGCATAGCGACCCCACCGCCGCTGGTCGCGGTGGCGCCGGCGGTGGCCTCGGCGACCGCGACCGTGCTGGAGGTCCGCGCGCACGACGCCCCCGGGCTGCTGCACCGGATCGGACGGGCGCTGGACGGGGCGGGCGTCCGGGTGCGCACCGCGCACGTCTCCACGCTGGGTGCGGAGGCCGTCGACTCCTTCTACCTGACCGATCCGGAGGGTCGTCCGCTCACCGCGGGGCGGGCCGGGGAGGTGGCGGCGGCGGTCCGGGCGGCGCTGGGCTGAGGCCTTGCCGTCCGGGGCCGGACCTCCGCCGTACGGGGCGGCGGAGGTCCGCCGCACGGGATGCCGGAGGTCCGCCGTACGGGGCGGCGGAGGTCCGTCGTACGGGGCGGCGGAGGTCCGCCGCACGGGATGCCGGAGGTCCGCCGTACGGGGGTGGAGACCGTACCCGGGGCGGCCGGATACCCTGGGGGACGACGACCGTACTGATACCGATGCCGCAGAGGACCCGCGACGACGTGTTCGACACCCTTTCCGATCGCCTCGCAGCGACGTTCAAGAACCTCCGGGGCAAGGGCCGCCTGAGCGAGGCGGACATCGACGCCACCGCCCGCGAGATCCGCATCGCGCTGCTGGAGGCGGACGTCGCGCTGCCGGTCGTCCGGGCCTTCATCAAGCAGGTCAAGGAGCGGGCGCTCGGCGTCGAGGTCTCCGGCGCGCTGAACCCGGCGCAGCAGATCATCAAGATCGTCAACGAGGAGCTCATCGCGATCCTCGGTGGCGAGACCCGCCGGGTGCGGTTCGCCAAGAGCGGCCCGACGGTCATCATGCTCGCCGGTCTGCAGGGTGCCGGTAAGACCACCCTCGCGGGCAAGCTCGGTGCCTGGCTGAAGAAGCAGAAGCACACCCCGCTGCTGGTCGCCTGCGACCTCCAGCGCCCCAACGCGGTCAACCAGCTCCAGGTGGTCGCCGACCGCGCCGGCGTGGCCTTCTACGGCCCGCAGCCGGGCAACGGCGTCGGCGACCCGGTGCAGGTCGCCAAGGACTCGATCGAGTACGCCAAGCAGAAGCAGTACGACGTCGTCGTCGTGGACACCGCCGGCCGCCTGGGCATCGACGCCGAGCTGATGCAGCAGGCCGCCGACATCCGCGCCGCGGTGAACCCCGACGAGGTCCTGTTCGTCGTCGACGCGATGATCGGCCAGGACGCGGTCACCACCGCGCAGGCCTTCCTCGACGGCGTCGACTTCACCGGTGTCGTGCTCTCCAAGCTCGACGGCGACGCCCGCGGTGGTGCCGCCCTGTCGGTCGCGCACGTCACCGGCCGGCAGATCATGTTCGCCTCCAACGGCGAGAAGGTCGACGACTTCGACGCCTTCCACCCGGACCGGATGGCCTCGCGCATCCTGGGCATGGGTGACGTCCTCTCGCTGATCGAGAAGGCCGAGCAGACCTTCTCGCAGGAGGAGGCCGAGAAGATCGCCGCCAAGCTGCGCGGCGGCCCGAAGGCCTTCACGCTGGACGACTTCCTGTCCCAGCTGGAGCAGGTCCAGAAGATGGGCTCGATCTCCAAGCTGCTCGGCATGCTGCCCGGCATGGGCCAGATCCGCGAGCAGATCAACAACATCGATGACAAGGACGTCAACCGGGTCGGGGCGATCATCAAGTCGATGACCCCGACCGAGCGCGCCGAGCCGGAGCTGATCAACGGCTCCCGCCGGGCCCGCATCGCCAAGGGCGCGGGCGTCCAGGTCGGCGAGGTCAAGAACCTGGTCGAGCGGTTCTTCGACGCCCGCAAGATGATGTCCGCGATGGCCTCCGGCAAGGGCATGCCCGGCATGCCGGGGATCCCCGGCATGGGCGGCGGCGCGAAGAAGTCCGGCAAGAAGGCCCCGCAGGCCAAGGGCAAGCGCAAGAGCGGCAACCCGCTGAAGCGGGCGCAGGAGGAGGCCGCGGCCGCCGAGCGCCGCGCGCTCGGTCCGGGTGCCGGCCAGGGCCCGGCCGACGGCGGCGCGTTCGGCCTCGGCGCGGGCAAGGGCCCGGCCGACTTCGAACTGCCCAAGGAGTTCAAGGACCTGCTGTAGGCCTCGGCCCGGCAATCCTGTTCGGCCCGTCGCCCGGTGCACTCCGGGCGGCGGGCCGTTCGCGTGTCCGGGCCGTCGTCGCTGCTGCTGCTGCTGCCGTCGCCGTCGCTGCCGCCGCCGCGTCCGTGCGTGCGGGCCGGGTGAGGGCCGGGGGTGGTGTTCGGGCACGTGTCGGCCTGGCCGGGCACGCTGCGGTGCCGGAGGACGGTGCGGTGTCCGATGATGGCGGCATGCGAGTGACGATCAGGGCCCCGAGGGCCGAGGACGAGGTTGTGTACGCGGAGGCGGTCCGACGGTCCGCCGAGCACATCGGACGGTGGAACCCGGTCGAGCCGGACGGCCTGCCGGAGCTGCTGGGGCGGCAGGGGGCCGGCCTGCGCACCTTCCTGATCCTCGACCGGGAAACCGGCGGGCTCGTCGGGAAGGTGAACGTCGCCAACATCGTGATGGGCCGGTTCTGCAACGCCTCGCTGGGCTACGACTCGTACCTGCCGTTCGCCGGCACCGGGCGGATGACCGAGGGCCTGCGGCTGGTCCTGGACCGCTGCTTCGCCCCGCAGTCGGCCGACGGGCTGGGGCTGCACCGGCTGGAGATCAACGTGCAGCCGGAGAACGAGCGCTCGATCGCGCTGGCCAAGCGGCTGGGCTTCCGGCACGAGGGCTTCACCCCGCGGATGCTCTTCCTGCAGGGGGACTGGCGCGACCACGAGCGGTTCGCGCTGACCGCGGAGGAGTGGCCGGGCGCCGCCGTGTGAGCCCCGACGGGGCGTCATAACCGCTGGTCGGGGGGCTTGGGCACGGCCGTACGGCCGGTCCGGCGCGGCGTTGCGGTTGGCCCGCCCGAGCGGCTGTCCGTATTGTCCGGTGGGTGACCGAACCCGTGCCGCCGCGCCAGACCCCCGACCAGCCCTGGCGGTCCGAGGGGGCCCCGCCCCCGCCGCCGCCCCGCCGCCGGATGCCCGGCGGCTGGGCCGGCCTCGTCCTCACCGCACTCGTGGTGTTCCTGATCTCCGACCTGCTGCTGTCGTTCTTCGGCAACGAGGGCGCCACCACGATCTCCTACACCGAGTTCAACAACCAGCTGAACAAGGGCAACATCACCAAGATCTACTCCAAGGGCGACGCGATCGAGGGCACCCTCAAGAGCGCCCAGCCCAAGCCCGACGGCGGCAAGGGCGACTACACGGAGTTCGACACCCAGCGCCCCTCCTTCGCGGGCGACAACCTCTGGACCACCCTGCAGCAGCAGGGCGTCGAGGTCACCGCCACCTCGCCGGTCCAGCAGCGCAGCTTCCTCACCAACCTGCTGCTCTCGCTCGCCCCGATGCTGCTGCTGGTCTTCATCTGGGTGCTGCTCGCCCGCCGGATGGCCGGCGGCCTCGGCGGCGGACCGCTCGGCCGCAAGGCCCCGCCCAAGCCGGTCACCGCCGATCAGGGCAAGCGCACCACCTTCGCCGACGTGGCCGGCATCGACGAGGTCGAGGCCGAACTCACCGAAGTGGTCGACTACTTGAAGAACCCCGAGCGCTACCGCAGGCTCGGCGCCAAGATGCCGCGCGGGGTGCTGCTGAGCGGCCCGCCCGGGACGGGCAAGACCCTGCTGGCCCGGGCCGTGGCCGGGGAGGCGGACGTGCCGTTCTTCTCCGCCTCCGCCTCCGAGTTCATCGAGATGATCGTCGGCGTCGGCGCCAGCCGGGTCCGCGAACTGTTCACCGAGGCCCGCAAGGTGGCCCCGGCGATCATCTTCATCGACGAGATCGACACCATCGGCCGCCAGCGCGGCGCCGGCGGCGGCATGGGCGGGCACGACGAACGCGAGCAGACGCTCAACCAGATCCTCACCGAGATGGACGGCTTCACCGGCTCCGAGGGCGTCATCGTGATCGCCGCGACCAACCGGGCCGACGTGCTCGACCCGGCGCTGCTGCGCCCCGGCCGCTTCGACCGCCGGATCACCGTCAGCCCGCCGGACCGGGAGGGGCGCGCGGCGATCCTGCGCATCCACACCCGGACCGTGCCGCTGGCCGGCGACACCGACCTCACCCGGCTCGCCAAGGTCACCCCAGGGATGACCGGCGCCGAACTCGCCAACCTGGTCAACGAGGCCGCTCTGCTGGCCGTCAAGCGGGAGCAGGACGCGGTCAACGAGCGGGACCTCTCGGACGCCCTGGAGAAGGTCCAACTGGGCGCCGTACGGCCGCTGGTGATGCCGCAGGAGGAGCGCGAGCGGACGGCATACCACGAGAGCGGGCACGCGCTGCTCGGCATGCTACAGCCGGGCGCGGACCCGGTCCGCAAGATCACCATCGTGCCGCGCGGCCGGGCCCTCGGCGTCACCCTCTCCACCCCGGAGAACGACCGCTACTCGTACACCGAGCCCTACCTGCGCGGCCGGATCATCGGCGCGCTCGGCGGGATGGCGGCCGAGCAGGTGGTCTACGGGGTGATCACCACCGGCGCCGAGAGCGACCTGGAGCAGGTCACCAACATCGCCCGCGGGATGGCCGGGCGCTGGGGGATGAGCGAGCGGGTCGGGCGGCTCACCGCCGTGCCCGCGGACGCGCAGGGCGCGTACGGGCTCTCGGCGGCGCCGACGACGCTGGACGCGGTGGACGAGGAGGCCCGGCGGATCGTCGCCGAGTGCTACGAGGACGCGGTGCGGATCCTGGCCGAGCAGCGGCCCCGGCTGGACGCGCTGGCGGCGGCGCTGCTGGAGGCGGAGACGCTGGACGAGGAGGCGGCCTACCGGGCGGCGGGGGTGCCCCGGAAGACGGCCGACGAGGAGGCGTGAACCGGTAGCCGGGGGTGCCCGCCGTGGTGGTGGGTGCCCCCGGCTCGTCGTGCGTTCCCCGGTGCGCCCAGGGGGGGTTCGTTCGCGGTGTGTTCAGGGGTGTGTTCGGCGGCGTGTTCGGCAGCGTGTCCAGGGTCTGTTCAGGAGGTGTCCTCAACGGGGCCGCTCGGCGATCAGGTAGCGGAAGACGTTCTCCATCCGGACCGAGTCGTCCGGGCGCAGGTACGGCTGCAGCGCCTCCTCCAGCTCCTTGGCCACCAGCGCGGCCCCGGAGAACTCCTCCGCCGCCTCGAACAGCCCGGTGGAGAGCAGCCCGCGTACCGCGCTGTCGAGGTCCGGGTAGGCGAACGGGCAGCCCACCCGGCCGCTGCCCGCCGGGCGCAGGCCGACCGGCAGGAGCAGGTCCTCCAGCGCGCCGGGCGCGCTCAGCTCGAACGGGTCGCGCGCGGTGGTCCGCCCCGCCCGCCGGCGGGCCACGTCCAGCACCGGGGCGCTCTCGCAGCGCTCCGGCGGCCCCCAGGCGGCCAGCACCACGTGCCCACCCGGAAGGGTCAGCCCGGCGGCCTCGGCGACCACCCGGCCGGGCTCGGCGGCGCCGGGCAACTGGTCGAAGACCGTCACTAGCGAATGGGCCGAGCGGGGGACGGCGGCGGTCGGCCGGGCCCCCGCGCACACCCGCAGCCGGCGGTCCCGGGCCAGCTCGCGCAGCTCGTCCCGGGGCTCCTGCCCGGCCACCTGGGCGCCCCGTCCGGCGGCGAGCAGGAGGGCCAGTCCGGAGCGGCAGCCCAGCCCCAGCACGCTGCTCGCCGGGCCGACCTCCAGCCGGTCGTACACCGCCTCGTAGAGCGGTACCAGCATGCGTTCCTGGATCTCCGCCCAGTCGCGCGCCCGCGCGGGCCCGGCGGCCCCCTGCTGCGGGTGGTGCGGTCGTGCGCCCGTCGGTCGTGCGGTCGTGCCGGTCGTCCGAGCTGAAGCCATCGCGGCCTCCCATCCGGTCCTTCGGTGTGCTGCTACGGCTCCCCCAAAGTCCCGCCCCACTCCAGCGAACAGCGGGTCGGGCCCGGCGTCCAGAGGGGTGCAGGGTGGTGCGCGCGTGTCGCGGTCGTGCGCCCCCTGCGGACGGCATGCCACGGCTGCCGGCCGGTGAGGGCGGCGGTGACGTCCCGCGAGAGCGGTGGCGATCCCCCGCGAGGGCGGTGACGATCTCCCGCGAGGGCGGCCGTGATCTCCCGCAAGTGTGATGGCGATTCGAAGTGAGGGGGTCGATCCCCGTACCATTCCGCCCATGGCTAAGGCACCCGTTCTCACCCCTCAGGCGGAAGACTTCCCGCGCTGGTACCAGGACCTCATCAACAAGGCCGAGCTGGCCGACAACGGTCCGGTGCGCGGCACCATGGTCATCCGACCGTACGGCTACGGCCTGTGGGAGCGGATGCAGCAGGAGATGGACGCGCGCATCAAGAAGGCGGGCGCGCAGAACGCCTACTTCCCGATGTTCATCCCGCAGTCCTACCTGACCAAGGAAGCCGAGCACGTCGAGGGCTTCGCGCCCGAACTCGCGGTGGTCACCCACGGCGGCGGCAAGCAGCTGGAGGAGCCGGTCGTCGTCCGGCCGACCTCCGAGACCATCATCAACGAGTACTTCTCCAAGTGGGTGCAGAGCCACCGGGACCTGCCCCTGCTGATCAACCAGTGGGCCAACGTGGTCCGTTGGGAGCTCCGCCCGCGCGTCTTCCTGCGCACCACAGAGTTCCTCTGGCAGGAGGGCCACACCGCCCACGCCACCTACGAGGACGCCCGTGCGTACGCGTCGATGATC
Source organism: Kitasatospora sp. NPDC036934 (assembly GCF_055608425.1). Classification (NCBI taxonomy): domain Bacteria; kingdom Bacillati; phylum Actinomycetota; class Actinomycetes; order Kitasatosporales; family Streptomycetaceae; genus Kitasatospora; species Kitasatospora sp. NPDC036934. Next base: position 45,435 of record NZ_JBVJQR010000024.1, on the reverse strand, counting down.
CACACCCAGGTCTACGGCGACTTCATGACCAATGTGCTCGGCATCGACGTCGTGCTCGGCCGCAAGACCGCCAAGGAGCGCTTCGCCGGCGCCATCAACACCCTCACCCTCGAAGGCATGATGGGTGACGGCAAGGCGCTGCAGATGGGCACCAGCCACGAGCTGGGCCAGAACTTCGCCAAGGCGTTCAACACCACCTACCAGTTGCAGGGCGCCGAGCGCGAGCACGTCTGGCAGACCTCCTGGGGCGTCTCGACCCGCATGGTCGGCGGACTGATCATGTCCCACGGCGACGACAACGGCCTGCGGGTGCCCCCGCGCCTGGCCGCCGTCCAGGCCGTGGTGCTGGCCATCAAGGGCGACGACGCGGTCATCGCCAAGGTCCGCGAGATCGGCGCCCAGCTGGAGGCCGCCGGCATCCGGGTCGTGGTCGACGACCGCACCGACACCCCGTTCGGCCGCCGCGCCGTCGACTGGGAGCTCAAGGGCGTTCCGCTGCGCATCGAGGTCGGCCCGCGCGACCTGGAGAACGGCACCGCGATGCTGGCCCGCCGCATCCCCGGCGGCAAGGAGCCGGTCTCCATCGACGCCCTGGCCGCGCTGCTGCCGGGCGTCCTGGAGGAGGACCAGGCGCTGCTGCTGCGCCAGTCCCGCGAGCGCCGCGAGGCCCGCACCGTCGACGTCAAGACCCTCGACGAGGCCGTCGAGGCCGCCGCGACCGGCTGGGGCCGGATCTCCTGGGCCGACCTCGGCGCGGAGGGCGAGGCCAAGCTGTCGGAGCAGGGCGTCACGGTGCGCTGCATCGTCGCGGCCGACGGTTCGGTGCCGCAGACGGACGACCAGGACGGCAATATCGCGATCGTCGCGCGCGCGTACTGACCGCCGCGCACTGATCGCACTGATGCACGTACCGGTACGCACTGTTGCGAGTAGTGTTGCGCGTACTGACGTGCTACTGCCGTACGTACCGGCGTGCGCACTGCTGCGCGTACTGATGACGGCCGCCGGCAGGTAATGACCGTTACCGGCGACATTTGCCCGGAATGCGGATGGGTAAGAATCCGGTAACTCTGCCGGAGGAGCCCGAGCGGGCTACATCCCTACTGGCCGGTCAACTGCCGGTATTAACGGAATAGCGGTACGGTGTACGGCCCGTGGCCCTGTCAACTTCGGCGGGTCCACGGGCCGTACGTCCTGGGGGCGACAGCCCGCCTCCCGGATGGAATTCACGAGGTCCGCCGGTGTTGCGACGGGCCGAAACCGGCAGGGGGTTGGTCTTGCGTAAGATCCGGAACGCGCAATTCGCGCGCAGTCGCGCATTCCTGGGAGTTCCCTGGGAATTCCCGGAGAACGGGAACATGCGGAACATCGGCTCACTCTGCATCGTTGGTCTAGCGTGAGCACGACACAGCCCCTCGTCCTCGCGGCCGAACTGGCCGCCGCCTGGAGTGACATCCAGGCCTACCACCAGGACCTTCCCGACCTGGCCTCGCCCGAGGCACTGATCGGCGAGTCCTCCTCGGCCTGTGGCACGCGGCTCGGTTTCGAGCGGCTCCTCCACGAGGCTGCCCACGGTCTGGCCGCGGCCCGGGACATCCGGGACACCTCGCGCGCCGGCCGATACCACAACCGGCGCTTCCTGATGCTCGCCTCCGAGCTGGGCCTGGCACACCCGGTCGAGCCGCACGCCAGCAGCGGCTTCTCCCAGGTGACCATGCTCAAGGAGACGCAGGAGCGCTACGCCGAGACCATCGAGCGGCTGGACCGCGCCCTCGGCGCGCACCAGGAAGCGGTGGCCGGCGACGGCACCAACCGCGCCTTCCGCGGCCCGGCCGCCCGGCACGGCTCCTCCGGGGGTGGCGTCCGGGTCAAGGCGGTCTGCGGCTGCGGACGCAACGTCCGGGTCGTGCCGTCGGTGCTCGCCCAGGCGTCCATCGTCTGCGGTGCGTGCCAGCAGCCGTTCAAGATCGCATAACCCGGCGTCGGGGCCGGTCGGCGACTGTGCGGGCAGTCGGCGCGGCCGGCGTGATCGGCGTGATCGGCAGCGGTGACATCGGTGACATCGGTGAGTCTGTGGGCTGACCGGGAGCGGGGGCTCCCGGTCGAGCCCTGAGCTGTTCGTTCGCGGCGCCTGTGCTGGCGCTGTCCGCCGGGTGTGGCCCTGTGTCGCGGGCTCCCAGCGGGTTCCTGGCGAGTCCCCTGCGGGTGACGGTCGGGTCGGTCGGGTGTCGGTCGGGGTGGCCGCGTGCCGGTCGGGGTGGCCGCGTGCCGGTCGGGACGGTCGGGTGTCGGTCGGGGTGGCCGCGTGCCGGTCGGGACGGCCGAGTGAAGACCCTTCGCGCCGGTATGGCAGAATAGACAGCTGAGTACTCGGCAGCCGGGTCAGGACCCCTCTCTCCTACGGCTGGCGTGTCCCTTGAACGGCCCGCCCCGCAACCCCACGCGGACGGCAAGGCCGCTCACCCACGTCAACACCAGGAGAATCCACTCCCGTGGCAGTCAAGATCAAGCTGAAGCGTCTCGGCAAGATTCGCTCCCCGCACTACCGCATCGTCGTCGCCGACGCCCGCACCAAGCGTGACGGTCGCGCGATCGAGGAGATCGGCATCTACCAGCCGACCTACAACCCCTCGAAGATCGAGGTCGACAGCGACCGCGCCCAGTACTGGCTGTCCGTCGGCGCCCAGCCGACCGAGCCGGTCCTCGCGATCCTCAAGCTGACCGGCGACTGGCAGAAGTTCAAGGGCCTGCCGGCCCCGGCGCCGCTGCTGGTCGCCGAGCCCAAGGTCGAGGACTTCTCGCACCTGTTCGCGAAGGCCGTCGCCGGCTTCGAGGACGCCACCACCGGTGTCGCCATCACCCCGAAGGCCAAGAAGTCGGACAAGGCCGAGGCTGAGGCCGACGCCGCCGTCGAGGCCTGAGCGTGATCGAGGACGCCCTCGACCACTTGGTAAAGGGCATCGTCGAGCACCCCGACGAGGTGCAGGTGCGTTCGCGCAACCTGCGTCGGGGCAACACCATCGAGGTGCGGGTGCACCCTGATGATCTCGGCAAGGTGATCGGCCGGGGCGGCCGCACGGCGCGCGCACTGCGCACCGTGGTCGGCGCCCTCGGCGGTCGCAACGTCCGGGTCGACCTGGTCGACGTGGACAACATTCGCTGACGCAGCTGCTCGTTCAGCCGTCGGGCTTGAGGCCGACCGGGACGCATGTCGTCCCGGTCGGCCTTTTTCGCTTCCGCGGCCCGATCGGTCGTCTGGTCGTCTGGTCGTCTGGGCGGCTTCTGCGGGTCTTCGCCGGCCTTTGTGGGTCCTCGTGGACCTTCGCCGGGGTCGGCTCCAGGCGTTTTCGTCGCATCCGTCTCAGCTCATCTACACCTGCTCATCTGTCTCTGCCTCTCGCTCAGCAACTCCAGGAGAACGATCACCGTGCAGCTCGTCGTCGGCAAGATCGGCCGCGCCCACGGCATCAGAGGGGACGTCAGTGTCGAGGTCCGCACCGACGAGCCGGAACTCCGGCTCGGCCCTGGTGCCGTCCTGCTCACCGACCCGGCCTCGGCCGGGCCCCTGACCATCGAGTCCGGCCGGGTGCACAGCGGCCGGCTGCTGCTGCGCTTCGCCGGCGTCAAGGACCGCAACGCCGCCGAGGCACTGCGCGGCACCCTGCTCATCTCCGAGGTCGACCCGGAGGAGCGTCCGGACGACCCGGAGGAGTACTACGACCACCAGCTGATCGGCCTCGACGTGGTGCTGCTCGACGGCACCCGGGTCGGCGAGCTGACCGAGGTCGTCCACCTGCCGTACCAGGACCTGCTCATGGTGGAGAAGGCCGACGGTACCGAGGTGATGGTGCCCTTCGTCACCCAGATCGTGCCGACCATCGACCTGGAGAACCAGCGGGCCGTGATCACCCCGCCGCCCGGGCTGATCGACCCCGAGGAGGCCGAGGTCGCCCGCGGCGCCTCGGAGGAGCCGGAGGAGTCGGAGTGAGCGCCGAGCAGGCTTCCGGGGACGCCGTCCTCCGGGATGCGGATGTCCACGGTGTCGACATCCAGGGAGACCAGGGCGTCCGGTCCGGGATGCGGATCGATGTCGTCTCGATCTTCCCCGAGTACCTGGAACCGCTGAACATCTCGCTGGTCGGCAAGGCCCGGGCCCGTGGCCAGCTCGACGTGCACCTCCACGACCTGCGGGAATGGACCCATGACGTGCACCGCACGGTGGACGACAGCCCGTACGGCGGCGGCCCCGGCATGGTGATGAAGCCCGAGCCGTGGGGCGAGGCGCTGGACGCGGTGGTGGCCGGCGGTCCTGCGGGCGAGGTCCCCACGCTGGTCGTGCCGACCCCGAGCGGGCGCCCGTTCACCCAGGAGCTGGCGCAGGAACTGGCGGGCCGCCCCTGGCTGGCGTTCACCCCCGCGCGGTACGAGGGCATCGACCGCCGGGTCATCGAGGAGGCCGCCACCCGCATGCCGGTGGTCGAGGCCTCGATCGGCGACTACGTGCTGGCCGGCGGCGAGGTCGCGGTGCTGGTGATGGTCGAGGCCATCGCCCGGCTGTTGCCCGGCGTGCTCGGCAACGCCGAGTCCCACCGGGACGACTCCTTCGCCCCCGGTGCGATGGCCGACCTGCTGGAGGGCCCGGTCTACACCAAGCCCGCCGAATGGCGCGGCCGGACCGTACCGGACGTGCTGCTCAGCGGAAACCACGGCAAGATCGCCCGCTGGCGGCGGGAGCAGGCCTTCGCCCGCACCCTGGCCAACCGGCCCGACCTGGTCGGGCGCTGGCAGAACGGCGCCTTCGACAAGAAGGACCGGGCGGCGCTCAGCGTCCTGGGCCTGGCCTGGGACGAGGAGCTGGGCCGATTTCGGTCCGCAGCCGGTGATGTGGAAGAATAGGCCGCTGCTGTCTGTCGCTGGTTCCCTTCCGTAGGGAACACGTGGACCGGCGCCCTCGCCACGGGGGGATCGCCGCCAGCCGATGCGGCCCGCAGCTCACCCCATTGTGACGAACTTCCGTGGGCGGCCCGTGGCGCCTGCGATGGAGAGCAACATGAGCAACAAGCTCGCTGCTGTCGACGCGGCTTCGCTGCGCACCGACATCCCGGCCTTCCGCGCCGGTGACACCCTGAAGGTTCACGTCCGGGTCATCGAGGGCAACCGCTCCCGTGTCCAGGTCTTCCAGGGCGTCGTCATCCGTCGCCACGGCGCCGGCGTCGGTGAGACCTTCACCGTTCGCAAGGTCAGCTTCAACGTCGGCGTGGAGCGCACCTTCCCGGTGCACACCCCGGTCGTCGAGAAGATCGAGGTCGTGACCCGCGGTGCGGTTCGCCGCGCCAAGCTGTACTACCTGCGTGACCTCCGCGGCAAGGCCGCGAAGATCAAGGAGAAGCGCGACCGCTGATCCACGGACCCCTGGCCGCGCCGGGGGGCCGGATCGCTCCGAGGGGCCGGGCTGCCGCAAGGTAAGCTCAGCGCCCGATGAGCACGCACGAACCACTCGCGGACCGCGACGGCAGTCCCGCACCCACCGGTGCGGACTCGCTGTCGCGGTCCGCGGTCGTTTCCGGGTCGGGGTCGGGGTCGGGGGCGGGGCCGAGGTCGTCCGCGGAGACGGGCGGAGGCCGGGGCGACGTCGAGAGCAGCGGCCAGAACCCGGACCACGATCGGGCCGAGACGACGGACGAGGACGCGGACGCAGGCGCGGAAGCGGCCTGCGGTGCGGCCGACGACGAGGATGGCGACGAGGCTCACGACGAGGCCGACGAGGCGCCCGGGCGGTCGCGTTCGCGGGACCTGCTGCTGTTGGCCGGGATCTGCCTGGCGGCGCTGCTCCTCGTGAACGCCTTCGTGGCCCGTCCGTTCACGGTGCCGTCCGGCTCGATGGAGAACACCCTGCAGCCCGGCGACCGGTTGATCGCCAACCAACTCGCCTACGCCTTCGGCGGTCACCCCCAACGGGGCGACGTCGTGGTCTTCGACGGGACGGGATCCTTCCTCCCCGAGTCGGCCGAGCCACCGGGGTTCTGGGACAGCCTGCGCTCGGTCGGCCGGGACCTCGGGCTGGTCCCGGCCGGGGACACGGTCTACGTCAAGCGCGTGGTCGGTGTCGCCGGGGACCGGGTGCGGAGCACCGGCCCGGGTGCGCCGGTCACCGTCAATGGCGTGCCGGTGGACGAGACCGCTTACCTGGACCCGGGCGACCAGCCGTCCGACGTACCCTTCGACATCCTGGTGCCGCGCGGCAAGCTGTTCGTGCTGGGCGATCACCGCAGCGCCTCCCGGGACTCGCGTGACCACCTCGGTGAGCCCGGTGGGGGCTTCGTGCCCGAGGACAAGGTGATCGGCCGGGCCGAGTGGGTGGTCTACCCGTTCTCGCGCCTGACCGGCCTGAACCGGCCCACGGCCTTCGCCGCGATTACGGGGACGGGTGGTCATGGGGAGCAGGGGTAGGGGGAGGGTCGCCGACCACCCGGCCCCGGAGCAGGGCAGCGGCGAGGCGGACCACGCCGGCGCCGGCCCCGCTGTACCGGTCCGCGGCCGCGCCGAGCGCCGCCGTAGCGCCCGCCGCGCGGCGCGTCGACGCAAGCGCTCGCTGCTGCGCGAGTTCCCGCTGATCATCCTGGTGGCACTGCTGGTGGCGCTGGTGATGAAGACCTTCCTGATCCAGGTGTTCGTGATCCCCTCGGGCTCGATGGAGCAGACCATCCAGGTCGGGGACCGGGTGCTGGTGGACAAATTGACCCCCTGGTTCGGCAGCGAGCCGCAGCGCGGCGACGTGGTGGTGTTCAAGGATCCGGGCGGCTGGCTGGAGGGCGATCGCAAGCCGTCCGGCGACGGGCCGGTACTGGGCCCGGCCAAGCAAGTGCTGACCTTCGTCGGACTGTTGCCGTCCGACAACGAGCAGGACCTGATCAAGCGCGTGATCGGTGTCGGCGGGGACACCGTCGAGTGCTGCGACGAGCGGGGGCGGCTCAGCGTCAACGGCCACCCGGTGGAGGAGCCGTACCTCGCGGCCGGCAACCCGCCGTCCCGGCAGCCGTTCAAGGTGACGGTGCCGAAGGGGCGGCTGTGGGTGATGGGGGACCACCGCGACGTCTCCGCCGACTCCCGCTTCCACATGGGCAATCCGGGACAGGGCACCGTCCCGCTGACCGATGTGGTCGGTCGCGCGTTCGTGATCGCCTGGCCGCTGGGCCGCTTCCATCAACTCGATGAACCGGGTTCACTCTCCTCTCTTTCCGCGACCCCGCAGGTCGCGAGAACTACGCCAGAATCGATGGCGGTTGGGCCGGTTCCCGTGGAACCTCCGCTCGTTATGGGTGTGTTGGGCATCCTTCCGCTCGTCGTTCGCCGGCTGAGGCGGCCTCCGGAGTGAGCCGCTGCGGCCGTTGAACGGGCTGGCGGCGCGTGTGGAACCGTGAGCCGGATGCCTTGGAGTGATAGAGAAGTGCAGGTGCGGCCGGGAGCGGTCCCGGCTGTCCGCCAGGCGGTGTTGGTGTCAGGGGAGTCCGCTGTGGGCAATCCTGATGCGTTCATGGTCGTGGTGAGCGTGGTGCCCGCTGTGCGGCACTTTGAGCGCGGGCGCGCGGGCGTCCGCACAGCAGGGAGGAGACGTTGTGGGGGATTTGGTGATCGGTGCCCGCTCAGGCGCCGGGGAACCCGAGGGCCCGGGCGGCCGGGTGAGCCGGTCCGCCGAGTCCTCGGCGCCCTCCGCCGCGGTCGAGGACGCGGCGGCCCAGACCGCCGATGAGCACGGCACCGGCTCGGACGGTCCCGCGGAGCCCCCGCGGCCGGAGAGCGGGTCGGCGGACGGGTCGGCGGACGATTCGGATTCGGAGGCGCCGGCCAAGCCGCGCAAGCAGCGCTCCTTCCTGAAGGAGCTGCCGATCCTGGTCGGCATCGCGCTGATCCTGGCGCTGGTGATCAAGACCTTCTTCGTCCAGGCCTTCTCCATTCCGTCCGAGTCGATGCAGAACACCCTGCAGGTCGGCGACCGGGTGCTGGTGGACAAGCTGACCCCCTGGTTCGGATCCGAGCCCGAGCGCGGAGACGTCGTGGTGTTCCACGACCCGGGCGGCTGGCTCAACGACGAGCCGACCCAGCAGAGCAGCAACTCCTTCGTCCGCGGCGTGCAGGACGTGCTCAGCTTCGTCGGGCTGATGCCCTCCGCCAATGAGAAGGACCTGATCAAGCGGGTCATCGCGGTCGGTGGCGACACCGTCGAGTGCAAGGACGACGGCCCGGTCAAGGTCAACGGAGTGGCGCTCAACGAGCCGTACATCTACTCCGGCAACACTCCTTGCGGGACGCAGCCCTTCGGCCCGGTGAAGGTGCCGAAGGGCCGGATCTGGGTGATGGGCGACCACCGCGCGGACTCGCTCGACTCCCGCTTCCACATGGACCAGCCGGGCGGCGGCACCGTGCCGGTGGACAACGTGATCGGGCGTGCCTTCGTGGTGGCCTGGCCGGTCAGCCACTGGTCCACGCTCCCGGTGCCGGACACCTTCGACCAGAAGGGCCTGGCAGCGGCCTTGCCGGTCGCGCCCCCCGTGGCCGGTGCGGTGGGGGCCGTCGTCCTGCTTCCGCTGGTGCGCCGGGTGCGGACCCGGACGGAGCGCCGGAAGGCCTCCTGAGCTCCACCAGCTCCTCCCCGACCCTTGCGCGGGCCGTGGTACCGACGAGTAATCTGCTCGGACGTGCCACGGCCCGTCGGCGTTCGCGCCCGAGCCACCGGCGTGCCAGTGGTGTTCTCCGGTCGGCCAGAGGTGGACGGTTTCGATGAGCAGTGTCGTGGAGCAGTCGGCCGACCAGCCGGACGCGCCCGCCCCGTCCGGCCGGCGGCCCGCCGCGGTGCTGCAGGGCGTCGCGCTCGCGCTCGGGCTGCTGCTGATGATCGGCGGTTTCGCGCTCATAGCGATCGACTACCGGCCGTACAAGATCCCCACGGCCTCGATGCACCCGACGCTCCAGGTCGGCGACACCGTGCTCGCCCGCAAGGCCGACGGCGGCGCCATCGGCCGAGGCGACGTGGTGGTCTTCCGGGACCAGGCCTGGGGCGGGGAGCTCATGGTCAAGCGGGTCGTCGCGGTCGGCGGCGACACCGTCGCCACCACTGCGGACGACCACCGGCTGACGGTCGACGGACAGCCCGTGGAGGAGCCCTACCTCGCGACCCAGGGCCGCCAGGGCGAGTCGTTCAGCGTGACGGTGCCGCAGGGCCGGCTGTTCCTGCTCGGCGACAACCGGGTCGGCTCGCTCGACTCCCGCACCCACCTGGAGGTCGACGGCGGGACCGTCCCGGCCACCGCGGTCGAGGCCAGGGTCGAGGCCACCCTGCTGCCCTTCGGGCGGACCGGCCTGCTGCACCGGACCACGGCCTTCGACGGTTTCGCGGGCCCGAGGGCCGGGGACCCGGGGCCGCTGGAGCCGGCCGCCTACGCCAGCGTTGCGGGCGCGGCGCTGATCGTCGTGACCTCGGTGGTGGGCGGGGTGGCGGGCCTGGCGCGCCGGCTCCGCCGGAGGCACAGCTCCTGAGCGCGACCGTCGCAGGCCGGGCCGCTCTGCCGAACATCGCCCCGGACGGACGCGCCGGGTGGCAGGATCGGTAGCGCCACCGATGCGAACGGAAGGAGCGTGGAGCGCTGCCATGACTGCACAGCGTCGCAGGGCGGCGCGGATCCTGCTGCTGGACGGGCAGGACCGCATCCTCCTCTTCCTGGGGGTCGACCCCGCAGCCCCCGACGAGGCGTGGTGGTTCACGCCCGGGGGCGGCTTGGAGCCGGGGGAGGACGTGCGGGAGGCCGCCGAGCGGGAGCTCGCGGAGGAAACCGGCTTGCGGGGTGTGGACCTGGGGCCCTTGGTGGCGTACGGCACGGTGTCGTTCTCCTTTCAGGGGCAGCGTTACGAGCAGGAGCAGTGGTTCCACCTGGCCCGGACCGCGGGGACGGAACTGGACCACTCGGGCATGGGCGAGGACGAACACGCCCAGCTGCTCGCGGCGCGCTGGTGGACGGTCGAGGAATTGCGGGGGACAGCCGACACGGTCTATCCGGTCGGGCTGGCGGACTTCCTGGAGCGACTGCTGGCAGAGGGCCCGCCGGTCGATCCGGTACGGCTCTGAGCGTGGGTGCGGTGGTCCACAATGGGTGGACGTGACAATTTGAGGGGACGCCTGGATGAGTGCCGAAGATCTCGAGAAGTACGAGACCGAGATGGAGCTCAAGCTCTACCGGGAGTACCGGGACGTCGTCGGCCTGTTCAAGTACGTGATCGAGACTGAGCGACGTTTCTACCTCACCAACGACTACGAGCTGCAGGTGCACTCGGTCCAGGGCGAGGTGTTCTTCGAGGTGTCGATGGCGGATGCGTGGGTCTGGGACATGTACCGGCCGGCCCGGTTCGTCCGCAAGGTCCGGGTGCTGACCTTCAAGGACGTGAACATCGAGGAACTCGCGAAGAGCGATCTGGAGCTGCCCTCGGACGAGTCCGGCTTCGGGAACTGACGTTGGACGACTCAGTCCCACGCTGTCCAGCCGAATTTCGCGTGACGGGGGCTTCTCACTCCTGCGGGTGACAGGAGTCGTCTCCAGACCCGAGTTATCCACAGGCAACCGGTAATTCCCGGTTTCGGTCTGCGCGGTGGTGCAGCCTCCTCGGCGGAGGTGGTCACCATGCAGAACACCATCGTGCAGGACCAGGCCGTACCGAACACGGCCGAGAACGCGGCGGACGACCTGGCCGACCGGGACCGCAGCACCAGGACCGGGCTCGGCCGCTACGGGGAGCGGGTCGCCGCCCGTCACCTCGCGGAGGCCGGGCTCCGCATCCTCGACCGCAACTGGCGCTGCGTCGAGGGCGAGCTGGACATCGTGGCCCTCGACGGCGACACCGTCGCGGTCTGCGAGGTGAAGACCCGCTCCGAGCGGGGCTTCCAGCAGCCCAGCGAGGCCATCGACCGGGCCAAGGCCGCCCGGCTGCGGCGGCTGGCGGAGCGCTGGCTGGCTGAACGCTGGCCCGGCCACTTCGCCCGGCTGGCCGGGCCCGGGTACGACCCCGGGCCGTCCGATCCGCAGTGGCCGCCCGCCCCACCGGGCGGAGTGCGGATCGACTTGGTCGCCGTGGTCAACCGGGCGCGGGGTGCGGCCCTGGTCGACCACCTGCGGGGGGTGGTCTGAGATGGCCTTCGCCCGTACCTGTTCCGTCGCGCTGGTCGGGGTCGACGGAGTGATCGTCGAGGTCCAGGCCGATCTGGAGCCCGGGGTGGCCGCGTTCACCCTGGTCGGCCTGCCTGACAAGGCACTCAGCGAGGCCCGGGACCGGGTCCGCGCAGCGGTCTGCAACAGCGGGGAGGCCTGGCCCCAGCGGAAGCTGACCGTCGGGCTCAGCCCCGCCTCGGTGCCCAAGAGCGGCAGCGGCTTCGACCTCGCGGTGGCCTGCGCCGTGCTGGCCGCCGCCGAACGGCTCGACCCGTCCTCCATCGCCGACCTGCTGCTGATCGGCGAGCTGGGGCTGGACGGCCGGGTGCGGCCGGTCCGCGGGGTGCTGCCGTCGGTGCTGGCCGCCGCCGATGCCGGATACGACCGGGTCGTGGTCGCCGAGCAGACGGCGCCCGAAGCCTCGCTCGTCCCGGGGGTGACGGTGCTCGGGGTCCGCAGCCTGCGCCAGCTGGTCGCCGTCCTGACCGGGGCGACGCCGCCGGAGGAGCTGCCCGACCCGATCGGCGGCAGACCGGATCCGCTGATGGCCGGCCTGATGCTGCCCAGCGCGAGCGTCCGGGGCCTGCCCGACGACCGCGCGGCGCGTTTCGACATGGCCGACGTGGCCGGTCAGTACGAGGCCAGGCGAGCCCTGGAGATCGCCGCGGCCGGAGGGCACCACCTCTACCTCAAGGGGCCTCCGGGCGCCGGCAAGACGATGTTGGCGGAGCGGCTGCCCGCGCTTCTCCCGCCGCTGACCCAGAAGGAGTCGCTGGAAGTCACCGCCGTCCACTCGGTGGCGGGCCTGCTCCCGGCCGGGCGTCCGCTGATCGACACCGCGCCCTACTGCGCCCCGCACCACTCCACCACGATGCCCGCGATCGTGGGCGGCGGCAGCGGTCTGCCGAGACCGGGGGCGGTGTCCTTGGCCCACCGGGGAGTGCTCTTCCTCGACGAGGCGCCGGAGTTCCCGGTACGGGTGCTCGACGCGCTGCGCCAGCCGCTGGAGTCGGGCGAGGTGGTGATCGCCCGATCGGCAGGCTCGCTCCGGCTCCCGGCCCGATTCCTCCTCTGCCTGGCCGCCAATCCCTGCCCGTGCGGCCGGTACTCGCGGCGGGGCGAGGGCTGTGAGTGCACCCCGGCCATGGTCAGCCGGTACCAGGGGCGGCTCTCCGGTCCGCTGCTGGACCGGGTCGACCTCCAGGTCCAGGTCGCCCCGGTGACCAGGATCGAGCTGATGGAGCGGGACACCACGGCCGAGAACACCGAGACCGTCGCGGCCCGGGTGCTGGCGGCGCGGGAGCGGGCTGCGGTCCGGCTGGCGCAGACCCCGTGGCGGACCAACGCGGAGGTGCCCGGCCATGAACTGCGGACCCGGTGGCAGCTCGGGTCCGGTGCGCTCAACGACGTCGCCCGTCAGCTGGAGCGCGGGCTGCTGACCGCGCGCGGCCTGGACCGGGTGCTCCGGGTCGCCTGGACGGTCGCCGACCTGGCCGGCCGCGACCGGCCGGACCAGCGGGACGTGCGCACCGCCCTGGTCCTGCGCACCGGGGTCGAGCAGGGGCTCCCGCTGCCCGAACGCGGATACGGCCGGGCCGGGATCATCCCGGCACAGCGCAGGACCGGCCCGGAGGACGACTGGCCCGACCCGCCGGAGAAGCCCCTGGCGAACGAGGAGGAGGCGGCGTGAACCAGCTGTTGGGGCACCCCCAAGCGGCCCAAGCGGCCCAAGCACTTCAAGCGGCCCAAGCACCCCGGGCAGATCGAGCACCCCGGGCGGCCGAGGCCGGCCCACGGACCGGACTCGAACCGGAGCGGCTCGCCCGGGCCATGCTCAACCGGCTCAGCGAACCGGGCGACGCGGTGGTCGGCCGCTGGCTCGGCCAGCTCCCCGCCGTGGAGGTGGTCCGGGCGATCAGGGAGGGCGACGTCCCCGACCACCCCGGGCTGGACTCCGCCCGGCTGGCCGCCTACCAGGCGCGGCTCCCGGGGCTCGACCCGGCGAACGACCTGAAACGGGTACGGGACGTCGGCGGGCGCTTCATCATTCCGGGGGACACGGAATGGCCCAGTCAACTGGACGACCTGGGTGACGGACGCCCGATCGGGCTGTGGACCACCGGCACGGGTTCACTGCGGCTGCTCGCCCTCCGCTCGGTGGCCGTGGTGGGCTCGCGGGCCTGCACGGCCTACGGCGCCCATGTCGCGGGCGAGCTCTCGGCCCAACTGGCCGAGCGCGGCTGGGTCGTGGTCTCCGGCGCCGCGTACGGGATCGACGCCGCGGCCCACCGAGGGGTGCTGGCCGTCGGCGGGATGACCGTCGCCGTGCTGGCCTGCGGAGTCGACGTGGCCTACCCGAAGGGGAACGCCGAACTGATCCGGCGGATCGGCGTCCAGGGCCTGTTGGTCAGCGAACTCCCGCCCGGAGAGCACCCGAACCGCTTCCGCTTCGTGCTCCGCAACCGGGTCATCGCGGCGCTGACCCGGGGCACCGTGGTGGTCGAGGCGGCTCTGCGCAGCGGAGCCCTGAGCACGGCCAGACGGGCGCGGGACCTCAACCGCCACACCATGGGTGTCGCCGGGCCCGTCACCTCGGAGCTCTCCGCCGGGGTGCACGCCCTGATCCGCAGCGGCGGCGCCACGCTGGTCACCGACGCGGCAGAGGTCACCGAACTGGTCGGGTCGATCGGGGAGGACCTCGCCCCGCAGCGCAGCGGTCCGGTCCTGCCGAGGGACTTGCTGGAGCCGGCGGTGGCCCGGGTGCTGGAGGCCGTACCGGCCACGGCGGACGGCGCTCCGGTCGAGCGACTGGCCCGCCAGTCCGGACTCCCGCCGGACGAAGTCCTGCAACGGCTCTACGAGTTGGTCTCGCTCGGCTTCGTGGAGCGGCACGGTGCGCACTGGCGAGCGGTACGGAGGAGGTGAGCGGCGGGCAGGCGAACACGGGTGCGCCCGGGGGAGGTGAGTCGGCACGGTCCAGCTGACCTGCTGATCCGGTTCTTCCGCTCGTGTGCCCGGATCCGGTGAGCGAACGCCACCGGATCGGGGGACGACCGAGTGGCGGTAGCGCTTTGCAGTGGGTCGGTGACGCTACGCTCCACATGCCTTCCCTATCAGCACATGACTCGGCAGAACGGCGCAGACCAACGTATGCCCACACACATTCCCGGACACAGAGTGACCGGTGGCGCTCGGTCCTCGGGAGGGCCGCGGACCGAGCGGCGCACCGTGACCGAGTTCCCGCCCAAGTCGGCGGGGACGATGGGAGGCCTGTCGCGCCAGGGCGGCCGGCCGACGGTGGTACCAGGCCAGCCCGCGGACACGACCAAGGACGCCGATCCAGCCAGGGACACCGACGCGACCGGAGGCGCTGACCCGGCCCGCACCGCCAAGCCGGCCCCCAACCCCGGGGCGGTCGGCGAAGCGGACGCGCCGGGTGGCGCGGCCGTCGACCACGCCCCCCGGTTGGCTTCGAGCGCCCCCGCCCCGGATGCCACCTCCCCACCCGTTTCCCGGCCCCGCCGGGAGCGGGCGGGCACGGGGGAGGGCGCAGGCGGTCGGGAGGCCGGGGCCCCGGGGCGCAGCGCGCTCGAAGAGCTCTGGCGTTCGTACAAGGAGACCGGCGACCAACGACTGCGCGAGCAGCTGATCCTGCACTACTCACCACTCGTCAAGTACGTGGCGGGCCGGGTCGGGGTCGGTCTGCCCTCCAATGTCGAGCAGGCCGACTTCGTCTCCTCCGGGGTCTTCGGGCTGATCGACGCGATCGAGAAGTTCGACATCGACCGCGCCATCAAGTTCGAGACCTACGCGATCAGCCGCATCCGCGGCGCGATCATCGACGAGCTGCGCGCCCTGGACTGGATCCCCCGCTCGGTGCGCCAGAAGGCGAAGGCCGTCGAACGGACCTACGCGACACTGGAGGCCCGGCTGCGCCGGACGCCGCACGACCCCGAGGTCGCGGCCGAGATGGGCATCGCGATCGAGGACCTGCACGCGATCTTCAGCCAGCTGTCGCTCGCCAACGTGGTGGCCCTGGACGAGCTGCTGCACCCGGTGGGGGAGGGCGGCGACCGGCTGAGCCTGGTGGACACCCTGGAGGACCACGGGGCGGACGACCCGGTCGAGGTGGCCGAGGACCGCGAGCTGCGCAGACTGCTCGCCCAGGCGGTCAACACCCTCCCCGAGCGGGAGAAGACCGTGGTGACGCTCTACTACTACGAGGGACTCACCCTCGCCGAGATCGGACAGGTGCTGGGGGTAACGGAGAGCCGGGTGAGCCAGATCCACACCAAGTCCGTCCTCCAGCTGCGCGCCAAGCTCTCGGACGTCCGGTAGCGAGCCGCCGGAGCCGTCCGACGAGCCCGGCCCCCGCACCCGGATGCGCCGCGCTGTACCGGCCGCAGGTAGGGCTCCGTACAGTGGGAGCGTGCCGAAGATCCGAGCGGCCACGGTGGCCGAGCATCGCCAGCTGCAGCGGGCAGCCCTCCTGGATGCTGCCCGCAACCTGCTCACCGACGGTGGCATGGAGGCCCTGACCTTCCCCGCGCTCGCGGCCCGCACCGGGCTGGCGCGCTCCTCCGTCTACGAGTACTTCCGCTCCCGCGCCGCCGTGGTCGAGGCGCTGTGCGAGGCGGACTTCCCGCTCTGGGCGGCCGAGATCGAAGCCGGGATGGCGAGCTGCGACACCGCTGCCGAGCGGATCGAGGCGTACGTCCGCGGTCAGCTGGCCCTGGCCGGCGACCCGAGGCACCGCGCCGTCATGGCCATCTCGGCACCGGAACTGGACGAGGCCGCGCGTGAGCGCATCCGAGTGGCGCACAGCCGGCTCGCCGGTCTGGTCGTCCGGGCCCTGGAGGACCTCGGCCACGAGCAGCCCCGGCTCGCCGCGGCGTTGTTGCAGGGGGTCGTGGAGGCGGCCGTCCGCCGGGCCGAGCAGTTCGCCACCGGGGACCGGGCGGGTTGCCCGGTCGAGTCCCCCGAGGCGGTCGCCGATGGTGCCGTCGCCCTGGTGTTGCGCGGCCTCGACCGCACCTGAACCGCCGTCCGGCCCGGGCGTCGAACTTTTGCCGAGCAACGGCCCCTTCCCTCGGGCCGGGTCACTCCATCCGCCCGGCCCGGCCAGGCCCGCTCAGTGGCAGCAGGCGTGCCCGGCCCGTGCCGAGCAGGGCCAGCGGATCGAGGTAGCGGCCGCCGCGCAGCAGCCCCCAGTGCAGGCAGTCCCGCGCGCCGCAGTGCCGCCCGTCCGGGGCGAGCTGACCGATCACCTGCCCGGCGGCCACCGCGGTGCCGACCGGGAGCTCGCCGAGGACGGGCAGATAGGTGGTCCGCAGCGGGGGAGTCCCGGAGCCCGGATGGGTGACGGTCACCACCGGGCGCCCCGCCACCAGCCCGGAGAACGCGATCACCCCGGCGGCAGCCGCCCGTACCTCCGCCCCGGGTGCGGCGGAGAGGTCCACCCCCCGGTGCCCGGCCGCCCACGGTTTCGCCGGTGGCTCGAACCGCTTCAACATCCCGCTCGGCCCGCCCACCGGCCAGGCCCGCGCCGCACCCCAACCTGGACCGTCGGCTGAACCGCCGGCTGGACCGCCGCCGGAGTCGCCGCCGGACCCGGCGACGGGACCACCTCCACTCGGCCCGCCGCCCGCCGAAGCTCCCGCCGCACCAGAAGCAGCAGGCATACCGGCCACGCCAGCAGCCCACCCCACCCCCGCCGGCACCCCCGACGCACTCGCAACCCCCGCCAGGGCGAGCAGCACCGCCGGCACCGCCCCGGTGACCACCCCTCGAACCCCACGCCGTCCAGTCATGCCCCGAGACTGGCCGCGCCCCGACTTCCACACCACCCAGATCTGGATGCCTGTGGACAAACCACCCCCGCCCCGGATCGCCGTCACCCGGACGGGTGTACGAGCTCCGCCATCCGGTGTACAAACGGCATACGAGGACCGTTCGGCGGGCAGTGGGCCGACCAGTCGGCACCCTTCCTCCGTCCGCGGCGGCCCCGTCGCCGAAGCCGTTCTCCCGGGCTCCCGCACGGTCGGTCTCCCGGGCCGTCCACGGGCCGTCGGCAGCTCGTGGCCCGTTCGTCCGTAGCCCGCCCGTAGGCCCTCGCGCGCCCGCGAAGTCGCTCGCTGCTCGGCGCTTCCCGTACACTTCACACGCGACCCGGTCCACCGGGTCGACTTCGCACGCCCCGCCACCGGTGGTCGGACGCGGTTCTTCCGCGGCCCCGCCAGGTGCGAGTGCCGCTCGGTCCGCCGAGCCCGACCGGTCCCCGGACCGAGCGGGTGGAAGCGGCTCGGCACGATCGGGGCGTCAGGCGTGGCTGTCACCTGGCCGCCACGGACAACCGAGACTGACCTGGCCGTAGGCACTTCGCCCGAGGGAACCCCCGAGGGCAGCCACAGCCGGGCCGTAACACCTGAGGAGCACGGCAATGGCCGTCGTCACGATGCGGGAGCTGCTGGAGAGCGGCGTCCACTTCGGTCACCAGACCCGCCGCTGGAACCCGAAGATGAAGCGCTTCATCATCACCGAGCGCAACGGCATCTACATCATCGACCTGCTGCAGTCGCTGAACTACATCGACCGCGCCTTCGAGTTCATCAAGGAGACCGTTGCCCACGGCGGCAGCGTCCTCTTCGTCGGCACGAAGAAGCAGGCCCAGGAGGCCATCGCCGAGCAGGCCACCCGCGTGGGCATGCCCTACGTGAACCAGCGCTGGCTCGGCGGCATGCTGACCAACTTCTCGACCGTCTACAAGCGTCTGCAGCGCCTGAAGGAGCTCGGCGAGCTGGACTTCTCGGACGTGGCCGGCTCCGGCCTCACCAAGAAGGAGCTCCTGGTCCTCCAGCGCGAGCACGACAAGCTGGAGAAGACCCTCGGCGGTATCCGCGACATGCAGCGCGTTCCCAGCGCTGTCTGGATCGTGGACACCAAGAAGGAGCACATCGCGGTCGGCGAGGCCCGGAAGCTCAACATCCCGGTCGTCGCCATCCTCGACACCAACTGTGACCCGGACGAGGTCGACTACAAGATCCCGGGCAACGACGACGCGATCCGCTCCGTCACCCTGCTGACCCGCGTGATCGCCGACGCCGTCGCCGAGGGCCTGAAGTCCCGCGCCGGTGTCGCCAAGGCCGACACCAAGGCCGAGCCGGGCGCCGACCAGCCGCTGGCCGACTGGGAGAAGGACCTCATCGAGGGCGAGAAGAAGGCCGAGGAGGCCCCCGCGGCCGCCGAGGCTCCGGCTGAGGCCCCCGCTGCCGAGGCCGCCGCCACCGAGGCCCCGGCCACCGAGGCTCCGGCCGAGCAGGCCTGACGTACCAAGGGTGAGGGGCACTCGCCGGTACGACACCGGCAGGTGCCCCTCTCTCCCGCGCCGGGACCGAACCATCGGTCCCGGCGCATCCCCACGCAGACACGCGAGACGCGAGAAGAGATTCACACCATGGCGAACTTCACCGCCGCGGACGTCAAGAAGCTCCGTGAGCTCACCGGCGCCGGCATGATGGACTGCAAGAAGGCCCTGGACGAGGCCGAGGGCAACGTCGAGAAGGCCGTCGAGCTCCTGCGCATCAAGGGCCAGAAGGGTGTTGCCAAGCGCGAGGGCCGTGACGCCTCCAACGGCGCCGTCGCCGCGCTGATCGCCGAGGACAAGAAGTCCGGCGTTCTGGTCGAGCTGAACTGCGAGACCGACTTCGTCGCCAAGGGTGACAACTTCGTCCAGGTCGCCGACGCGATCGCCGCCCACGTCGCCAAGAGCGCCCCGGCCGACCTGGACGCCGCCCTGGCTTCCGAGATCGAGGCCGGCAAGACCGTCCAGCAGTTCGTGGACGAGGCCAACGCGACCCTGGGCGAGAAGATCGTCTTCCGTCGCTTCGCCCAGTTCAACGGTGACGGCTTCGTCGCGGTCTACCTGCACAAGACCAGCCCCGACCTGCCGCCGACTGTCGGTGTCCTGGTCGAGCTGGACAAGGAGAACGCCGAGGTCGCCAAGGACGTCGCGCAGCACATCGCCGCCTTCGCGCCGAAGTACCTGTCCCGTGAGGAGATCCCGGCCGAGGCCCTCGAGAACGAGCGCCGCGTCGCCGAGGCCACCGCCCGCGAGGAGGGCAAGCCGGAGGCCGCCCTGCCGAAGATCGTCGAGGGTCGCGTCACCGGCTTCGTGAAGGAGAACTCCGTCCTGGAGCAGGCCTTCGCCAAGGACAACAAGAAGACCGTCGCCAAGGTCCTCGAGGAGGCCGGCGTCTCCCTCAAGCGCTTCGCCCGCTTCCGCGTCGGCGCCTGAGCCACGTTCCACCTGGTCCCCGGCCCCTCTAGGCTGGGAACCGCCCCCGCCCGCTGACCGGGGCGGGCGGAACGCCGAACGGGCTCACCCAGCGCCAACCGTCCATGGGCGGGCCGTGTCGGCACCATGAACGACGAGGAGGCCATTGCCGTGCAGGACACCGAACCGGTTCCCGCGGCAGTGGCCTCCTCTCGTGTACGCGCAGGCCGGGCATCCGCACGCCCAGGCCTGTGAGCCAGCAGGTGCAATAAAGGAGAAGTCCATGCAGGAGACGCAGGAGACCGCGCAGGACCCCAAGGCCGGCTCGCGCCGCCGGGTGCTGCTCAAGCTGTCCGGTGAAGCCTTCGCCGGTGGCGGCGGGCTCGGCGTCGACCCGGACGTCGTGCACGCGATCGCCCGCGAGATCGCCACGGTCGTCCGCGCCGGTACCGAGGTCGCGGTGGTCATCGGCGGCGGCAACTTCTTCCGGGGCGCCGAGCTGCAGGTCCGCGGCATGGACCGGGCCCGGTCCGACTACATGGGCATGCTCGGTACCGTCATGAACTGCCTGGCACTGCAGGACTTCCTGGTCAAGGAAGGCATCGAGACCCGGGTCCAGACCGCCATCACCATGGGCCAGGTCGCCGAGCCGTACCTGCCGCTGCGGGCCGTCCGGCACCTGGAGAAGGGCCGCGTGGTGATCTTCGGTGCCGGTATGGGCATGCCGTACTTCTCCACCGACACCACGGCCGTCCAGCGCGCCCTGGAGATCCACGCCGACGTCCTGCTGATGGGCAAGAACGGCGTGGACGGCGTCTACGACTCCGACCCCCGGACCAACCCGGACGCGGTGAAGTTCGACGCGCTGGAGTACTCCGAGGTCATCGCGCGCGACCTCAAGGTCGCCGACCTCACCGCGATCACCCTGTGCAAGGACAACAACCTCCCGATGCTGGTCTTCGAACTGCTGGCGGAGGGCAATATCGCGCGTGCGGTGAAGAGTGAGAAGATCGGCACACTCATCAGCCAGGATTCTGTCCGGGCCTGAGCAGCAACCAGCCGTACGGGGCGGCGTCCGCCGCGACCGGCCCCGATGCCGACGCCGGTCGGGACAACAGCAGATGAACCGGACAGGGAGATCACAGTGATCGAAGAGACCCTCCTCGAGGCCGAGGAGAAGATGGAGAAGGCCGTCGTCGTCGCCAAGGACGACCTCGCGGCCATCCGCACCGGCCGGGCGCACCCGGCGATGTTCGCCAAGATCGTCGCCGAGTACTACGGTGCCGTGACGCCGATCAACCAGCTGGCCTCGTTCTCGGTGCCGGAGCCCCGGATGGCGGTCGTCTCGCCGTTCGACAAGACCGCTCTGAAGGCCATCGAGCAGGCGATCCGCGACTCCGACCTGGGCGTCAACCCGTCGAACGACGGCTCCATCATCCGGGTGGTGCTGCCGGAGCTGACCGAGGAGCGCCGCCGCGAGTTCATCAAGATCGCCCGCACCAAGGGCGAGGACGCCAAGGTCTCGATCCGTTCGGTGCGCCGCAAGGCCAAGGACGCCATCGACAAGCTGGTCAAGGACGGCGAGGTCGGCGAGGACGACGGCCGCCGCGCCGAGAAGGAGCTCGACGACACCACGGCCAAGTACGTGGCCCAGGTCGACGAGCTGCTGAAGCACAAGGAAGCCGAGCTGCTCGAGGTCTGATGAACGACGCCCCTGACGCCCCTGGCTACTGGGGCCCGTCCGACCAGCAGTTCCAGCCTTACCGCCCGGCGCCGCAGCCGCAGGCACCCCGGCCGCCGGCGGGTCCGGCGCCGGGGTCCGGCGAGCACCCGGCGCCGGACCGGGCGCAGCCCTTCCCCGGCCGGCACGGCCAGTCCGGCGACCAGGCCGTGCCGGGTGCCGTCCCCGGGGACCAGGGCCTCCGTTCGGATCACTCCCAGCAGCCTCCGGTGTACTGGGGCGGCGACGCGGAGGAGACTCAGGTCATGCCTCCCGTACCGGCCGATCCCGGCCCGCACCCCGGCGCGCCCGACCACGGTCAGGCCCAGGCCCCGTCGGCAGTGCCCGGCGGGTACCCGGCACCCGGCCGGCACCCGGGCCCGGGTCAGCATCCGACCCCCGGCCGGCGCGCGGCGCACGGTCGGCCGACCGCGCCCGCCGACGCAGCCGCGCCCGCCGACCCCGGTCCGGAGCAGGCCAGGGAGCCCGGCCGGATGAGCGGCCCGCTGTTCCGGGACGAGCAGCCCGGGACGGCGCCGCCCGGAGTGACGGAGACGGTCGTGCTGCGCGCGATAACCGACGACGTCACCCCCGCCCCCGGGTACGGCGCCCCGCCGTACCCGGGGGCACCGGTGCACCCCGCGCCGCCGCAGAGCCACTGGGCGGCGGGGCAGCCCCCCTTCGTGCCGTCGTCCCATCCAGGGCAGGAGACACCCGTGGCCGCCCAGCCCGCCCCGCAGCCGGAGCCGCGCAAGCAGCGCGGCGGCCGTAACCTCCAGGCCGCCATAGGCGTGGGAGTGGGCCTCGGCGTGGTGATCATCGCCACGCTGTTCGTGGTCAAGGCGCTGTTCCTGTTCGTCGTGATGGCCGCGGTGGCGGTCGGCAGCTGGGAGTTGACCACCCGGCTCGCCGAGCGCAAACAGATCAAGGTGCCGCTGATCCCGCTGGTGGTGGGCGGTGTCGCGATGGTCGCCACCGGCTACTGGGCCGGCGTCGAGTGGGCCGCGGCCTCGCTCGCGTTGACCGGGTTGGCGGTGATGGTCTGGCGGATGGCCGAGCCGCCGGAGAACTACCTGCGCGACATAACGGCAGGCGTGTTCACCGCCTTCTACGTGCCGTTCCTGGCGACCTTCGTGGCGATGATGCTGGCGGCCGACGACGGCCCCCAGCGGATCGTGCTCTTCCTGATCGTCACGATCTGCAGCGACACCGGTGCCTACGCGGTGGGCTACAAGTTCGGCCGGACGAAGCTGGCCCCGACGATCAGCCCCGGCAAGACCCGCGAGGGCCTGGCCGGCGGCATCGGCCTGTCGATGCTGGCGGGCGCCCTGCTGATGCAGCTGATCATCGACGGCGGCAGCTGGTGGCAGGGCCTGATCCTGGGCGGCTGCGCCGCGGTCACCGCGACCCTGGGCGACCTGGGCGAGTCGATGATCAAGCGCGACCTCGGGATCAAGGACATGGGCACCCTGCTGCCCGGCCACGGCGGCATCATGGACCGGCTGGACTCGCTGCTGCCGACCGCCCCGGTGGTCTGGCTGCTGCTGGCGGCCTTCGTCGGGAGCTGACCCGCGGATCCGAGTACGGGCCCCGGACACCAGGCGTCCGGGGCCCTCGCGCGTCTGCGACACTGGAACAACCATGCCTAAGCCCGGAGAACTCACCTTTGTCGCGCCGCGCGGCGCCAAGCCCCCGCGACACCTCGCCGACCTGAGCCCCGCCGAGCGCAAGGAGGCCGTCGCCGAGCTGGGCGAGCAGCCGTTCCGCGCCAAGCAGCTCTCCAACCACTACTTCGGCCGGATGTCCGCCGACCCGGCGAGCTGGACGGACATCCCCGCCGCCAGCCGGGAGAAGCTCACCGAGAGCCTGCTGCCCGAGCTGATGTCGGTGGTGCGGCACGTCTCCTGTGACGACGACACCACCCGCAAGACGCTGTGGAAGCTGTTCGACGGCACGCTCGTCGAGTCGGTGCTGATGCGCTACCCGGACCGGGTCACCATGTGCATCAGTTCGCAGGCCGGCTGCGGCATGAACTGCCCGTTCTGTGCCACCGGCCAGGCGGGGCTGACCCGCAACCTGTCCACCGGCGAGATCGTCGAGCAGATCGCCGCCGGGATGCGCGCGCTGAAGGCCGGTGAGATCCCGGGCGGCGAGGCGCGGCTGTCCAACGTGGTGTTCATGGGCATGGGCGAGCCGCTGGCCAACTACAACCGGGTGCTGGCCGCGATCCGCCGGCTGACCGACCCGGCGCCGGACGGCTTCGGCCTGTCCCAGCGCGGCATCACCGTCTCCACGGTCGGCCTCGTCCCGGCGATGAACCGGCTGGCGGACGAGGGTCTCAGTTGCCGGCTGGCGCTGTCGCTGCACGCCCCGGACGACGAGCTGCGCGACGAGCTGGTCCCGGTGAACACCCGGTGGAAGGTCGCCGAGGTGCTGGACGCGGCCTGGAACTACGCGGAGAAGTCCGGTCGCCGGATCTCCATCGAGTACGCGCTGATCAAGGACATCAACGACCAGGCGTGGCGCGCCGACCTGCTCGGCCGGCTGATCAAGAACCACCGGGTGCACGTCAACCTGATCCCGCTGAACCCGACCCCGGGTTCCAAGTGGACGGCCTCCCGGCCCGAGGACGAGCGCGAGTTCGTCCGCCGGCTGCAGTCGCACGGCGTGCCGACAACCGTCCGGGACACCCGCGGTCAGGAGATCGACGGCGCCTGCGGCCAGCTCGCGGCAGCCGGCTGAGGAATCCGGGCGGCCCTAGCGCAGCCCGGCGGCCGCCAGTGCGGCGGTCGCCCCGCCGGTCAGCAGCAGTGTGGTGCCCACCGCGAGGGTGCGCAGCGCGACGGCGCCGAACAGCAGCCGGGGGGCGGCACCGAGGCGCAGCAGCGCGTCGGTGACCTCCCGCCGGTCGGTACGCACCTCGGCGAGCCGGGCGATCACCGCGGCGGCCGCGCAGCCGAGGACCAGGCAGGCCTCGACGGCGGGCAGCGCGTCGGCGCTGTCGGGGGTGCCGATCCAGTAACGGACGGTGGTCAGCACCAGGGCGACGACCAGCGTGAGGACGGCCAGCGGCGGGCCGAGCCGGCGGGCCTGGGCGGTGAGGCCGCGTCCGGCCAGCAGCCGCAGCGGGGTGGGCCGGCCGAGGGCGAGCAGCCGTCCGGTCCAGGCGAGCAGCGGGCCGGTGAGCAGGGCGAGGCCGAGTGCGCTGGCGGCCCAGCCGCCGAGGGCGGCGGTGCTGGTGCTGCCGAGTCCGGCGGGCAGGTGGATCGGACGGCCGTCGGCGGGGGCGCCGGGGCGCAGGGCGATGAGTTCGAGCGCGGCGCCGATGACGACCAGTCCGACCGGTACGGCGATCCGCAGCGGGCCGAAGC
This sequence comes from Kitasatospora sp. NPDC036934, assembly GCF_055608425.1. Lineage (NCBI taxonomy): Bacteria > Bacillati > Actinomycetota > Actinomycetes > Kitasatosporales > Streptomycetaceae > Kitasatospora > Kitasatospora sp. NPDC036934. Next base: position 20,877 of record NZ_JBVJQR010000024.1, on the reverse strand, counting down.
CGGTCCGGCCGTGGGGGCGGCCGCCCGGCAGGGTCTCGGCGACGGGCACCGCGCAGCCGGCGGCGAGGCCGGCGGTGAGCGGGACCAGTGCGAGCAGGGTGACCGGAGCGGCGGCCGGCAGCGGCACGCCCATGCCGAGGTCGGGGGCGAGCGAGGGCCCGGCGATGTCGTTGCGCAGCACCAGGAAGAGCAGCAGGGTGAGCACGCTGCCGAGGGCGCAGGCGAGGGCGACCTCGCCGGCGATCATGGCGCGGATCCGGCGGGAGCCGGCCCCGGCGGCGGTGAGGCCGGCGATCCGCTCGGGCCGCCGGGCGGGCACCGAGCGGGCGGCGACGGCGGCGAACCAGGCGACGGCGGCCAGCGGGGGCAGGCACCAGAGCAGTCGTACCAGGGCGTCGGCGCCGCCGAGCGGGTCGCTCAGCGCCCGGCCGAGGGAGCGCAGCAGGAAGGCGGCGACGACGGCGGCCGCCAGTGCGGTGAGCAGCCAGCGGCCGAGGTCGGGCACCCGGTAGCCCCGGGCCAGACGGAGGTAGAACACGTCGACTCTTTCAGCGGCTGGGCCTCGTCAGCGGCGGGTGGCCGTGACGGCGGAGGCACCGGCCGTGCCGGGGGCGGCGGTGCCGCGCGGGACGGGGGCGGCGGGTGCGGTGAGCCGTCCGTCGACGAGGGCGACGGCGCGGTCCGCGAAGCGGACGAGCTCGGGGTCGTGGGTGGCCAGGACGAGGGTGAGCTGGTGCGAGCGGGCCGCGCTGGTCAGTATCCGCAGGACCTGGTCGGCGGCCTCGCGGTGCAGCGGGGCGGTGGGGTCGTCGGCGAAGACGACGGGCGGCAGCGGGGCGAGGGCGCGGGCGACGGCGATCCGCTGGCGCTGGCTCTGGACCAGCCGGTCGGGGCGCTGCCGGGCGATCTCGCCGACGTCGAGGCGTTCCAGCCATTCGTCGGCGGCGGTGTAGGCGGCCTTGTTTCCGGCGCCGGCGAGCAGCAGCGGCAGGGCGACGTTCTCGCGGGCGGTGAGTTCGGGCACCAGGTGCGGCTCGGAGCCGACGAAGCCGAAGCGGTCGCGGCGGAGGCGTTCGCGTCCGGCCCGGCCGAGGGTGTGGACGGGGGCGCTGTTGAACCAGACCTCGCCCTCGTCGACCGGGAGCTGGGCGGAGAGGCAGCCGAGCAGGGTGCTCTTGCCGGAGCCGCGCGGACCGGTGACGGCGAGCACCTCGCCGTCGCGGACGCCGATGGAGATGCCGCGCAGGGCGGGGGTGCCGTAGTGGGACTTGACGATCCCTCGGGCCCACAGCACGTCGTTGTCAGGCGGTGCCGCTGACATGAGGTTCCATCCTGGGGGCCGCAGGGATATGACAGTCGTCAGATTAGAACGACCGGGGCCGGTCGCGGTTGCGGCGCTCTGGGCCATCACGGGCAAATCACCCGCATTCAGGCATGTTTGGTCGTACGACTGTGATGTTCCGTGCCGGGGGTGTGAACGCCGAAGGGCGGCCCCGCGGGAGCGGGACCGCCCTTCGGCGGAGGGTGGGAGGAGGGCTCAGGGGATCAGAGTTTGGCCCACGCGTCGGTGAGGCTGACCCGCAGGATCTGCTCGATCTCGTCGAAGGTCGACTGGTCGGAGATCAGCGGCGGGGCCAGCTGGATGACCGGGTCGCCACGGTCGTCGGCGCGGCAGTACAGGCCGTTGTCGAAGAGCGCCTTCGACAGGAAGCCGTAGAGCACGCGCTCGACCTCGTCGTCGTTGAAGGTCTCCTTGGTGACCTTGTCCTTGACGAGCTCGATGCCGTAGAAGTAGCCGTTGCCACGGACGTCGCCGACGATCGGCAGGTCGCGCAGCTTGTTCAGGGTGCCGAGGAAGTTCGCCTCGTTGTCCAGCACCTTCTGGTTCAGGCCCTCGCGCTCGAAGATGTCGAGGTTGGCGAGCGCCACGGCCGAGGAGACCGGGTGGCCGGCGAAGGTGTAGCCGTGCAGGAAGGTGTTGTCACCCTTGTAGAACGGCTCGGCGATGCGGTCGGAGATGATCGTGGCGCCGATCGGGGAGTAGCCCGAGGTCATGCCCTTGGCGCAGGTGATCATGTCCGGCACGTAGCCGAACTTGTCGGCGCCGAACATGGTGCCGAGGCGGCCGAAGGCGCAGATGACCTCGTCCGAGACCAGCAGCACGTCGTGGCGGTCACAGATCTCGCGCAGGCGCTGGAAGTACCCGGGCGGCGGCGGGAAGCAGCCACCGGCGTTCTGCACCGGCTCGACGAAGACGGCGGCGACGGTCTCGGCGCCCTCGTTGAGGATCGCCACCTCGATCTCGTCGGCGCACCAGCGGCCGTAGGCCTCGGGGTCGACCGTGCCGTCGGGGCCCTCCAGGAAGGCCGGGGCGCGGTAGATGTTGGTGTTCGGGGCCTTGTGGGTGCCCGGCACCAGCGGCTCGAACGGGGCCTTCAGGCCCGGCAGGCCGGTGATCGACAGGGCGCCCTGGGGGGTGCCGTGGTAGGCGACGGCGCGCGAGATGACCTTGTACTTGGTCGGCTTGCCGATCAGCTTGAAGTACTGCTTGGCCAGCTTCCAGGCGGTCTCGACGGCCTCGCCGCCACCGGTGGAGAAGAAGACCTTGTTGAGGTCGCCCGGGGCGTAGTTGGCCAGGCGCTCGGCCAGCTCGACGGCCTTGGGGTGCGCGTAGCTCCAGATCGGGAAGAACGCGAGTTCCTTGGCCTGCTTGGCGGCGACCTCGGCGAGCTCGGTGCGGCCGTGACCGGCCTGCACGACGAACAGGCCGGCCAGGCCGTCGATGTACTTCCGGCCCTTGTCGTCCCAGATGTACGTGCCCTCGCCCTTGACGATGGTGGGCACGGGGGAGTTCTCGTACGACGACATGCGGGTGAAGTGCATCCACAGGTGGTCGTAGGCGGTCTTGGAAAGGTCCTTCTGCGCCGGGTCGGCTGTCATCGGGTGCCCCAGGTGTAGGTCTGTTTCCGGAGCTTCAGGTAAACGAAGCTCTCGGTGCTCCGCACGCCGGGAAGCGCGCGGATGCGCTTGTTGATCATTTCGAGCAGGTGCTCGTCGTCCTCGCAGACCAGTTCGGCCAGGAGGTCGAACGAGCCTGCGGTGCAGACGACGTAGTCGACCTCGTCGAGGGCGGCCAGCGCGTCGGCGACGGGCTCGATGTCGCCCTCGACCCGGATGCCGACCATCGCCTGGCGGGTGAAGCCGACGGTGAGCGGGTCCGTGACGGCGACGATCTGCATCACGCCCTGGTCGAGCAGCTTCTGCACGCGCTGCCGTACGGCTGCCTCGGACAGGCCGACGGCCTTGCCGATGGCGGCGTACGGGCGGCGCCCGTCCTCCTGGAGCTGCTCGATGATCGCCTTGGAGGCGGCGTCGAGGGGAACGCTCGCGTTTCGGTCGCGGTTGGCCACGCGGCCACTGTGCCTGATCGTTCCCCTGTTCGCAAGCGTGGGAGCTGCTGATTTCGTCGCGCTTCGGGAAAACGCATGCGGATTTCATCGTGTGCGCGGGATCCATCTGTCGATCCCGGCAGTGCTGCGGCTACCCTGGCACGGTACGCGCGCGCCCCGGCAGGGCGGCGCGCGTTCCGCCACCAGTGGATGGCGCCACCCCCGGGCCCGGCCACTCGGCACCCTTCGTAGGCCGGATCCGCCGACGTACCATGGCGCCGGAATCTGCAATGCCGCAGGCCCAGACCGAGGAGAGACCCGTGAGCGACCTTCGCACGCTGCGCAACTACATCAACGGTGAGTTCGTGGACGCGGCCGACGGCCGCACGCTCGACATCGTCGACCCGACCACCGGCGAGGTATACGCGACGTCGCCGCTGTCCGGTGCCGCGGACGTGGACGCCGCCATGGCCTCGGCCGCCGCCGCGTTCCCGATCTGGCGCGACGCCACCCCGAGCACCCGGCAGAAGCTGCTGCTCAAGATCGCCGACGCGGTCGAGGCCCGGGCCGACGAGATCGTCGACGCGGAGGTGCGCAACACCGGCAAGCCCCGCGCGCTGACCCTCTCCGAGGAGATCGGCCCGATGGTGGACCAGATCCGCTTCTTCGCCGGTGCCGCCCGCCTGCTGGAGGGCAAGGCCGCCGGGGAGTACATGGACGGGATGACCTCGATCATCCGCCGCGAGCCGGTCGGCGTCTGTGCCCAGGTCGCGCCGTGGAACTACCCGATGATGATGGCGGTCTGGAAGTTCGCCCCGGCGATCGCCGCCGGCAACGCCGTCGTGCTGAAGCCCTCGGACACCACCCCGGCCTCCACCGTGCTGCTGGCCGAGATCATCGGCGGCGTGCTCAAGGAGCTGGACCTGCCGGCCGGCGTCTTCAACGTCATCTGCGGTGACCGCGAGACCGGCAAGCTGATGGTCGAGCACCGGACCCCGGCGATGGCCTCCATCACCGGTTCGGTCCGGGCCGGCATCCAGGTCGCCGAGTCGGCCTCCAAGGACGTCAAGCGCGTCCACCTGGAGCTGGGCGGCAAGGCCCCGGTCGTGGTCTTCGAGGACGCCGACATCGCCGAGGCCGTCGAGGGCATCTCGGTGGCGGGCTACTTCAACGCCGGCCAGGACTGCACCGCCGCCACCCGCGTGCTGGTGCACGAGTCGATCCACGACGCCTTCGTCGAGGCGCTGGCCAAGGCCGCGGCCGAGACCAAGACCGGCGGCGTGGACGACGAGGACGTGCTGTACGGCCCGCTGAACAACGCCAACCAGCTGAAGCAGGTCTCCGGCTTCATCGAGCGGCTGCCCGCCCACGCCAAGGTCGAGGCCGGTGGCCACCGGGTCGGCGACAAGGGCTACTTCTACGCCCCGACCGTCGTCTCCGGCCTGCTCCAGGACGACGAGATCATCCAGAACGAGGTCTTCGGCCCGGTCATCACCGTGCAGAAGTTCACCGACGAGGACCAGGCCGTCGAGTACGCCAACGGCGTCGAGTTCGCGCTGGCCTCCTCGGTGTGGACCAAGGACCACGCCCGCGCCATGCGGATGTCCCGCCGCCTGGACTTCGGCTGCGTCTGGATCAACACCCACATCCCGCTGGTCGCCGAGATGCCGCACGGGGGCTTCAAGAAGTCCGGCTACGGCAAGGACCTGTCCTCCTACGGCTTCGAGGACTACACCCGCGTGAAGCACGTCATGACCGCGATCTAGCGGGTCGTGACTGTCGGGCGCTGTACGGCCGCGATCCGATCAAGCTGATCGATCTGATCAGTGCTGAAGGTCGTCTGAACTGACAAGGGGCCCGGGTCTTTTCGACCCGGGCCCTGTCGCTTTGCACCCTGTCGGCGGGTCGGGTGTCCGGCTGACAGGATGAAACTGCACTTCGGGGGCGGCCGGCCCTAGCCTTACCGGCATGAGCATCCCCACCGCTGACTCAGCCGCCGGCCAGGCCGTCAAGGCGGCCGACCGCGCACACGTCTTCCACTCGTGGTCCGCCCAGGCGCTGATCGACCCCCTCGCGGTGGCCGGCGCCGAGGGCTCGTACTTCTGGGACTACGACGGCAACCGCTACCTGGACTTCTCCTCGCAGCTGGTCAACACCAACATCGGCCACCAGCACCCGAAGGTGGTCGCCGCGATCCAGGAGCAGGCTGCCAAGCTCTGCACCATCGCCCCCGGCTTCGCGGTCGAGTCGCGCAGCGAGGCGGCCCGGCTGGTCGCCGAGCGCACCCCCGGCGACCTCGACAAGATCTTCTTCACCAACGGCGGGGCCGAGGCGGTCGAGAACGCCGTCCGGCTGGCCCGGCTGCACACCGGCCGGCAGAAGGTGCTGTCCACCTACCGCTCGTACCACGGCGCCACCGCCAACGCGATCGCGCTGACCGGCGACCCGCGGCGCTGGGCCAGCGAGACCGGCGTCTCCGGCGTGGTGCACTTCTGGGGCCCGTACGCCTACCGCTCCAACTTCCACGCCGAGAACGAGGCGCAGGAGTGCGAGCGCGCGCTGGAGCACCTGGAGCAGGTGATCGCGTTCGAGGGTCCGGGCACGGTCGCGGCGGTCATCCTGGAGACGGTGGTCGGCACCGCCGGCATCCTGGTCCCGCCGCCGGGGTACCTGGCCGGGGTGCGGGAGATCTGCGACCGGTACGGGATCGTGTTCATCCTGGACGAGGTGATGGCCGGCTTCGGCCGTACCGGCGAGTGGTTCGCCGCCGACCACTGGGGCGTCGTGCCGGACCTCATGACCTTCGCCAAGGGCGTCAACTCGGGCTACGTCCCGCTGGGCGGCGTGGCGATCAGCAACGAGATCGCCGCGACCTTCGCCGAGCGGCCGTTCCCCGGCGGGCTCACCTACTCCGGCCACCCGCTGGCCTGCGCCTCGGCGGTGGCCACCATCAACGCCATGGCGGAGGAGGGCATCGTCGAGAACGCCCGGCAGATCGGCGAGACGGTGCTCGGCCCCGGCCTGCGCGAGCTGGCCGAGCGGCACCCGTCGATCGGCGAGGTGCGCGGCCTGGGCGTGTTCTGGGCGCTGGACCTGGTGAAGGACCGGGAGACCCGCGAGCCGCTCGTCCCGTACAACGCCGCGGGTGCCGACAACGCGCCGATGGCCGAGCTGGCCGCCGCCTGCAAGCGGCGCGGGCTCTGGCCGTTCGTCAACATGAACCGCTTCCACGTCGTCCCGCCGTGCACCGTCACCGAGGAGGAGGCCAAGTCCGGCCTCGCGGTGCTGGACGAGGTGCTGTCGCTGACCGACGCGCACACCGTCTGACGTACCTACCAGGACGGCCCCGGGCGCACCCGCGCGCCCGGGGCCGTCCCACGCTCCGGAAGGCCCCCACATGTCCCGCAGCTCCACCCCGACCCGCCGACCCTCCCACCCGTCCGTGCTGCGCCGGCGTTCCGTCCTCGGCGGGGCCGCGCTGCTCGGTGCCGGCACGCTCTCCGGCTGCGGCATCCCGTCCGCGTACGTCGCCGAGGACCGCCGCTCGGCGCCGGACCGCTCGGAGCGCGACAAGCGGCTGAACTTCTCCAACTGGACGCAGTACATCGACACCGACGACCAGGGCCGGCGGCCCACCCTGGACGCCTTCAGCGAGCGGACCGGGATCGCGGTCACCTACACCGAGGACATCAACGACAACGACGAGTTCTTCGGCAAGATCAGCCCGGTGCTCACCCAGGGCGCGGACCCGGGCCGGGACCTGATGGTGATCAGCGACTGGATGGCCGGGCGGTACGTCTCGCTCGGCTGGGTGCAGGCGATGGACCGGGACAACCTGCCCAACGTCACCGCCAACCTGGACCCCCAGCTGGCGCACCCGGTCTTCGACCCGGGGCGCCGGCGCAGCGTGCCCTGGCAGTCCGGGATCACCGGCATCGCGTACAACCGCAGGGCGCTCGGCCGGGAGCTGAAGTCCACCGCCGACCTGTGGGCGCCCGACCTCAAGGGCCGGATCACACTGTTCGCCGGGCTGGACGAGGCGCTCGGGCTGCTGATGCTCTCCCAGGGCGCGGACATCGCGCGGTTCACCGACGACGACGCCCACCGGGCGATGGACCTGGTGCAGAAGATGGTCGACACCGGCCACGTGCGCCGTTTCACCGGCAACGACTACACCAGTGACCTCGCCTCCGGTGCCGCGCTCGCCTGCCAGGCCTACTCCGGTGACGCCGTCCAACTCACCGCCGAGAACCCGGACATCGCCTTCCTGGTGCCGGAGGAGGGCGGCGAGCTGTGGGCGGAGAGCCTGATGATCCCCAACCGGGCCGTGCACAAGCGCAATGCCGAGGCCCTGGTCGACTACTACTACCAGCCCGAGGTGGCCGCCGAACTCGCCGCCGCCGTCCAGTACATCTGCCCGGTGCCGGCCGCCCGCGAGGTGCTGGCGGACAGCGGGGACAAGGACAAGGCCGCACTCGCCGAGAACCCGCTGGTGTTCCCGACCGAGGAGATGCGGGCCAGGCTGCACGGCATGCGCGACGTCACCTCGGCCGAGCGGCCGGAGCTGCACAAGGTGTGGGGGCGCATCACCGGCGTCTGAACACCGGCGTCTGAACACCGGCGTCGGAACACCGGCGTCGGAACCGGGTCTGAACAGCGGGGTCTGAACAGTGCGGGGGGACGCCGGGGGACGGGCGCTCAGCGGCGGACGGCGTCCAGGGCGAGCAGCGCCACGTGCAGGGACAGACAGGACTCCACCTGGTCGAGGTCGACGCCGAGGATCCGCTCGACCTTGTGCAGCCGGTCGTAGAAGGACGGCCGGGACAGGTGGGCGGCGTCGGCCGCCGCCGACTTGTTCCGGCCCTGCTCCAGGTAGATCCTCAGCATCTGCACCAACTGTCCGTTGTGCTCGGCGTCGTGGGCCAACAGCGGGCCCAACTCCCGCTCCACGTACGTCTGCAGCCGGGCGTCGTCGCGCAGCAGGTGGAGCAGGCCGCGCAGCCGGACGTCCGGCAGCCGGTAGTAGGAGGCGGTCCGGCCCCCGCCGGGCGCGTCGTGCAGGGCCGCGTCGGCGACCTGGGCGGCCTCCAGCAGGGTGCGCCGGGCGTCGCGGACCGAGCCGACCGAGGAGCCGACCGCGACCACCGGGCCCGGGGCGTCGGCGCCCTCCCGGCCGGCCTCGGCGGACATCCGGCGCAGGGTGGCGGAGAAGGAGTCCAGGGCGGCGTGCTCGTCCTGCTGGGTGCCGAGCGCGATCAGCAGGCCCACGCCCCCGTCGTCCAGCGCGCCGACCAGGGCGGAGAGCCGGCAGGCCCGGACCGCGCCGGCGGCCAGCTCGGTGAAGTCGCGCAGCCGGGCCTGCGCCTCCAGCGCGGCCGGGATCGGCCCGCGGCGCTGGCGCAGCACCACGCCGACCAGTCGGCGGCCGTCCAGCGGGACGCCGAGCGCCTGGGCCCGCAGGGCCACCTCGGAGACGGTCAGCGAGTGGGTGAGGATGCCGGAGAGCAGGGTGCGGTGGGTCTGCCGCTCCAGGCTCTCCCGGTCGCGCACCACCAGCCGGTTGAGCGCCAGGGCGGAGGCGCCGCGCTCCAGCAGCATGGCGTGCGGGTGCGCCTCGCCCTCCGGCAGCGGGCCCGGCTCCAGGGCGAGGACCAGCCGGCCCCAGTCCTGGCCGCGGGCGCCGACGGTGGTCACCAGCCAGCCGCTGCGCGGGTCGTGGCCGGTACGGCCGGGCGGGCGGACTCCGCGGGAGCGGCGCTCCCAGTCCTCCAGGAGCTCGGTCTCCGGGCGTCCGGCGGTGTCGTGGGCGAGCACCTGGTGGGCCAGGTTCTCCAGGACCACCGGCGCGCCCGCCATCCGGGCCACCTGGCGGATCACCTCGGGCGGCTCGGCGCCCTCCACCACCAGCTCGTTGAAGACCTGGTGGACCGACTCGGAGATCCGCAGCTGTTCCAGCTGGGAGTTCACCACCAGGGCGTGCACGGCCTCGGTGACGGCGACGAAGCGCACTTCGCGGCGGAGCGTGATCAGCGGAAGTCCGCGCTGCTCGGCGGCGTGCACCAGGGCGCGCGGGAGCGAGTCGAAGTAGCGGCGGCCGAACTCGACCACCAGGCCGGCCACGCCGACCTCGTCGAGGTCGCGGACGTAGCGGGCCAGGCCCTCGCGGTCCTCGGGCAGGGCGATGCCGGTGGTCAGCACCAGCTCGCCGCCCTGCAGCATCCCGGCGACGTCCGGCAGTTCGCTGACGTGGACCCAGCGGACCGGACGCTCCAGGCGGTCGGCGCCGGCCACGACCTGGGGCAGGCCGCGCCGCATCACCTCCAGGTCGAGGACTCGGGCGACGGTGGGGAGCATCGCGGGCCTCCTGGGGGCCGGGGGAGGGGCGGTAGGGGAGGGGACAGAGTGTCAGGAGAATCATCCATCGTCCGAACGACCTGTTGCCCTGCGAAGAGCCTTGCACTCTGTAAGGCCCTTCGTGTCGAGACTGTCGAAGTGACCCTTGTCACGTCAACCCCGCAGTTGGCAAGGTCAGCGGGACCGCAGACCCCACCGCGGAAGCGTTTCGCCGCAGCGCGGTCGAACCGCGAGCACTTGGAGGAATCCAGATGGACCTGACCGACTTCGGCGCGGGCGCGCAGTACATCGCGGGCCGTCAGGCCCGGGGGAGCGGCGAGCCCTTCCAGGTCGTCAACCCGGCCGACGGCAGCGTGGTCGAGCAGGTCGCCCTGGCCACCGCCGGGGACGTGGACGCCGCCGTCGCCGCCGCCCGGGCCGCCCTGCCCGGCTGGTCCTCCGCCACCCCCGGCGCCCGGTCCGAGGCGCTCACCCGGCTGGCCGCCGTCCTGGACGCCGCCGCCGACGACCTCGCCCGGGTGGAGACCGCGCAGACCGGAAAGCCGGTCAAGCTGGCCACCGAGTTCGACGTCCCCGGCACCGTCGACAACGCCGCGTTCTTCGCCGGCGCCGCCCGCAACCTGGAGGGCAAGGCGGCCGGGGAGTACTCCGGCGACCACACCTCCTACGTACGGCGCGAGGCGATCGGCGTGGTCGGCTCGATCTCGCCGTGGAACTACCCGCTGCAGATGGCCGCCTGGAAGATCCTCCCGGCGATCGCGGCGGGCAACACCATCGTCCTCAAGCCGGCCGAACTGACCCCGCTGACCTCGCTGATGTTCGCCCGGGCCTGCACCGAGGCCGGCATCCCGGACGGCGTGGTCAACGTGGTCACCGGCGCCGGGCGCACGGCGGGCGAGCACCTGGTCTCCCACCCCGGCGTCGCGATGGTCTCCTTCACCGGCTCCACCGCCGTCGGCCGACGGGTCGCCGAACTGGCCACCGCGAGCGTCAAGCGCACCCACTTGGAACTCGGCGGCAAGGCCCCCTTCGTGGTCTTCGACGACGCCGACCTGGACGCCGCGGTGCACGGCGCCGTCGCCGCCTCGCTGATCAACGGCGGCCAGGACTGCACCGCCGCCACCCGCGCCTACGTCCAACGCCCGCTCTACGACGCCTTCGTGGCCGGCGTCGCCGAGCTGTACGCGGCGATCCGGATCGGCGACCCGCAGGACCCGCGCACCGACCTGGGCCCGCTGGTCTCCCACGCCCACCGGGACCGGGTGGCCGGCTTCGTGGAGCGCGCCCGCTCCTACGCCACCGTCGTCACCGGCGGACCGGCGCCGGCCGAGGGCCACGACGGCTTCGACCTCACCCGCGGCGCCTACCACGCGCCGACCCTGATCACCGGCGCCGCCCAGGACAGCGAGATCGTCCAGGGCGAGGTGTTCGGACCGGTGCTGGTCGTACTGCCCTTCGACGACGACGACGAGGGCTTGCGGCTGGCCAACGACACCCCGTACGGCCTGGCCGCCTCAGCCTGGACGAGCAACGTGCACCGCTCGCTGCGCGCCACCCGGGAGATCGCCGCCGGGTGCGTCTGGGTCAACGACCACATCCCGATCATCAGCGAGATGCCGCACGGCGGCTACAAGGCGTCCGGCTACGGCAAGGACATGTCGCAGTACTCGCTGGACGAGTACACCCAGGTCAAGCACGTCATGTTCGACACCACCGCGGTGGCCCGCAAGGACTGGCACCGCACCGTCTTCGGAGACAGATAACCCCTCAGACCGGGGTGCCCCCCCACGCACCCCTCTTCCCCAGGAGGCCCGTTCCATGGCGTTCAAGGCGTTCGACGAACTCACCGGCGGTCTGCCCGAACCGGTCCGCAAGGCCTGGGAACGCAGTCTGACCGGCGGCCGGGCCGCGGTCGGCCGCCGCAGCCTGCTGCGCGCCGCCGCCCTGACCGCCGGTGCGGGAACCCTGGCCGCCTGCGGGATCCCGGCGGCCCCCCGGGCGACCGGCGACTCGACCGCCAACGCCGCCAAGGACCTCTCGGAGAGCGAGAAGGAGGTCGACTTCTCCAACTGGCCGCTGTACGTCGACACCGACGAGAAGGACAAGCAGAAGCACGGCACCCTGGACGCCTTCACCGCGGCCACCGGCATCGCGGTCAAGTACAACGAGGACGTCAACGACAACGTCGAGTTCTTCGGCAAGGTCAAACCGCAGCTGGCGGCCGGCCAGGACACCGGCCGTGACCTGGTGGTGCTCACCGACTGGATGGCCGCCCGGCTGATCCGGCTCGGCTGGGCGCAGAAGCTGAACCCGGCGAACGTCACCACCGCGATCACCAACGTCGACTCCCGTTTCCGCGCCCCCGACTGGGACCCGGGCCGGCTCTACTCCTACCCGTGGGCGGGCATCCAGGTCGTGGTCGCCTACAACAAGAAGGCGACCAAGGGCAAGGAGGTCACCAGCGTCTCCCAGCTGCTGGACGACCCCGAGCTCAAGGGCCGGGTCACCTTCCTCTCCGAGATGCGCGACAGCATCGGGATGGTCCTGCTGGACATGGGCAAGGACCCGGCGAAGTTCACCGCCGACGACTACGCCGGTGCGATCGCCCGGGTGCAGCAGGCCGTGGACAACAAGCAGATCCGCCGCTTCACGGGCAACGACTACGGCCAGGAGCTGTCCTCCGGCGACATCGCCGCCTGCGTTGCCTGGGGCGGCGACCTGATCCAACTGCGCGCCGACAACCCGGACATCGAGTTCGTCGTCCCGGAGAAGGGCTTCATCTTCTCGACGGACAACCTGCTGGTCCCGGCCAAGGCCCGGCACAAGACGAACGCGGAGAAACTGATCGACTTCTACTATCAGCCGAAGATCGCGGCGCAGCTGGTCGCGGGCATCGGCTACGTCTCCGCCGTCACCGGGATGAAGGAGGAGCTCGCCACCCTCGCCCCGGACAGCGCGGCCAACCCGCTGGTCGTACCCACCCCCGAGATGGCGGCCAAGGCGCACGTGTTCCGCACCCTCACCGAGGCCGAGGAGAGCGACTTCGAGCAGAAGTTCTCCAAGCTCATCGGCGCCTGACCCCCACCCCCGGCCGACAGACCCAGGAAGACACCCCATGACAGACCAGCTGCGCGACACGGCCGGCGGCGACGTCCGCCTCACCGGCATCGGCAAGACCTACGGCTCGTTCACCGCCGTCCACCCGCTGGACCTGACCGTCCCCCAAGGCTCCTTCTTCGCCCTGCTCGGCGCCTCCGGCTGCGGCAAGACCACCACCCTGCGCATGATCGCCGGCCTGGAGGAGCCCACCAGCGGCACCGTCCTGATCGGCGGACAGGACGTCACCGCACTGCCCCCGTACAAGCGGCCGGTGAACACCGTCTTCCAGAGCTACGCGCTCTTCCCGCACCTGGACATCTTCGAGAACGTCGCCTTCGGCCTGCGCCGACGCGGCAAGAAGGACGTCAGGAAGCAGGTGGAGTCCATGCTGGAGCTGGTCGAACTCGGCCAGTACGCCCGGCGCAAGCCGCACCAGCTCTCCGGCGGCCAGCAGCAGCGCGTCGCGGTCGCCCGCGCGCTGATCAACCACCCCCAGGTGCTGCTGCTGGACGAGCCGCTCGGCGCCCTCGACCTCAAGCTGCGCCGCCAGATGCAGCTGGAGCTCAAGCGGATCCAGACCGAGGTCGGCATCACCTTCGTGCACGTCACCCACGACCAGGAGGAGGCCATGACCATGGCCGACACCATCGCGGTGATGAACGGCGGCCGGGTCGAGCAGCTGGGCGCGCCCGCGGACCTGTACGAGAACCCCGGCACCACCTTCGTGGCCAACTTCCTCGGCCAGTCCAACCTGCTGCCCGCCGAGGTCACCGGCGGCGCGGGCGACGACCTGCTGCTCACCGTGGCCGGCACCCGGCTCGCGGTGCCGAAGGCCCGCTGCGCCACCGGGGCCAAGCAGGTCCACCTGGGAGTGCGCCCGGAGAAGATCACCATCACCCACGCCGCCGGGGAGGTCGCCGAGGGCCGCAACAAGCTCGCCGGCACCGTCCTCGACTCCAGCTTCATCGGCGTCTCCACCCAGTACGTGGTGCGCACCGACGGCGGCCAGGAGGTCACCGTCTTCGAGCAGAACATGGAGCGCGACGCCCGGATCGTCCCCGGCGCCCCCGTGCTGCTGCACTGGAACCCGGCGCACTCCTTCGCCCTGGACGCCTCGCAGGCGATCGACGCGGGGACCGGGGAGGAGGCCGCGTGACCACCACCACCCCGGCGGCACCGCCACAGGTCGTACCGCTCCCGGAACCGGAGCGGAAGCCGCGGCGCAAACTCACCCCGTACTGGCTGCTGCTGCCCGGCATCGCCTGGCTGGTCGTCTTCTTCGCCGTGCCGATGCTGTACCAGGGGTCCACCTCGCTGCAGACCGGGTCGCTCGAAGAGGGCTTCAAGGTCACCTGGCACTTCTCGACCTACTGGGACGCCCTGGTCGAGTACAAGTGGCACTTCGTCCGCTCGTTCTCCTACGCGGCCATCGCCACCGTGCTCTGCCTGGCCATCGGCTACCCGCTGGCGTACACCATCGCCTTCAAGGCGAACCGGCGCTGGCGCAACGTCATCCTGATCCTGGTCATCGCGCCGTTCTTCACCAGCTTCCTGATCCGCACGCTGGCCTGGAAGACCATCCTGTCCGACGGCGGGCCGGTGGTCGGCGCGCTCAACACCCTGCACGTCCTGGACGTGACCAACGCGGTCGGGCTCACCTCCGGGGACCGGGTGCTCGCCACCCCGCTCGCCGTGGTCTGCGGCCTGACGTACAACTTCCTGCCGTTCATGATCCTGCCGCTGTACACCTCGCTGGAGCGGATCGACCCCCGGCTGCACGAGGCGGCCGGCGACCTCTACGCCCGGCCGTTCACCACCTTCCGCAAGGTCACCTTCCCGATCTCGCTGCCGGGCGTGGTCGCGGGCACCCTGCTCACCTTCATCCCGGCCTCCGGCGACTACATCAACGCCCAGCTGCTGGGCTCGCCCAGCGAGCAGATGGTCGGCAACGGCATCCAGAAGCAGTTCCTGAACGTGCTCGACTACCCCACGGCCGCCGCGCTGAGCTTCATCCTGATGGCCCTGATCCTGGGCATGGTGACGGTCTACATGCGCAAGGCCGGGACGGAGGAACTGGTCTGATGTCCCGCATCCTGAAGTGGGTCCGCGCCCACCTGGTGGTGCTGGCCGGGCTGCTCGCCCTGGCCTACCTGGTGCTGCCCAACCTGGTCGTGCTGGCCTTCTCGTTCAACAAGCCGGTCGGCAAGTTCAACTACGAGTGGAACGAGTTCTCCACCGACGCCTGGACCAACCCCTGCGGCGTGGCCGACATGTGCCAGTCGCTCTCGCTCAGCCTGCAGATCGCGGTGCTCGCCACCATCGGTGCCACGGTGCTCGGCACCATGGTCGCCTTCGCGCTGGCCCGCTACCGCTTCCGCGGTCGCTCGGCCACCACCGCGATGATCTTCCTGCCGATGGCCATGCCCGAGGTGGTCATGGCCGCCTCGCTGGGGACGCTCTTCCTCAACATGCGCATCCCCTTCGGCTTCACCACCATCCTCATCGCCCACGTCATGTTCTGCCTCAGCTTCGTGGTGACGGCCGTCAAGGCGCGCGTGATGAGCATGGACCCGAGGCTCGAACAGGCCGCCCAGGACCTCTACGCGACCCCCGTCCAGACCTTCCTGAGGGTCACCCTCCCGCTGGCCGCCCCCGGCATCGCCGCCGGCGCGCTGCTCAGCTTCGCGCTCTCCTTCGACGACTTCATCATCACCCAGTTCAACTCGGGCCCGACCACGGTCACCTTCCCGATGTTCGTCTGGGGTGCCTCGCAGCGCGGCATCCCGGTGCAGGTGAACGTCATCGGCACCGCGATGTTCGTCGCCGCGGTCGCGCTGACCGTGGCCGGCCAGCGGCTCGGCAACCGCCGGAAGGCCACCGCCTGACCTACGGTCGGTCAGCGGTGGCTCGAACCGTCATCTATCCGTAGAAAGTGGCTGATAATGCATGGACTCCGCCCGCGCGCTCAGTGACGCCAGGCCCACCCCCTTCTGGCTGGAGGATCCCGGCCGGCCGCAGCCGCTGCCCGCCCTGGTCGGCGACACCAGCTGCGACCTGCTGGTCGTCGGCGGCGGCTACTCCGGCCTGTGGACCGCCCTCATCGCCAAGGAGCGCGACCCCGCACTGGACGTCGTCCTGGTCGAGGGCAACGAGGTCGGGTGGGCCGCGTCCGGGCGCAACGGCGGATTCTGCGCCGCCAGCCTCACCCACGGCTTCGGCAACGGCCTGGAGCGCTGGCCCGGCGAACTCGGTCGGCTGGAACGCCTCGGCGCCGCCAACCTGGACGCCATCGAGGCCACCCTCAAGCGCTACGGCATCGACGCCGAATGGGAGCGCACCGGCGAGATCGACGTCGCCACCCAGCCCCACCAGGTCGAGGAACTCCACGAGGTCGCCGAGGCCGTCGCCCGCTACGGCTTCGACCTCACCGTCCTGGACGCCGACCAGCTGCGCGCCGAGGTGAACTCGCCGACCTTCCTCGGCGGCCTCTGGGACAAGGACGGCGTGGCGATGGTCCACCCCGCCAAGCTCGCCTGGGGCCTCAAAGACGCCTGCCTGGGCCAGGGCGTCCGGATCTTCGAGCACACCCGGGCCACCGAGCTGCGGGAGCACGGCAGCGGCATGGCCGCCCGCACCCCGTACGGCCGGGTCTTCGCCCGCAAGGTCGCGCTCGGCACCAACGTGTTCCCGTCCCTGCTCAAGCGCGTCCGTCCGTACGTCGTGCCGGTGTACGACTACGCGCTGATGACCGAGCCGCTCAACGACCGGCAGCTCGCCGCGATCGGCTGGCGCGGCCGGCAGGGCCTCGGCGACAGCGCCAACAAGTTCCACTACTTCCGGCTCTCCGCCGACAACCGGATCCTGTGGGGCGGCTACGACGCCGTGTACCACTACGGCGGCCACGTCCGGCACGAGTACGACCAGCGACCGGAGACCTTCCGCACCCTGGCCGACCACTTCTTCCAGTGCTTCCCGCAACTGGAGGGGCTGCGCTTCACCAACGCCTGGGGCGGCGCCATCGACACCTGCAGCCGGTTCTCGGCGTTCTTCGACACCGCCTACCGGGGCAGGGTCGCCTACGCCGTCGGCTACACCGGGCTCGGCGTCGGCGCCACCCGCTTCGGCGCCGAGGTGATGCTCGACCTGCTCGCCGGCGAGCGCACCGAACGCACCGAGCTGGACATGGTGCGCTCCAAGCCGCTGCCGTTCCCGCCCGAACCGGTGCGCTGGGCCGGGATCGAGATCACCACCCGCTCGCTGGAGCGCGCCGACCGCAACGGCGGCCACCGCAACCTCTGGCTGCGCACTCTCGACCGGCTGGGGCTCGGCTTCGACAGCTGAACCGTCGGCCGCCGCCGGCCACCGCTGGGTACTGCCGGGTACGTGCCCGCGACCCGTGTAAGAGGGACCCGCCGTCCGCCTCTCCTTGGTGACGGCGGGTCTCGTGATCCCGCCGCGCCCGACCAGCACGAACGGCGAGAAGCGGGGACACGACATGGAGAGCACCGGACTGCACTGGCTCGCGCAGGTGGCAGCGGACCCGGAGGACTTCCGGGAGCAGTGGGAACGCACCGGACTGGGCCTGGTGCTGCTACCGGCCGGGCGCCGATGGGACGTCCTCGCCGTCCCGGGGCCGCTCGGGCGGGCCGCCCTGGACGTGCTGGGCGGCCCGCACGGGGGCTCCTGCGGGCCGGGCGTCGGTCCCGGCTCCGGTTCGGCCACCGGTTCGGCCTCCGCTCCTGCCTTCGGTTCGGGCCTCGGGACGGGCCTCGGTTCGAGCCTCGGTTCGGGCCTCGGTCCGGTCCTCGCCGACTTCGGCGATGAGCACGTCAGCTTCCTGATGCCGGTCGGCACCGCCGCCCGTTGGGTCGGCACCGGCGTGCGCTGCGCGGGGGAGGGCACCTGGATCGTCGTCCCGCACCCCGGGCGGAGCAGCCGGGGCGTGCGCTGGCTGGTGCCACCCGACGGCTCCGGGCGGCTCAACGACCCGGTGCTGTTGGAGCTGGCCCTGCACGAGGCGGCGGCGGGGCTCGGGGGCTGGTAGCGCGGGGCGGCCCGCGCCGACGGGATCATGACGGGACCACGGCGGCAGCGCGAGGTCGTCGACGGCGGCTCTGCGGTTCTCGACGGCGGCGTGTGGTTCTCGGCGGCAGCGCGCGGGGCGGGTGGCCGGGTCAGACTGGAGGCGTGACCACCGCCCCGCACGCCGTCGACGCCTCCCTCCGACCGGGCCCCGCCCAGCTGCGGCTGGCCGCCCTCGCCGGGCCCGTCTGCATCCGGTACGGCTTGGCGCTGGCCGGCGGGCACGCGCTGCGCGCCCACGGCGTCGCCGCCTGCCCGCAGGACGGGCTCACCCTGGCCACCGGCGGGGCCGACCTGCCGGAGGTGGCCGCCGCGCTTGCCGAGGCGTACCGCGCGGCCGGCGGCGTGGCCGTCGAGCGGCCCGGAACGCCGCGCCTGGAACAGCTGACCGTACGGCTGGCGCTGGGCGGGCGGTCGCATTCGGTGGAACTGCGGAAGGAGCCGCTCGGCCACCGGCCGGTCCGGCTGGACTTCGGCGTTCCAGAGGCGGACCGCGGGGTGACGGAGCCGGGCGAGCCGCCGGTGGTCCTGCCGGTGGTCGCCCTGGAGGACGCGGCGGCGCTCACCACTGCGCTGCTGGTCGATCGCGGCATGCCGCGCGACCTGATCGACGTGCACGCCCTCACCCGCAACTACCGTGAGGGTGAACTGCTCGCAATGGCAGCGGAGTTGGACCCGGACTTCCAGTCGGGCGCGCTCGCCGACCGGCTGGAGACGCTGGCCGAGGCGGCGGACGGCCGGTTCCGCGCCCGGGGGGTCGAGGCGGCGGCGGTGGACGGGCTCAAGCGGTGGGCGCTCGCCTGGGCGCAGGACCTCCGGCTCGACCTACTGGAGACCCAGGAGGCGCCGGACGGGCTGCACGACCCGTACCTGGAGGACGAGGAGTCCTGAGCCGGCTGCCGTCCCGCCTCCGCGCGTTCGGCGTAGCGACCGGACGACCTGTAAGGCTGAATCCGCGATACCCGTCAGCCTGTTCGTTGAGCCGTGCTCCGGCGGCCACCAGACTGGGAGACGAGCGCGGTAGCCCCGTGATTTCCGTCGCCCGGCCCTCTCTCGGGCGGCGCCAGACCGGACCGGTGGCAGGACGCCGCCCGGGACTTCGGAGGCAGACGGACTTGAGCAAGCACATCACTCACTGGATCGGCGGTCAGCCGGTCGCCACCGCCGGTGCGGCGCCCCGCCGCGGCGACATCTTCGACCCGGCCACCGGCCAGGTCGCCGGCCAGGTGGACTTCGCCGGGATCGCCGAGGTCGACCAGGCCGTGGCAGCGGCCGCCTCGGCCTTCGCCGAGTGGCGCACGGCTTCGGTGGCCAAGCGGAGCACGGTGCTTTTCGCCTTCCGCGAGCTGCTGAACGCCCGCCGCGACGAGCTGGCCGCGATCATCGTGTCCGAGCACGGCAAGGTGCACTCGGACGCGCTCGGCGAGATCGCCCGCGGCCTGGAGGTCGTCGAGTACGCCTGCGGCATCCCGCAGCTGATCAAGGGCGGCTTCACCGAGCAGGCCTCCACCGGCATCGACGTCTACTCGATCCGCCAGCCGCTCGGCCCGGTCGCGGTCATCTCGCCGTTCAACTTCCCGGCCATGGTGCCGATGTGGTTCTTCCCGATCGCCATCGCGGCCGGCAACACCGTCGTGCTGAAGCCCTCGGAGAAGGACCCGTCCGCCGCCAACTTCCTGGCCGGGCTGTGGAAGGAGGCCGGGCTGCCGGACGGCGTCTTCAACGTCGTGCACGGCGACAAGGTGGCCGTCGACCGTCTGCTGGAGCACCCGGACATCAAGTCCGTCAGCTTCGTCGGCTCCACCCCGATCGCCCGCTACGTCTACGAGAGCGGTACCCGGTACGGCAAGCGCGTGCAGGCCCTCGGCGGCGCCAAGAACCACATGCTGGTGCTGCCCGACGCCGACCTCGACCTCGCCGCCGACGCGGCCGTCAACGCCGGCTTCGGCGCGGCCGGCGAGCGCTGCATGGCCGTCTCCGTCCTGGTCGCCGTCGACCCGATCGGTGACGAGCTGGTCGACAAGATCAAGCAGCGGATCGCCACCCTGAAGGTCGGCCCCGGCTGCAACGGCGACTCCGAGATGGGCCCGCTGGTCACCGGCCAGCACCGCGACAAGGTCACCTCCTACGTCGAGTCCGGCGTCGCCGACGGCGCCGAGCTCGCGGTGGACGGCCGCAAGCACCCGGTGACCGCCGAGGACAGGAACGGTGCCCCGACCTCGGACGGCTTCTGGCTCGGCCCGACGCTGTTCGACCACGTGAAGCCCGGCATGTCCGTCTACAACGACGAGATCTTCGGCCCGGTCCTCTCCGTCGTGCGCGTCGCCTCCTACGACGAGGGCCTGGCGCTCATCAACGCCAACCCGTACGGCAACGGGACCGCCCTCTTCACCAACGACGGCGGCGCGGCCCGGCGCTTCCAGTTCGAGGTGGAGGTCGGCATGGTCGGCATCAACGTGCCGATCCCGGTGCCGGTCGCCTACTACTCCTTCGGCGGCTGGAAGGCCTCGCTGTTCGGTGACGCCCACGCGTACGGCCCGGACGGCGTGCAGTTCTTCACCCGCGGCAAGGCCGTGACCCAGCGCTGGCTGGACCCGTCCCACGGCGGCATCAACCTCGGCTTCCCCACCAACAGCTGAGCCAGCCGAATCCAGCAGGCCGGACCCTCTCCCTGGGGCCCGGCCTGCCCCCTTTTGCAGGTCGTTTGCATCCGGACGCAGATGCGCGTACAGTCCTTCGAGCTGCCTGGCAGGGAGCACCGGACACGCGTGAGCGCGGACGGTCCCGGGGCAGCCAATCCCTTGAAACACCACTCCTGGTTCGTGCCGGTCGTTTCGCTTTTCGCGTTGCGGCCTGGGGCTTATTCGGCGTGCGCTTTTTATCGGATTGCGGCTGGATTCGCTTTTCGGAGCGGGGATCGGCTAGAGTTTGAAACGTCGGACAGGGCGTCAAG
>NZ_JBVJQR010000023.1:67214-117386 GCF_055608425.1 Kitasatospora sp. NPDC036934 | reverse complement strand
CCACGGTGAACGTGATGAAGGCGAACGGCTCGCCGGGCGGCGTCTTCAGCGTCTGCGGCACCGACTTCAAGGTCGGAGCCTTCACGGCACGGTAGGGCGTGGCCCGGCCCCGTCCGTTCGCACGATCCCGGACATGACGCGTGGACCGGGAGCAGGTTCCGTCACCGCCGCCACCCTCCGGCCCGCCCTGACCCACCACGCTCTGATCCCTTCGCCTGCCGTCGATCGACCGATGGACGGCGGGCGCCGCGCGAGGACGCCGTCGTCCACCCGGTCGATCGAGTTCGTCGCGCTCGGGGCCGGGGTCCCCGCCGGTCAGGCCCTGGGGACGAGGGTGTTCTCGTTGGTGCGGTCGGCGGCGAAGTCGTCGATGTTGCGGGCGGTGGCGTCGATGATCTGGCCGACGGCGGTGCGGGTGAAGTAGGCCTGGTGGCTGGTGACGAGGACTTGGGGGAAGGTGACGAGGCGGGCGAGGGTGTCGTCGGTGATGCCCTCGATGGAGCGGTCGGTGAAGAAGACGCCGGTCTCCTCCTCGTAGACGTCCAGGCCGACGCCCGAGAGGCGGCCGGCGCGCAGCGTCTCGACGAGGGCGGCGCTGTCGACGAGGCCGCCGCGGCTGGAGTTGACGAGGATGGCGTCGTCCTTCATGCGGGCGAGGGCGGCGCCGTCGATGAGGTGGTGGGTGGCGGGCAGGAGGGGGACGTGGAGGCTCACCAGGTCGGCGCGGGAGAGGAGTTCGGGTAACTCGGTGTAATGCATGCCGAGTTCGAGGCAGGCGGGGTTGGGGGCGATGTCCCAGCCGAGCAGGGTGGTGCCGAAGCCGGCGGCGATGCGGGTGAAGCATTCGCCGATCTTTCCGGTGCCGATGACGCCGACGGTCATGCCGTGGATGTCGCGGCCGAGGAGGCCGTCGAGGCGGAAGTCGAACTCGCGGGAGCGGTTGGTGGCGCGGGTGAGGCGGCGGTTCACGGCCAGCGCGAGGGTCCAGGCGTGTTCCGCGACCGCGTACGGGCTGTAGTGGGAGACCCGGGCGACGGTCAGGCCGAGGTCGGCGGCGGCTTCCAGGTCGATGTTGTTGAAGCCGGTGGAGCGTTG
The DNA here is from genome assembly GCF_055608425.1 of Kitasatospora sp. NPDC036934. Classification (NCBI taxonomy): domain Bacteria; kingdom Bacillati; phylum Actinomycetota; class Actinomycetes; order Kitasatosporales; family Streptomycetaceae; genus Kitasatospora; species Kitasatospora sp. NPDC036934. The sequence goes on along the minus strand of NZ_JBVJQR010000023.1, from coordinate 116,291 downwards.
GGCGATCAGCTCGGTGCCGCCGGCGGCCAGCGCCGCGAGGGTCTCGGCGTCCAGGACGGCGTTGACGCTGCTGCTGACGGCCGGGTAGCCGGCGGCGAGCGGGGCGGTGTCGCGGTTGAGGAACACGTCCAGGCAGCGCAGTCCGTGCCGGCCCGCGAAGGCCCGTTCCAGCAGCGGCCTTTCGTCGGCCTGCACTCCGTACGCCAGGATCTCCATCCGTTCCCTCCGGTAGCTCGCCTGCGGCCCACGCTAGCCGGGCGGCGGGCGGAACGCCCGCCGGGTGTGCGGGAGCCCCCGGCCGGGGTGGGCCGGGGGCTCCGGGGCGGGCGAGAGCGGTCAGAGGACCGTCTCGGCCTCCAGGTAGCGCTCCTGCGGGACGGTCTTCAGCTCGGCGACGGCCTCGGCCAGCGGCACCAGGTTGATGTTGGTGCCCTGCAGCGCGGTGATGTGCCCGAAGGCGCCCTTGTGGACGGCCTCGACGGCGTGCCAGCCGAAGCGGGTGGCGAGAACCCGGTCGTAGGCGGTCGGGGTGCCGCCGCGCTGGGTGTGGCCGAGGATCACCGGGCGGGCCTCCTTGCCGAGGCGGTGCTCCAGCTCGCGGGAGAGCTGGGTGGCGATGCCGGTGAAGCGCTCGTGGCCGTAGATGTCCTTGGTGCCCTCCTCCCAGTGCATGGTGCCGGGCTCGGGCTTGGCGCCCTCGGCGCAGACCACGATGGCGAACTTCTTCTGCCGGTCGAAGCGTTCGCGGACGACGGCGGTGAGCTTCTCGATGTGGAAGGGGCGCTCCGGGACGACGATGGCGTGTGCGCCGGCCGCCATACCCGCGTTCAGCGCGATCCAGCCGGTGTGCCGGCCCATGACCTCGACGACCATGACCCGCTGGTGGGACTCGGCGGTGGTCTTCAGTCGGTCCAGGGCCTCGGTGGCGACCGAGACGGCGGTGTCGAAGCCGAAGGTCACGTCGGTGGCGGCGATGTCGTTGTCGATGGTCTTCGGCACGCCGACGATCGGCAGGCCCGCGTCGCTCATCAGCTTGGCGGCCTTGAGGGTGCCCTCGCCGCCGATCGGGATCACCGCGTCCAGGCCGAGGTCGGAGCAGTACTTCTTGGCCCGTTCGACGCCGTCCCGCAGGTGGCTCGGCTGCACCCGGGAGGACCCGAGGATGGTGCCGCCCTGGGCCAGGATGCCGCTCACCGAGTCCAGGGTCAGGGGGCGGTGGTGCCCTTCCAGGAAACCGCGCCAACCGTCCTCGAACCCGATGATCTCGTCGCCGTGGTCGACCACCCCCCGGTGGACCACGGAACGGATCACCGCGTTCAGGCCGGGGCAGTCACCGCCGCTGGTCAGCACTCCGATACGCATTAGCTTTGCAACTCCCGAGCAGAACCGAGGAACGGCCGGACTACAGGCTGGGACGACGAGCCGTCACCGTGACGAGGCGTTCCCGCACCGGGTATGGCGGGGAGGTGGCCGCGGGGTGAAGGACCGGCCGATCCGGACAGAACGCCCGAAAACGGCCGCGAAGTCGAGCATACGGCCCCTGGTCCGGCCGGGCAGGAGCCGACGCGGGAGCGGCGCCGTCGGCGCCCCCGCGCGGAATTGCGGCCTGCTGCCGAGGAGGGTGTGCAGTAGGCAGCCCCATTGTCGTACGTCCGGGGCCGCCCGCGGGCCGGGTGACCGCATCGCGGGCACCCGGGCGGGGCGTACCGGTGAGTACTACGAGGGGCGCGTCGTGGCGGCGATGCGCTCGGCGCGCAGCGCGTCGTACCAGGTGGTGTCGGCCGGCGGCAGGGCGTTGACGTCCAGCGCCAGCTTGATCAGCAGGTCGGCCACGGCGGGGTTGCGGGCCAGCACCGGGCCGTGCAGGTAGGTGCCGAAGACGGTGTCCCGCCAAGCGCCCTCGGTGCCGTCGCCGGTGCCGTTGCCGCGGCCGGCGGTGACGTTCGCGAACGGCTGGACGCCCTGACCGAGGTGGGTGACGCCCTGGTGGTTCTCGAAGCCGGTCAGCTGCGGCAGGCCGAGCCGCGGGTCCACGTCGGCGAGCACGTCGCCGACGCAGCGGGCGCCCTCGCCGCGGGTGGTCCAGACGTCGAGCAGGCCCAGGCCGGGCTCGCGCTCGCCGAGGTCGTTGACGAACTCGTGGCCCATGATCTGGAAGCCGGCGCAGACGCCGAAGATGATCGCGCCGTTCTCGGAGGCCCGCACCAGGCCGCTGTCGGCGCGCAGCCGCTCGGCGGCCAGCCGCTGCGGGCGGTCCTCGCCGCCGCCGATCAGGTAGATGTCCCCGCTGGTGGGGATCGCCTGGTCGGAGCGGACGTCGATCCGGGTCACGTTGAGATGGCGCTGGCGGGCCCGGCGCTCCACGACCAGGGCGTTGCCGCGGTCGCCGTAGGTGCTGAGCAGGTCCGGGTAGACCCAGACCACGCGCAGGCTGCTCTCACTCATCCTCGAAGGCCTTCCATCACGAAAAGACTGGTGTGCGGGCGCGGCATCAGCCGGCCACGACCTTCCGCAGCTGCTGGAAGGCGGTGTAGTTGGCGATGGCCTCGATCCGGCCGGGCGGGGCCATCCGGACGGCCTGCTCCAGGGTGTCCACCACGTGGAACTGCAGCCCGGCGACCTCCAGGCGGACGGCCAGGTCCAGCTTGCGCTGGCCCATCACGAAGATCGGGTGCCCGGCGAGGCGCTCGTAGTCGACGTCCCACAGCCAGGAGGTGTCGGTGCCGTCGGCGTCGAGGGCGTTGACCGAGAGGATCACCGGGGCCGGCGGGCCGTCGATCAGCGAGAAGGTCTCCAGCCAGCCGGCCGGGTTCTTGGCGAGCAGCAGGCGGATGTCCCGGCCCTGGTACTGGACCACGTCGTAGCGGCCGGCCACGGCGCTCACCGAGCGCATCCGCTCCAGGGCGACCTGCGGGGAGACGCCGAACACGGCGGCGACGGCGGCCGAGCTGGTGGCGTTGGCCAGGTTGGCCCGGCCGGGCAGCTGCAGCTGGATCGGCCAGGCGCCGCGCTGCGGGTCGATCACGTGGGTGCCCTGGAGCGCCCAGTGCGGGTTGGGGCGCCGGAAGCCGCAGTCCTGGCAGAACCAGTCGTCGCCGGGGCGCTGCATCACGCCGCCGCAGGCGGGGCAGGACCAGGCGTCCTCCTTCCAGGCCTGTCCGGCGGCCACCCAGACCACCTTCTTGCAGGAGGAGGCGGCCCAGGTCACCAGCGGGTCGTCGGCGTTGGCGATGACCACGGCCTCGGTGTCCTGGAGGCCCTCGCGCCACTTCTCCGCCATCATGCGGGTCTCGGCGGCGCGGTCGAGCTGGTCGCGGGAGAGGTTGAGCAGGGCGATCGCCTTGGGGTGGGTGTCGCGGGCGACCCCGGCCAGGTACTTCTCGTCGACCTCGATCACGCCGAAGCGGGCGTCGGTGCCGCCCGCCAGGGCGGAGGTGATGCCGGCCGGCATGTTGGCGCCCAGGGCGTTGGAGACCACCGGTCCGGCGGCGCGCAGCGCCTCGGCGATCAGCCGGGTCGTGGTGGTCTTGCCGTTGGTGGCGCTGACCAGGACGACGTCGAGGTGGTCGGCGAGGGTGGCGAGCAGGTCGGGGTCGAGCCTGAGGGCGACCTTGCCGCCGATCACCGAGCCGCTTCCGCGACCGGCCTTACGGGACACGGCGGCGGCGACCTTGCCGGCCGTGACCGCGATCTTGGCGCGGGCCGGCAGCGAGGCGTCGCGTGCGCCTGTGGGCTCCGATTCGGTGCCTGCCATGCTCAGTGGTTCCTCCTTGCTGCGGCACCGCCCGGTGGCCGGATAACGGGCCGTCGGGCGGCGGGGACGGGGCCAGCCTACCGACTCCGTCGCCCGACCGGACGATCCGGACCCCATGCGGCCAGCTGCGACGCCGCTGCGGGGGGTGCTGACGGTCCGTCGAGGAGGGCGGTGCAGGGAGGGCCGCTCTTCCGTGCAGGACGCTCCGCCCCGGACCGGGGTTCCCGGGGGCGTCCGGTGAGGATGTGGTGAAGAAGCGATCGGACGATCAGCGGATCAATGGCCCGGGGTGGGCGCGGGGGTCGCGGCGGCCAGGGTGGCGGTGATCACCAGGGTGCCGTCCTCGGCACGGAAGTCCAGCGGCGCCGCCAGTCGGCGCATCGCGGCGATCAGCCCGGTGTTGGCGGCCTGGGTCACCGCGTACACCGTGCCGATCCCGACCGTGCGGGCCGTCGCGGTCAGCCGCCGGAGCAGGGCCAGGCCGAGCCCGCGCCGCTGCCAGGCGTCCTCGACCAGCACGGCCAGCTCCGCCTCGTCCTCGTCCCACATCAGGTGCCCGAGGGCGAGGACCCGGCCGTCGGGGGCGGTCACCACCAGGCTGCGGCCGTGCCGGGGGTCCAGCAGGTGCTGCAGGTAGCGGTCGGCGTCGCGGACCGGCCCGTGGTAGCGCAGCCGCAGCGCCGCGGCGGAGCAGCGGCCGTGCATCGCCAGGGCCGCCGCCCGGTCGGCCGGGTCGGCGGGGCGCAGCAGCAACTCGGTCCCGTCCGGCAGGGACAACCGGGACACCTGGTCCGCGGCCGGGTGCGCCGTCAGGTGGGGGCGGGGGTGGCGGCGCGGACCTGTGGGGTGCGCGGTCTGGCCCTCGGGCGGCGCGCACCTGCGGTTCGACCTGCGGAAGGGCCGGTGCCAGAGCCGTTCGAGGCGAGTGCGGGATGCCGTCATGGGGCCGACGCTACCGATGCCTCGCTTCCGGCCGGTTACGTGATCGTGAACGCACGAATGCCCGGGGGTGCGCGGGCGCCCCGCCGGGACGGCCCCGGCACAGGTCCAGGCCGGTGCCTCATGCGGTCGGGACGACGGGCGGCCGGCCCCGGTCGGCCTCGGCGGCGTGGGCGAGCTGTACATCGGCGGCGTCCAGCTGCACCCGCGCGAGGCCGCCCTGATGTACCAGGGCAGCCACGGCGGCCACCACCAGTCCGAGGCCAGCCGGCTCCAGGTCAGGGCCCAGCTGTCCGACCCCGGGGTGCGCGACCCGGCCCGGCTGGCGGGCCGGGAGAAGGTCGAACTGCCGGGCCGGCGGGAGAGCGAAGCCCAGCGGCGGGCGGTCTTCGCCCGCAAGACCTACCGCTTCTACGACGGCGGACCGAGCTGGCCGAGCGGCGGCCGGCGGCGCCGGTGACCATCCTCAAGGCCTCCGGTGACGACTACTCCTTCATCGAGGGCGGCACCGGCTACTCGGCCGCCCCGCCCACCGTGGTGGAACCGGCCGGGGACCACTACGGGGTGCTGAAGAAGCGCGGGGCGCTCGAACTGGTCGCCGCCATCCGGGCGGTGGAGCGGATCACCGTGTGAAGGCCGGCCGCTGACGCGGACACACTCACGGATGGCCCAGGATCCGCGACCGCGGGATCCCCTTCGGATAGGGATGGCTCGGCTTTCCGCCGAACCGTCTCGATCCGAAGGGGATCCCCCATGCTCGCGAAGAACTCCGCACTGGCCACGGCCTGTTGCGCGCTTCTGCTGGCCGTGCCGCTCGCTCTCGCCCAGCCGGCGGCCGCCGCCGGCAGCGGCGACCACACCAGCATCAACGGCAGCAGCAACAACGGCCCCAAGACCCCGCAGGAGGCGGCGGCCTGCAAGAGCGTCACCGGCGCGCTGCTCGGCGGCTTCGGCGGCATGCTGGGCAACGCGGTGTGCGTGGTGCAGCCGGCCGACAAGGGCTGAGCGGCCCTCCGGTCCAGCGATGGACCGGCGGCGGGCGCCCGGTCAGGCGCCCGCCGCCGCCACGAGCCGCTGCTCCAGCAGTTGCCACTGCGCCGCCATGTCGTGCACCAGGTACAGCTCGCGGCTGCGGGTCCAGGCCTGGCCGGACTGCGGGTCGTAGGTGCCCGGCATCGCCGTCCCGGCCGGGGCGCCGGCCGACCCGATCCCGGCCAGGCGGGTGGTGAGCACGCAGCGCTTCACGTGGTCCCGGAACCCGACCACCCCGGCGGTGCCGATCCCGCCGGGCAGGTTCCGGCGGGCGGCGGCGACCTGGGCGGCCACGCCGTAGGTGCTCAGGTAGGTGATCGTCCCGTCCGGGGCGACCACCGGCTCGATCGAGGTCACGTCGGTCAGCCCGTGGACGGTGGTCAGGAAGTGGGCGATCTCCCACTGGGCGTACACCGGAACCTTCCGGCGGCGGTGGATCCTGGCCACGCTGTCCGCCAACTCCCGGTTCACCGGCCCCGGTTCGTAGCGCACCCTGGTCGGGTCACCGCCGCCGGCCGGGGCGCGGTTGCCGAAGGCGTAGGCGAGCAGGAAGTCCACCTTCGCCGGATCCACCGTCGGCGGCGCCCAGTCGAAGCAGACGTCCAGGATCCGCGGCACCTCGGCCTCGGCCGCCGCGCGGTCGCCCAGAGCGCCGGTCAGCGTCCTCACCATCTGCCGCCGCAGACCCTCCTGGGCGCCCGTCCCCTCGGCCTTCGCCTGTCCGGCTCCGGCCGCCACCGGCACCACCACCCCCGCCGCCATCGCTGCGGCGAACTTCCGGCGATCCATGCTGCGCACCCGCTCCCTGTTCCGTCGTTCGGTCGGCCCATCCGACCCGGGGCGAGCGACCGCCGGGAGACCCGGCGCGGAAGCCCTGGTGAACGTTGGTCGGATCCGGAAGACGGATCCGGAAGACGGGTGCGGAAGACGGATCCGGAAGACGGGTGCGGACCCTTCGGGCTGCGCGGTCCTGGGCGATCCCGCCGACTCCTGGACCAGCTGCACCTCGGGCGGGCGGAACGGCGGTCGGTGGGGTCGGCGACGGCACGGGCGCGACCGGGCCCGACGGCCTGGCCGAGCGGGCCCTGGAGATCCGTACGGGTGTCGAGGTCGATGACCGGCCGGAAGGCCCACCCCCGGCGACGGCCCGGCCCCGTTCCGTGGCGCCGGTCCGGGCGGTGCAGGACGATGGGGAAGGCGGCGCCCCCTGACCGGGGGCGGTGAGCCGTGCGCCCCGGGTTCCGGGGCTTCCCCCGCGCCGGAGCGTTCACGCGTTCCGGGGATTCGGAGTCGGGCCGTGCAGGAGTTCCTGGTCGAGATCACCACCCGGGTGCCCGACGGCACCCCCGCCGAGGAGGTGGACCGCCGCCGCGCCGCCGAGGCGGTGCGCGCCCGCGAGCTGGCGGCCGCCGGCCGGCTGGCCCGGTTGTGGCGTCCGGTGGGCGAGGCGCGCAGCATCGGGATCTGGCGGGCGGCCGACGAACGGGAGCTGCGGGCGGAGGTGCTCGGCAGCCTGCCGCTGTGGCCGTGGATGACGGCCGTGGTCACCGCGCTGGAGCCGCACCCCAACGACCCGGGGGCCAGGGCGTGACGCCCGCTCGGGCCGCGTCCGTGGAGTGCTGAACCGCTCAGGCGATCCGGGTCGGGGTGTCCGTGAGGGTGTGGCCGGTGGCGGTGAGCAGGGTGGTGAGGGCGGTGGGGGTCAGTGCGTCGGGAGTGCGGAGGAAGAGTTCGTCGGCGGCGGGGTGGGGGTGGAGGGAGAGCACGGTGATCCGGTGCTCGGCGAGGGTGGCGCCGGTGTGGGCGAGGGCGGTGGTGCGGACCCGCCAGAGGGTGGTCGGGGGTGGGGCGTGGGGGGACCACCAGGCGTGCAGCACGGCCGCCGTGAGCAGCGCGAGGGCGGAGCCGGCGAGGACGATCGGGCCGTCGGAGCCGTGGAGGACGACCTTCGCGATCAGGTCGGCCGCGGTGACGGAGAGGAAGGCGGCGGCGAGTTCGACGGTGTCCCGGCGCCAGCGGCGGGCACGGTGGTGGGAAGGCTTCGAGTGCTCCATGGCCTCCACCGTGCCCGACCGGTGTTTCCCGGCCACGAACCCGCCGTCACCTGGCCGTTAAGGTCTGGCCGGCCGTGTTACGGCTGCAGCTCGCGGGCCGCGGCCTTGACCTCGTCCAGGAGCAGCCGCAGGTCGTCCTCGGTGGTCGCGGGGTTGAGCAGGCAGGCCCGGAGCATCTCGTGGCCGCCGAGCCGGGCGCCGGTGACGAAGACCCGTCCGCGCCGCTGGACGGCGACCGGCAGCTCGCGGTTGAGGGCGTCGCGGGCCGTTTCGCTCCGTCCGGCGGCCCGGTGGCGGAACGCCACGATGGAGGTCTGCACCTCCGCCAGCAACTCCAACTCCCCGTCGGACTGGATGAGTTCGCCGAGTCGACGGGCGAGCGCGGTGCACCGGGCGACGTCCTGGACCAGGCCGGTGCGGCCGCGGTGGGCGATGGTGGCCCAGACCTTGAGGGCGCGGAACGGGCGGGTCTGCTCGGTGCCGTACTCGGAGAACCAGCCGAGTTCCCCGGCGGCCTCGTCGCGCAGGTAGGACGGGACGAGGCTGAAGGTGCCGCGGAGCTCCTCGGTGTCGCGGACCAGGGCGCAGCCGCAGTCGACCGGGACGCCGAGCCACTTGTGCGGGTCGAGGGCGAGCGAGTCGGCGCGCTCCAGGCCCGCGTAGCGGTGGGCGATGGCCGGGTCGAGCCGGCCGAAGGCGCCGTACGCGCCGTCCACGTGCAGCCACAGGCCCTGCTCCTGGCAGAGGTCGGCGATGGGCTCGAAAGCGTCGACCGCGCCGGTGCCGACGGTGCCGGCCGAGGCGACCACCAGGAAGGGCAGCAGTCCGGCGGCGCGGTCGCGCTCGACGGCCGCCCGCAGCTCGGCGGGGTCGAGGCGGCCGTCGGGGCCGGTGGCGACGGTGCGCAGGTGCCGGCTGCCGAGGCCGAGGAGTTCGGCGGCCTTGCGGACGCACGAGTGGGTCTCGCCGGTGACGTAGCCGACCAGCGGCGGCAGGCCGGTCAGGCCGTCCTCGCGGACGTCGTGGCCGGCCCGGCGGGCGGCGCGGTTGCGGGCGGCGGCGAGGCAGACGATGGTCGCCATCGAGGTGCCGGAGGTGAGGAGTCCGCCGCCGGCCGGGTGCGGGAAGTCGACGAGTTCGGCGATCCAGCGGACGACGGCGCGTTCCAGGTGGACGTCGGCGTGGTCGCCGCCGGCCGAGCTGGGGTTCATCGCGGCGGCGGCGAGGGTGGCGAGCACCCCGGCGGGGGCGGGGGCGGAGTTGACCCAACCGAAGAAGCGCGGGTTGCCGTTGCCCATGGGGTACGGGAGGACGTCCCGCCCGATGGCGGCCGGCAGCTCGGCGAGCGGGCGGCCCTCGGCGGGCAGCGGGGCGTCGAGCAGGGCCCGCCGGGCGGCGTCGTCCATCGGTTGCCAGACCGGGCGGGCGGGCAGTCCGGCGAGGTAGTCGGCGACCAGGTCGGCGGTGGCGTGGGCGGCGCTGCGGAAGTTCTCGGGGGTCAACGGAGTGCTCCAGGGGCCGGGGGAGGCGCGGCGTCCTCGGCGCACCGTGATCAGCAGATGGTACGGAAGGGGCCCGCGCCGTGTGGCGCGGGCCCGGTGGGTGGGACGGGGACGATCAGTCCAGGGAGGCGGACAGCCCGCCCGCGGAGCGGCAGTAGCCCTGCATCTCCTTGTTGGTGATCTTCGCGCACAGCCGCCCGGCCGCGCCGCCGTCCGTGTAGTTGACGGTGTAGTAGCTGACCAGCCCCTCCGCGCAGGCCTTGCGCTGCCAGCCGTCGGCGGCGGTGGCGCACTGCTGGGCGGCCCAGTCCTCGCGGTCCAGGTTGTACTTCATGGTCCGGGAGCCGACGCCCCGGCTGCAGTCCACCGCCCCGCCGTTGGCCTTGCCGTTGAGGCACCACTTGAGGGCGTCGGCGTAGACCTCGGGGTGGTTCGGGTAGTCGTGCGAGGACAGGTAGAAGGTCGGGGCGTAGAAGTAGCAGGCGGACTGGAACAGCGAGGGCTGGTCCTTGCACGGGTAGAGCGGGTCCTGGGCGAGCTTGTCGGCGGGCAGGTTGGCCTTGGCCTGCTCGTCCTCCTCGTCCGGGCCGAAGAGCTGCATGAACAGGCCCTCGGAGCAGCGGATCCGGTTCTGGTCGGTGGTGAACTTGTTGCACAGTTCGCGCGCCTTGGCGACGTCCTGCTTGGCGACGAACATCGTGCCGTGGCCGACGCCGTGGATGCAGGGGCCGCTGTTCTTGGGGGCGCACAGCTTGAGCAGGTCCACGTCGGGCTGGGTGGAGGCGTTGAGCATCTCCTCGACCGCGCCGTGCAGGTAGCCGGCCGCGCAGGTCTCGTGGGGGAAGGAGATGACCTTCTGGAAGTCGGCGTTGAAGCGCTTGACCGCCGCGTGGCCGAGCTCGTGCGCGATCGGGTGGCAGAAGCGCACGGTGTACGGCTTCTCCTTGGTGATCTTGTCGAGGTCGGCGAGGGCGACGCCGGGGTCGGTGGCGTCCATCTCGGCCATGATCTTGTTGCGCAGCGTCGAGCGGGTCCACACCGCCGGATCGCCGGTCGGGGTGGCGCTCGCGGCGCCGGCCCCGACCGCCTGGGCGCCGGGGGCCGCGGGGGCCGTGGCGGGGGCGGGCGACGTGGTGGCCGTGGCGGGCGACCAGTCGGTGACGGCCACCGAGCCGAGGCCCAGGACTCCCAGGAGCACGGCGGTGAGAATCGCGAAGACTCGCGGCTGCATGACGGGATCCCCCGGCGGATCGAGGTGAACGGTTCGCTCCCATCCTGACGGCACGGGGGCGGGGAACCCGCGTTTTCGCCCGCCATTCGGGAGGTGTCGGCGACGCTACCGCATCGTCGGGACGCCCCGGTGGGGCGGGCCGGTTCCCGATGATCAAGGGGGATCGACGGCCGACCACCCGGGCGGGGTGGTCAACCGTCGTCCGGGGGCTCCGGTTCCCGGTATTCACCCGGACGGCGCAACGACCGCCGGTGCGGGCCGCCGCCGCGCCGGGGGCGTCAGAGCTCCAGCGTCACCTGGTACTCCGTCAGCCAGGCGTCGAGGTCCAGTGCGAGGTCGACGGCCAGCCGGACGGACTGGGGGTCGGTGTCCGGGGCGAGCGCGTCGGTGAGGCGCCGCGGGTCGAGCAGGTCGAGCGCCGGGGACTTCCGTTCCGCGGCGAGCCGGGCGAGTTCGGCGCGCAGTTGCGCCGGGTACAGCGGGTCCATCGACACCGGGTACGGGCTCTTCGCCCGGTCGGCCACCGCGGCCGGCAGCACGTCCCGGACGGCGGCGCGCAGCAGGCTCTTCTCCCGTCCGTCGAAGGCCTTCATCGCCCACGGCGTGTTGAAGACGTACTGGACCAGCCGGTGGTCGCAGAACGGCACCCGCACCTCCAGTCCGCTGGCCATGCTCATCCGGTCCTTCCGGTCGAGCAGGATGCAGACGAAGCGGGTCAGGTTGAGGTACGAGATCTCGCGCATCCGCCGCTCCAGCGGGTCGGCCGAGTCCGGGTGCGGGACCTCGGCGAGCGCCTCGCGGTAGCGGGCCCGGCGGTAGCCGTCCAGGTCGAGCTTGCGGAGCAGGTCGGCGTCGAGCAGCCGCTCGCGCGGGGCGGAGCCGGTGCCGGCGATGGCGGCGACGCTGGCGGCCCAGGGGAAGTCGTCGGTGGCGACGGCCGCGGGGTCGTGGAACCAGCGGTAGCCGCCGAAGAGTTCGTCCGCGGACTCGCCGGACAGCGCGACGGTGGAGTGCCGGCGGACGTCCCGGAAGAGCAGCAGCAGCGAGACGTCCATGTCGCCGACGCCGTTCGGCAGGTCGCGGGCGCGCACCGTGGCGGAGCGCAGGGCCGGGTCGGCGAGTTCGGCCGGGTCCAGCTCGATCACGCTGTGGTCAGCACCGACGTGGTCGGCGAGCAGCCGGGCGAACGGCCCGTCCTGGGACTGCCGGACCGGGTCGGCGTGGAAGTCCTGCGGTCGCCCGGCGAAGTCCACCGCGAAGGAGCGCACCGGGCCGGCGCCGGCGGCGGCCAGCGTCCTGGCGGCGAGGGCGGTGACGGCGCTGGAGTCCAGGCCGCCGGAGAGCAGCGAGCAGAGCGGCACGTCCGCGTCCAGCTGGCGGTGGACGATGTCGTCCAGCAGCGCCCGGACGGTGGCGATGGTCGACTCCAGGCTGTCGGCGTGCTCGCGCGCCTCCAGGCCCCAGTAGCGGCGCACCGAGAGGCCGCCGCGGCGCACCCGCACCAGGTGCCCGGGCCGGACCTCCAGGACGTCCCGGTACGGGGTGAGGCCGGGGGTGCGGGTGTGGGCGAGCAGTTCGCGCAGCCCGTCCAGGTCGACCACGGCGCGGACCGAGGGGTGGGCGAGCAGCGCCTTCATCTCGGAGCCGAACAGCACGCCGTCCGGGGTCGGGTGGTAGTACAGCGGCTTGACGCCCATCCGGTCGCGGACCAGCAGCAGCTCCTCGCGCCGGGCGTCCCAGATCGCGAAGGCGAACATGCCGTTCAGCCGCTCGGCCAGGCCCTCGCCCCACTCCAGGTAGGCGTGCAGCACGACCTCGGTGTCGCTGCGGGTGCGGAAGCGGTGGCCGGCGGCCGCCAGCTCCGCGCGCAGCTCGCGGTGGTTGTAGACCTCGCCGCTGTAGCTGAGCACGGCCAGCGTGCGGCCGTCGTGCTCGACGGCCATCGGCTGGACGCCGCCCTCGACGTCGATCACCGCGAGGCGGCGGTGGCCGAGTGCGGCGTGCGGCTCCAGGTGGACGCCCCCGGCGTCGGGCCCGCGGCAGATCTGGGTGGCCGTCATCTCGTCGAGGACGGCCCGTTCGGCGGTCAGGTCGCGGTCGTAGGCGACCCATCCGGTGATCCCGCACATCAGCAAGCCCTCCGGTCTTCGGCTGGTGTGTGCCGGAGATCACGCTAAGGGCGGAATCGGCGCGGCATCAAGAGTCCGTCGGGAAGGTGACAACAGGGCGTCCGATTGGTCACCTGGGCGGAAAGTCGCAAAGCCTGCCCGATTTCGGGCAAGATCTTTGGCCTCGGCGAGCGACACGACCTAGAGTTCTCAGTCGTGCCGAGCTCACCCCACCCTCACGAAGACCTCCTCGCCCACCTCGCCCGGACCAGCCCGCTCGGGCCCCGGGAAGCGGCGCGGGTCGTGGCGGAGGTGCTGGCGTACTTCTCCGAGACCACCGAGGAGTACGTCCGTCGCCGCCACGGCGAGCTGCAGGCACGAGGCCTCACCAACGAACGGATCTTCGCCCGGCTCGCCGAGGAGCTGCCCGCCCGCCGCGTCGCGGCGCCGGAGCTCTCGGCCCGTCAGCTGCGCCGGATCGTCTACGGCTGAGCCCGGTCCAACCCCTATCTCTGGAGGAGTCCACGCATGTGCGGAATCGTGGCCTACATCGGCCCCAAGGACGCGACCCCCTTCCTGCTGGAGGGACTCGCCCGGCTGGAGTACCGCGGCTACGACTCGGCCGGCGTCGCCGTCGCCGGACGCACCGGCGGGCTCAAGCTCCGCAAGGTCAAGGGCCGGGTCGCCGACCTCGCGGCAGCCGTACCGGCCCGCTTCAAGGGCGGCACCGGCATCGGCCACACCCGCTGGGCCACCCACGGCGTGCCCAGCGACGCCAACGCCCACCCGCACCTGGACAACGCCGAGCGCATCGCCGTCGTCCACAACGGCATCATCGAGAACGCCGACGAGCTGCGCGCCAAGCTGACCGCCGACGGCGCGGTGTTCCGCTCCGAGACCGACACCGAGGTGCTCTCCCACCTGATCGCCGCCCACGCCGCCGAGGGCGTCGAGCTGGAGGACGCCGTCCGCGCCGCGCTCGGCCGGGTCGTCGGCACCTACGGCATCGCGGTGCTGGACTCCGAGCAGCCCGACCGCATCGTGGTCGCCCGCAACGGCAGCCCGATCGTGCTCGGCATCGGCGAGAAGGAGATGTTCGCCGCCTCCGACGTCTCCGCCCTCGTCCGCTACACCCGCCAGGTGGTGCACCTGGAGGACGGCGAACTCGCCACCGTCCGGGCCGACGGCTTCCGCACCTTCACCGCGGACGCCCGCACCACCCACCGCCAGCCGTCCACCGTCGACTGGGAGATCGACTCCTTCGACACCGGCGGCTACGAGCACTACCTGCTCAAGGAGATCCACGAACAGCCCGGCTCCGTCGAGCGCACCCTCAGCGGTCGGCTCGACGAGCGCTTCAGCACCGCCCACCTGGGCGGCCTCAACCTGGACGCCCGGGAACTGCGCGAGATCCGCCGGGTCAAGATCCTCGGCTGCGGATCCGCCTACTACGCGGGTGAGATGGGCGCGCAGCTGATCGAGGAACTCGCCCGGATCCCCGCCCACAGCGAGCCCGCCTCCGAGTTCCGCTACCGCAACCCGGTGATCGAGGCCGACACCCTGTACGTCGCGGTCAGCCAGTCCGGCGAGACCTACGACACCCTCGCCGCCGTCCAGGAGATCAAGCGCAAGGGCGGTCGCGTCCTCGGCGTCGTCAACACCGTGGGCAGCGCCATCGCCCGCGAGTGCGACGGCGGCATCTACCTCCACGCCGGGCCCGAGGTCTCCGTCGCCTCCACCAAGGCGTTCACCTCCACCGTGGTCGCGTTCGCCCTGCTCGCCCTGCACTTCGGCCGCATCCACGACCTCTCGCCCGCCGACGGCCGCCGGATCGTCTCCGCCCTCCAGGCCCTGCCCGACCAGATCCGCGAGGTGCTGGAGCAGAGCGAGTCCATCGCGAAGCTGGCGGCCGAGTACGCCGACTCGACCGGCATGATGTTCATCGGCCGGGTCCGGGGCTACCCCGTCGCCCGGGAGGGCGCGCAGAAGCTCAAGGAGATCTCCTACGTCCACGCCGAGGCCTACCCGGCGAGCGAGCTCAAGCACGGCCCGCTGGCCCTGATCAGTCCCGAGCTGCCCACCGTCGCCCTCGTCCCGGACGACGAGCTGCTCGACAAGAACCTCACCACCCTCGGCGAGATCAAGGCCCGCTCCGGCCGTGTCATCGCCGTCGCCCACCGCCGGCCCGAGGACAAGCTCGTCGACCACTGCATCCTGGTCCCGAAGAGCGAGCCCGAGCTGGACCCGCTGCTCCTCAACATCCCGCTCCAGCTGCTCGCCTACCACGCGGCGGTCGCCCTCGGCCGGGACGTGGACAAGCCGCGCAACCTGGCGAAGAGCGTCACGGTGGAGTAGGACCGACCGGCGAACGGTGAGCGGGCCCGGCCGCGGTGTGGGTACTGCGGCCGGGCCCGGCCGTCGTTCGCCGTTGGTCGTCCGTCGTTCGTCGTCAGAACACCGAGCAGCCGGAGAGGGTGGTGAGGGTGTCCAGGGCGGTGACGGCGGCGACGGAGTTGCCGGCCTGGTCGAGGCGGGGGCCCCAGGCGCAGACGGCGGCGCGGCCGGGGAGTATCGCGAGGATGCCGCCGCCGACCCCGCTCTTGCCGGGCAGCCCGACGCGGAACGCGAACTCGCCGGCGGCGTCGTAGGTGCCGCAGGTGAGCAGCACGGCGTTGATGCGCTTGGCCTCGCTGCGGGTCATCAGCCGGGTGCCGTCGGTGCGCACGCCGTAGCGGGCGAGGAAGGCACCGGCCAGCACGAGGTCGCGGCAGCTGGCGGCGATGGCGCAGTGGGCGTAGTAGTGCTCCAGCACGGTGTCGACCGGGTTCTGCAGGTTTCCGTGGCTGGCGATGAAGTGGGCGAGGGCGGCGTTGCGGTGGCCGTGCTCGGCCTCGGAGGCGGCGACCACCGGGTCGGTGTCCAGCAGCGGGTTGCCGGACTCGCGGCGCAGGAACTGCCGTACGGCGCCGGACGCGTCGCCGGTCAGGGACTGCAGGCGGTCGGTGACCACCAGGGCGCCCGCGTTGATGAACGGGTTGCGCGGGATGCCGTGCTCGGTCTCCAGCTGCACCAGCGAGTTGAACGGGTTGCCGGAGGGCTCCCGGCCCACGCCCCGCCAGAGGTCCTCGCCGCCGTCACTGCTGTAGGCGAGGGCGAGGGCGAGCGAGAACAGCTTGGAGACGCTCTGGATGGAGAAGGGCCGCTCCCAGTCCCCGACGCCGTGCAGTTCGCCGTCGACGGTGGCCACGGCCATCCCGAAGGCCTCCGGGTCGGCCTCGGCGAGGGCCGGGATGTAGTCGGCGACATGGCCCCGGCCCGTGGTCGCCCGGGCGGCCGCCTGGGCGGCCTCCAGCAGGGCCGGGAAGTCGAGGTTCTCCACATCGAACAAGGTTCTTCACTCCAGGCACGGGCGGTAGGACACGATCGGGACCGGGGGGCCGTGCGGCGGCACCCGGTCCGACCAGTGATTATCCGTGCTCGGGGGAGTGGTGCGGTGGTCAGGGGGGTCAGGGCCGTCAGGGCGCGTTGCTCGGGGCCTGGACCGGCGGGCCGGTCAGCAGGGTGCCGGTCTCGGAGTACGGCCAGCCGTTGGGGACGCAGCCGTGCAGGCCCTTGATCTGCTGCATCATCACCGGCGCCGGCGCCCCGGGGCCGGGGCAGTCCACGTGGCCGTTGCCGAGGATGTGGCCGACCTCGTGGTTGATCGCGAGCGCGTGGTACAGCTCCGGCTGCCCCTGGTAGAACTCGGACAGCTCGGTCCAGCGCTTCAGGTTGATCACCACCTGGTGCTGGACGCCGCAGTTCACCCAGCTGCCGGTGTCCAGGCCGTACTGGCCGCAGATCCGGTCGGTGGACTTCGGGGTCGCCAGGTAGACCGTGAAGTCCACCGGGTCGGCGGGCATCCGCTGGAACGACGCGGTGTCCCCGGCCGCCCAGCCGCGCCGGGT
This sequence comes from Kitasatospora sp. NPDC036934, assembly GCF_055608425.1. Taxonomy (NCBI): domain Bacteria; kingdom Bacillati; phylum Actinomycetota; class Actinomycetes; order Kitasatosporales; family Streptomycetaceae; genus Kitasatospora; species Kitasatospora sp. NPDC036934. The sequence goes on along the minus strand of NZ_JBVJQR010000023.1, from coordinate 99,724 downwards.
GTCGCCGAGGACCGCGTCCACCTCGGCGGCGAACTGCGCCGGGCTCTCCGCGATCCCGTCCTCCACCCGCACCTTGTAGCGGTACAGGTGCTCCCCGCTGCCGAACCGGGCCGAGCCGCCCGGCGCGGTGGTGAAGGCCAGCGGCGCGGGCTCGCGGTGCCAGGGCTGCCACCACAGCAGGCCGGCGGGCACCGCCGCGACCAGGGTCAGGGCGAGCGCGGCGTTCCGTATTCGACGGGATGGGGCGGCGGGATCGACGGCCATGGTGGTGGGACAACTCCTGGGCAGGGCCGAATGGGCGTACAACGGGAGGAACGGGGACGTCAGTGATGACGGTTCAGGGGGCTCCGTCGGTTGCGGGGGGCGCGCGGTTCCCGGAACCACTCGATGGTGCCACCCGTGCGGCGTGTCCCTGGGGTTCGCGGCCGGATTCGGCTGTCGTAGTGCGGGTCGATCAGCTGCGCTCCGCTGACAGCCCCCTGATCGGTCACCCGACGGGTACGTCACCCGACCGATCCGTCACCCCGCTGGTCCCTCGTCCCGTTGATGTCGATCCCTCACCCGACCCGCCTGGAGGCGCCGTCATGTCCATCACCACCGTCCTCACCGTCGACGGCATGAGCTGCGGCCACTGCGAGAAGACCGTCAGCGCGGGCCTCGCCGCCATCCCCGGGGTCACCGAGGTCGTCGCGCACGCGCCGAGCGGCCGGGTCACCGTGGCCTCCGCCCAGCCGCTGGAGACGGCGGCGGTCCGCAGCGCGGTCGACGGGGCCGGCTTCACCCTCGTCGACGAGATCTGAGCCCGGACCGGTCGCGGCCCGCCGCCGAGGTGTGGCGGGCCGGACCATGCTCTTCTCAGCCCATGCTCTTCGCGCCGTCCAGGGACTCGCGGATGATGTCGGCGTGGCCCGCGTGCTGGGCGGTCTCGGCCACGATGTGCAGCAGCACCCGGCGGGCCGACCACTCGGTGTCCGGCTCGAACCAGGGCGCCTTCGGCAGCGGCTGGGTCGCGTCCAGGTCCGCCAGGGTGGTCACCAACTCGTCGGTGCGGCGAGCGGCTTCGGCGTACGCGGCGAGCACCCCGGCCAGCGTCTCGCCCGGCAGCAGGCGGAACTCGTCGGCCCGGCGGGCCAGGTCCTCCTCCGTCCAGGCGGTGAAGTCCGGCATCGCGGACGGGCCCTCCGCGATGAAGTTCGCCCACATCCGCTCCATCGAGGTCACGTGCTTGACCAGGCCGCCCAGGCACAGCTCGCTCGCGCAGGTCCGCAGGCCGGCCTGCTCGTCGGTGAGGTCACGGGTGGTGAAGCGCAGGAAGTGCCGCTGCTTCTCCAGCGCGACCAGGAGGTCGGCGCGCTCGCCGGTGACGGGGGTGGTGGTGGACGTGGCGGTGGTCATGGTGCCGGCCTTCCGTTCGGTTCCTGCTCCTTCGGACAACCACCACGCTACGGACCATTGCGGCCACTTCCTGTCCTGAATCCCGCGACAATCGGGACATGGCGAACACCAGCACCCGGACCCTGCGACTGCTCTCGCTCCTCCAGACCCACCGCTACTGGCCCGGTGAGGAACTCGCCGACCGGCTCGACGTCTCCGTCCGGACCCTGCGCCGCGACATCGACCGGCTGCGTGAACTCGGCTACCCCGTCGAAGCCCAGCGCGGCGTCGACGGCGGCTACCAGCTGGCCGCCGGCGCGGCCCTGCCCCCGCTGGTCATCGACGACGAGGAGGCGGTCGCCCTCGCCGTCGGGCTCCAGGCCGCCGCCGACAGCCCGGTCGAGGGCGTCGCCGAGGCCTCCGTACGGGTCCTGGCCAAGGTCGTCCAGGTGATGCCCGCGCGGCTGCGCCGCCGGGTCGAGGCACTGCGCGCCGTCACCGTACCCGTCGACTGGGGCACCACCGGCGGCACCGGCGTCGACCCCGACGCCCTCACGGCCGCCGCCCTCGCCTGCCGCGACGGCGAACGGCTGCGCTTCTCGTACACCGCCGCCTCCGTGCAACGCACCGATCGGCACGTCGAACCGCACCGGCTGGTGTGCCTCGACCGGCGCTGGTACCTCGTCGCCTACGACCTCGACCGCGGCGACTGGCGGACCTTCCGCCTCGACCGCCTCACCGCCGCCCAGGCCACCGGCGCCCACTTCGCCCCGCGTGCCCTCCCGGCCACCGACGCCGCCGAGTTCGTCCGCGCGGGCCTCAGCGGCATGCCCCGGCCCAACCGCGTCGAGGCCCTGGTCGACGCCCCCGCCGGCCGCGTCCGCGCCCACGTCGGCCGCTGGGGCGACGTCGAGGCGGTGGACGACGCCCGCTGCCGGCTGCGGATGACCGCCGACTCCCTGGACTGGCCCGCGATGGCCCTGGGCTCCCTGGGTGCGGAGTTCCACGTCGTCCACCCGCCGGAGCTGCGGGAGCTGATCGCGGAGTGGTCGGCCCGCTTCGGGCGGGCGGCGGACGCGGGGGTGGGGGCAGCGGGGGTGGGGGTGGAGAGGGTGGGGGTGGAGTAGGAAGTCGGCCGGGCCGACGTCCGGTGCGGGGCGGCGCCGCGGTGGCTCGTGCCCGCGGGCCTGACCGAGGACGACTTCCGGCAGCTCATCGACGAGTGCCGCCCAGTCGGGCGCGCTGACCGCACCCGGGCGTGCTGACCGGCGGCCGATATCCGGTTGGCCCGGGCGGCGGGCGGGGCGATCATGGCAGGATGTCGGATCTGCTTGAGCGGGTAGCCGCCTTCCACGTCGCCTTCGCCCGCCGCCAGGCGGCCGAGGTCATCGAACTGCCGGAGTTCCCCGGGGTCTTCGCCGTGCGGGACCCGGAGTTCGTGCTCTCCCACGAGCACAACCAGCTGGTCGTCACCGGTCCGGGCACCGACCCGGCAGCCCTGCCGGGGCTGGCGGCGCGCTGGCTCGGGCCGCGCCGGCAGTACGTGATCAGCGTGCTGGACGAGGCGTGGGGCGAGCGGGCCGCGCCGGTGCTGGCCGAGGCCGGTTACGAGTGCAGCGCCGTCGTGGTCCTGGCCAGGGGCACGGCGGGCTGCACACTGCCCGAACCGGCCGCCCTGCCGACGGAGTTCGCCGAACTGCGGGAGGCGGTCCGGCGCCAGCAGAGGGAGTGGTACGAGGACGAGGAGCTGCGCCGACAGCTCACCGACCGTCGGCCGACCAGGCTGCGCGGCGCCGAGCAGGTGCACTTCCTGGCCGCCCGGGCGGCGGACGGCGAGGTCGCCGCCTGGGTCGACCTTTACCTCGAACCGGCCGCGGGACTGGCTCAGTTGGAGGATCTGGTCACCGCGGTACCGCACCGTGGGGCCGGTCACGGCGACACCCTGCTCGCCAGCGGCCTGGCCCTGGCGGCGGCGGCCGGGATCCCGCGGCTGTTCCTGCTGGCGGACGTGGCCGACTGGCCGCGCGAGTGGTACGCGCGCCGGGGCTTCGTCGAGATCGGCCGCAGCCTGTCCTTCCAGACGCACTGACGGCCGGGACGTGCCGGGACGTGCCCGGACACGCGCGGACGTGCCCGGACCTGCGAGGTCGTGCGAGAACGTGCGGATGAGCCAGGATGTGGGCATGGACACGGAGCGGGCGCTGCCCGGTGACCTGATGGCCGTCGACACCCCGGCGCTGCTGCGGCTGGTGGAGCGGGCCGCCGACTTCGGTCTCTCCCAGCGCCCGGACCCGGCCTGGCTGAGGACGCACGCGGCACCCGACGGGCGGCACTACCTGCGGGCGGCACTGTGGCACGCCCTGGCCCACCGCCCGGAACTGCCAAGCCGGTTGCGGTGCGACCTGGTCCTGGAGCTGCGGACCGGCGAGCAGCTGCTGAGCCTGCTGGACGTGCTGCCCGAGGACTTCGCACGGCTGTCGGCCGTGACGTCCCGGGACGAGGGCCTGCCGGTGGCCCGGCTGCTGGGCGGCGGCGGGCTGCGGTCGGTCAGGGAGTTCGAGGAGGGGCTCCAGGGCTGACCGGCGGCGGGGCCGGGCGCCCCCAGTGGCTGGCGACGGTCTCCGCGAAGGCGCGGGCCAGCGGCCCCAGGGTGTCCCAGTCCCGGGCGGCCCAGCCGACGGTGAGGCCCGGCAGGTCGGGCAGCGGGACCAGTCGCAGGCCGGGGTGGCCGGGGCCCTGCCACTCGGGCAGCGCGGGCACCACGGCGTGGCCGAGGCCGAGTTCGGCCAGCAGGATCGCGGTGTCCCAATCGGTGACGCTGGTGTCGAAGACCGGCCGGATCCCCGACTTGCCGAGCCAGTCGTCGAGTTGGGAGCGGGACACCGAGTTCTGCGGCAGTCCGATGAGCCGGGCGTCCTGCAGGTCGGCGGGTTCGATGCGCTCCCGGGCGGCGAGCGGGTCGGCGGCCGCCACGGCCAGCACCCAGGGCAGGTCGGCGACGGGCCGCTGCTCGACGCCGCGGGCCGGGGTGCCGAGGGTGATCCAGGCCAGGTCGACGTGCCCGGCGGTGAGCGCCTCCAGGCAGTTGCGGCTGGAGATGCCGGTCTGGAACTCCAGGCTGACCTGCGGGAACCGCTCGCGGAAGGCCACCACGGCCGCGGACATGAAGTGCCGGATGCTGGTGGCTCCGGTGGTGATCCGCACCGATCCGCCCTCGCCGCGCGCGAGTTCGGCGATGGTCCGCAGCGCGTGGTCGATACCGCCCAGGCCGGTGGCGACGGCGGTCTGCAGATGGCGTCCCGCCTGGGTGGGTACCACTCCACGCGGATGCCGCTCGATCAGGGTCAGGCCCAGCTCACGCTCCAGCCGCTTGACGTGCTGGCTGACGGCGGACTGGCTGCACGCCAGCTCGCGGGCGACGGCGCTGAGCGAGCCGGCCCGGCAGACGGCGGCGAAAACGCGGAGGTCGTCCAGGGTCACGAGCGCCCAGGGTACTGCCGGGGACGAGCCGGTGGCCGCAGGCCCGCCAACCCAAGCGGCAGCTTGGGGGTTTCCCAGGAAATCCACGGATTGACTTGGGGGTTCGCCAGGATCGACCATCGTTGCCAGGGCCCGCGAGAGGGCGGCAACCCGCCCGCTGCCTTCGCGGCGTTCCGGACGCGTAGAGGCGGGGGCACGGCGGGTGTCGACCCATGAGGTCGCTGGTCGAGTGTCGAGACGGTCAGGCAGTCGAGGGGGAGTGGAATGCGGTACGCGGATGGTCCGGGCACCCAGTGCGAGGTGTTCGTCCGGGCCGGCCTGGAACGGGTCTGGGCGCTGGTCACGGACATCGGACTGCCCGCCCGGTTCAGCCCGGAGCTGCAGCGGGTCCAGTGGCTGGACGGCGCGGACGGCCCCGCTCCGGGCGCGCGCTTCGAGGGGTACAACAGCCGGGCGGGCATGCCGGACTGGCGGACGGTCTCCGAGGTGCTGGAGCTGGCCGAGCACCGCGCCTTCGCCTGGGCCGTCATGGACGCGGACGGCCGGTACGGCGACCCGGTGGCGGAGCCGGCCGGCGCGCTGGCCCGCTGGCGCTTCGACCTGGCCGCCGAGGACGGCGGCACGCGAGTGCGCCACTCGGTGGTGATCGGCCCGGGCCGCAGCGGTGTCACCCGGGCGATCGACGCCCGGCCGGAGGCTGAGGAGAAGATCGTCGCCTTCCGGCTGGGCGAGCTGCGGACCGGGATCACGGCGACCCTGGAGGGCGTCAAGGCCCTTGCCGAGGCCGGAAGCCAGCGTGATTGAGGCCGATCGGCAGCCGGACTTCGACGGGTTGTACGGGGCCGTCCGGGCCTCGGCGGAACGCCTCTGCGCGGGCCTGGAGCAGCTCACCGACCGCCAGGCCCGGGAGCCCTCGCTGCTGCCCGGTTGGAGCCGGGGCCATGTGCTGACCCACCTCGCCCGCAGCGTCGACGCCTACCGGTGGACGTTCGCCCTGGCCCGTACCGGCACCGCGCCCGGCCCGCGGGCCGACGCCGCCGAGCTGGCACGGCAGTTGGGCGAGGGCGCGGGGCGCGGCGCCGAGGCGCTGGTGGCCGACCTGCGGGCCGCCCTGGACGGGCTGCTGCGGGACGCCGCCGAACTGCCCGCCGCCCGCCGGGCGGTGCTGGTCCCGGCGCTGGCGGGTTGGCGACACCCGGCCTGGTACCTGCTGTGGCGGGCCTGGCGGGAGCTGGAGGTGCACGGGGTGGACCTGAACCACGGCCTTACGCCGTCCGGTTGGCCGGACGGGTTCGTCCGGCGGGCGCTGGCCGAGACGGTGGCGACGCTGGGCGACCGGGGGATTCCGCTGGCCCGGGTCGAGGCCGAGGACCTCGGCTCGGGGTGGACGGTCAGCAGTTCGGGACCGGTGGTGCGCGGCCCCGGGCGGGTGCTGCTCGCCTGGCTGGCCGGGCGCGGCCCGGCGGCCGACCTGCGGGTGGACGGGGTGGCGGTGTCGGGGCTGCGGGTGGACGGGGTGGCGGTGTCGGGGCTCGACGCACTGCCTGCCCTGCCCACCTGGCCACTGCCGCCGGTGCCGGGCTGGGACTGAGGGGCTCGGGCTCGGGAAGCCGGCGTCCGCTGGACCTCCACCGGCGGCAGCGCACCCCGCTCGCCGAACGGGCCCACCGGCTGCCGGCCCCCGCGGGTGACCCGGGCACCCGCGCTGGCCGGCCCACGTGGACGTCACCCCCGCCTTCGGGCTGGCCGGGGTCACCGGGCTCGCCGAGGCCCGGGAACGGCCGGCCGGTGCGCTGGACGTCCAGCTCGTCGCCTTCCCCCAGCACGGGTGCGGCGCACGCCCGGCGTGGGCGGGTTGCTCGCGGAGGCGGCGGCGAGTGGGCTGGTCGACGCGGTCCGCGGGATCGACCCGGCCGGATTCGACGGCGGCCCGGACGGCCGGGGTCCCGCCCAGCTGGAGCTGCTGTTCGGGCTCGCCGCCGAGCACGGCCTCCAGCTCGACGTCCACCTGCACGACCGGGGGGAGTGCGGCATCGAACGGCTGTGCGAGATCACCCCGAGGGCGGCGGCGGCCGGGCTCGCCGGCCGACTTCATGCTGCTGGGTGGCGAGTGCCTGCCGCAGGTGGTGATCGACCTCCCGCCGCGCGAACTGGTCGTGCGCGCGGGCCGGGTGGTCGCCCGTGAGGGGCGCTCGACCTGCTGACGGCCGCGGGCCCCTGGCCCCCGCCCGGTCGCCGGGTGGGGGCGCCGGCTTTCCGGCCACCCGCGTGCCGCGCGGCTGCCACCGGGCTACTCGGCCTTGAGGTGGGCCAGCGCGGTGATCAGCCGCTCGGCGATGTCCGGCGGCCACGGAAAGGCGACCGTCACCGCCCGCTGGTGCGCCAGCCCGTGCAGCCCCAGCCACAGCGCGACGGTGTCCGAGGAGGCATCGTCGCTGGTGGCCAGGCCGGCGGCGACGCACCCGGCCAGGGCCTCGGTGAGCAGTTGCAGGGACTCCTGGCCGAGGGTGCGCATCTCGTCCGCCGTCACGGCGGTGTCCTGGAGGGCGGGCACCCAGACGCCGCCGAACATGGTGCGGTAGCGCTCCGGGTGGTCCTCGGAGAACCGCAGGTAGGCATGGCAGAGGGCGAGCAGCCGCTGCCGGGGGTCCTCGCCGGCCGCGTCCCGGGCGGCGCGCAGCTGCGCCTCCAGCTGGTCGAAGGCCTGCCGCACCACGGCCAGCATGATGGTCGGCTGGTCGGGGAAGTGCCGGTAGATCGAGGGTGCGGCGATCCCGACCCGGCGGGCGACCGACCGCAGGGTGACGGCGGTCTCGGTGCCGGCCTGGTCGAGCAGTTCGACCGCGGCGGCCACGATGTCGTCCCGCAGGCGGGCGCCCTCCCCACGGCGGTTGCGCGGGCGGCTGGGGGGTGCGCTCGGTTCGTTGTCCATGGCGTGAGCTTACAGGTGAGAACTTACGGCCGACAGCTCTTGTGCGCCCTGAGATTACATGTGTAACTTTACGTCTGTATTCACACATCGGCCGATATGGAGCGACGCCATGAACGACACCCTCTCCACCCGTGCCACCGAGGTCGTCCTGCCTGGCACCGTCGACCCGGACGGCCTTCAGGTGCGCAGCCGCGACCTCCCGCTGCCCACCGCGGGCCGGGTCCTGCTGCGGATGGACGCGACCGGCGTCTCCTTCGCCGAGCAGCAGATGCGCCGCGGCAAGTACTACGACCAGCCGCCCTTCCCCTTCGTGCCCGGCTACGACGTGGTCGGCACGGTCGTCGCGACCGGCCCGGAGGTCGACCCCGCGCTGGTCGGGCGGCGGTTCGCCGCCGTCACCAAGACCGGCGCCTGGGCCAGCCTCCAACTGCTCGACGCCGCCGACCTGGTAGCGGTGCCGAACGGTGTCACGGCCGCCGACGCGGAGACCGTCGTGGTCAACGGGGTGACGGCCTGGCAGATGCTGCACCGCACCGCGAAGGTGCCGTCGGGCGCCACGATCGTGGTGCTCGGCGCCAACGGCGGCGTCGGGTCGACGCTGGTGCAACTGGCCCGGCACGCCGGGATCACGGTGATCGGCACGGCGTCCGTCCGGCACCACGACACCGTCCGCCGGCTGGGCGCGACCCCGGTCGACTACCGCGACCCGGATGCCTACCGGCGCATCCGGGAGCTCGCACCGGACGGCGTCGACGCGGTGTTCGACCACGTCGGCGGCGCCGGACTGGAGGAATCGTGGCGGCTGCTGCGCCGCGGCGGCGTCCTGGTGTCCTACGGCACCGCCGCCACCAAGGACGAGGAGGGCGACTCGCGGCTCCCGGTGCTGAAGCTGTTCGCCCGGCTGGCGCTCTGGAACCACCTCCCCAACGGCCGGTCCGCGCACTTCTACAACTTCTGGGCGGGCAGCCGCCGCCCGGCCGCCTTCCGCGCCCGGCTGCGCGAGGACCTCACCCGGGTGCTGGCCCTGCTGGCCGACGGCACGCTCACCGCCCAGATCGCTGCGGAGTTCCCGTTGGACGAGGCCGCAGCCGCGCTCGCCCTGGCCGAGTCGCGCACCGTCGCGGGCAAGGTCGTCATCGTCGGCCAACGACGGTCTTCGAACTCCTCGCGAAACTCATGAAGCCCTGAACTCTCCCTTCCCGCAACAGGATTGGGGCTCCCCGGTCAGGCCGCGCCGGCGGAGGCCTCCGCGATGCGGGCCTCGATGTCCTGGAGGATCGGCCGGTAGGTCTCCTCGTACAGGCGCATCCTGGTCAGGCACTCGGCGAACAGCCGCCGGGAGCGGGCCTTGCGGTGGGGCATCAGGCCGTAGCGGCGCAGCCGCACCGAGCGCATGTCGACCATGAAACCGGGCCGGCAACGCACCCCGTGGGCGTGGCGCACCTCCTCCTCGGCCTCCCGCAGCAGGCTCAGGTAGGCGTCGTGGCCGGTCTTCCAGCGGGCGGCCTCCGCCGGGGTCCCGGGCACCGCGACGCCGCGCAGGGGTGGTGCGGTCGGGTCGACGACGTCATAGAGGGTGAACTCCAGCCCCTCGGGCACCTGGGCCCACGGCACGACGCGCCACGGCCACGGGATCAAGGTGAAGGTGTGCTGCTGTACGCGGATCACGCGGCCCCCCGGTGGCTGTGCGCGTCGGCCGGAGCCCGGCATCCGGGGGCCTCGCCCCCAGGGTAGGGGAACCGGCGCGGCTGTGGTCGGCACTGTTCGCACGGTGCCGGACGGGGTCTTCACTTCGTTTCAGGGCCCGACCGGCAGGGCCTGCCCGCTCTCGTCTTTCCCGGGCGGGCCGGGGGTCAGCCGGTGGGGGTGCCGACCTGGTCGCGTTCGAGCGCGGAGCGCAGGGCGGCCAGGGTCCGTGCGGTCGCCGACAGGGTGGGGGCGTCGAGGGCGTCCGCGAGCAGCTCGGCCAGGCCCTCCCTGAAGGTCCGCTCCGCCGCCTCGACGAGCCGCGCCCCGTCGTCGGTCAGGACCAGCAGCGAGGACCGGCGGTCCGCGGGGTTCGGCCGGCGGGCGGCCCAGCCCTGCTTCTCCAGGCGGTCGATGCCCTTGCTGGTCGCTCCGACACCGATGGCGAACACGGCGGCGAGGTCGGCCACCCGGCAACCGGGGTGGCGGCGCAGGTGGTCCAGGAACTCGTACTGCGAGGTCACGATCCCGTGCCGCTCGCGGAGCCGGTCGTTGAGGGCGTTGTACAGGCGCGTCTCGCACCGGACCAGGTCGGCGAAGAACTCCGGGAGATCGGCTGCGGAGACGGCTCCGTTCAATGTAGCTTCCACGGCATATAGTGTACGGGAAGCTACTTGAGGCAGGAGTGTGCCCATGAGCAGGGAGCAGCGCAGCCGGATCGATGCGATGCTGCGGCAGCCGAGGGCGGCCGGGCAGTCGGGGCCTGAGGGGCAGTCAGGACCTGGGGGACAGTCGGGGGCCGAGGCGAAGTCGGGGGCAGTGGGGCCGCCGTCGGTGGAGGAGATTCGGGCCGGGTTCCGGGAGCTGATGGCCGGGATGGTCGTGCCCCACGACTCCATCCGCACCGCGCCGACCGTCCTCGGTGACCGGCCCGCGCTGCGCGTCGAGCCGAGGGGCGGGGCGGATGACGTGGCGGAGCGCGGTTCGGACGGTGGTCCGGGGGCGGGGACGATCCTCTACTTCCACGGCGGCGGCTGGGTCTTCGGCTCGCCGGAGACCGCACTCTCGCTGACCGGCAACCTGGTGGCCAGGACCGGTCTCGGGGCGTACTCGCTGGACTACCGGCTCGCCCCCGAACACCCCTTCCCGGCCGCGATCGAGGACTGCCTGAGCGCCTACCGCGCCCTCCTCGACCAGGGCGAGGATCCCTCGGAAGTCGTCTTCGCCGGGGACTCGGCCGGCGGCGGACTCGCCGTCACCACCTGCCTCGCCGCCCGGGACGCGGGCCTGCCGCAGCCCGCCGCCGTACTCGCCTTCTCCCCGGGCCTCGACGCCACCCGGAGCGGCGCGAGCATGCGGACCAAGGAGGGCATCGACCCGATCTTCACCCGGGCCGCCCTGGACCACACCGGGGCGATGTACCTCGGCGGAGCCGATCCTCGGCAGCCGCTGCTCAGCCCGGCCGTGCACGCCGACCTCACCGGCCTGCCCCCGATGCTGATCCAGGTCGGCACCAACGAACTGCTGCTGGACGACTCCACCCGGCTGGCCGCGCGGGCGAGCGCGGCGGGCGTGGACGTCGTCCTGGACATCACCGCCGATGCGCCGCACGTGTTCCAGTGCTTCACCGGCGTCCTGGACGAGGCGGACGAGGCGCTCGACCGCGCCGCCCTCTTCCTGCGTCAGCGGATCCGCGCCGGGCGGACACCGACCGCGTAGCCGCGCACCGGCCGGACGGCTGTGCACCGGTCGCGTAGCCATCCACTGGCCGGGTGGCCGTGCACCGGTCGCGTAGCCATCCACTGGTCGGGTGGCCGTGCACCGGTCGGCCCTGATGGGGTCGGCCCGTGATCAGGCCCCGGCGCCCGCCTGGCGGAGCAGGTAGGCGCCGGAGGCGGCGGCCAGCAGGGTCATGCAGGCGGCGAACACCAGACCCGCGTGGGCCAGGCCGATCGGCCCGGTGAGCAGGCCGACGCCGATCACCGGGATCGAGATGCCGAAGTAGGCGACCACGAACAGCGCCGACAGGGCACCGCCGCGGTGCTCCGCCGGGCTCGCGGCGGCGACCTCGCCCACCGCGCCGCGCAGGCCCATGCCCTGCCCGGCGCCGCCCACCAGCGCGGCGAGCACCAGGAAGGCCAGGACGGCCCAGGCCAGCGAGCCCGCCAGCAGGGCCAGCCCGGCGATCAGCACCAGGCAGCCCAGCGGAATGGCCCGCGCGGTGCCCAGCCGGGGGACCAGGAGCTGGCCCAGGGTGGAGGCCAGGAAGGCCGAGGAGACGACCAGGCCGACCAGCGCCCGGTTGTGCACGCCCAGGCCCTCGGCGAGGAAGGCCGGGCTGACCGAGGTGAACAGGCCCAGCAGCGAGAACCCGGCGAAGGCCGCGAGCGCGGCCGGCACGAACACCCGCCGGACCTCCGGCGGCAGACCGGGCCGGACCGGCCGGGCGGTGCGCAGCGGACGGGCACCGGCGACGGTCTCCGGCAGCCACAGAAGGGCACCGACGGCCGCGGCGACCAGCACCAGGTGCACGACGAACGGCAGCACCAGCGGGTGCGGGGCGTACTGGGAGAGCAGGCCCGCCAGCAGCGGTCCGAAGCCCAGGCCGCCCATGTTGGCCGCGGTCGCGACGAAGCCCGCCCGCCCCCGGTGCCGTGGCGGCGCCAGTTCCAGCACGTACGCCGTGGCGGTACCGGTGAACACGCCCGCCGACAGACCGGACAGCAGCCGGCCCAGGAACAGCAGCGGCACGCTGTCCGCCGTCAGGAACACGACCGCGCTGCAGGCCGAGCTGACCAGCCCGCACAGCAGCACCGGTCGGCGCCCGACCGTGTCGGAGACATTGCCGACCAGCAGCAGGATGCCGATGACCCCGAAGGCGTACACGGCGAACACCACCGTCACCGTCAGCTCGGAGAAGCCGATCCGCTCCTGGTACAGCCCGTACAGCGGAGTGGGCAGGGTGGTCCCGGTCATGCAGACGGCGAAGGCGAAGGCGGCGAGCAGGTAGTCCGTCCGGGCGGCAGGTGGTGGGACGGTCCGATGATCGGTCACCAGCCCACGATAGGCGCGCCACCCGGCCCGGCCCACGGCTCACCGGCGCCCGCTGGGCCAGTTGGACCTGGGACCGGATCGACGCCATCAGCATCCCGCGCCCCCGCGCCACCGCGGCTCGGTGGGCGCCCACGCCCACTGGAGCAGCCGGGCGGAGAGGGGTCACCGTCGACTACGGTCGGACCCCGGCCGGGATGGTGCCGAACGCGTGCCCAACGCGAGACCGACCAGCCACAGGCCGAGCATGCCGACCGGCAGTACGGGGAGCGGTACGGCGAGCAGTCCGGCCAGGTCGCCGGTCGCGTAGGAGAACCCGGTGGCGTGGTAGTCGCCGTCGCCGTCGCCCCCCATTGCCACCGCTGTCGCCGTCGCCGTACTCGACGGGTAGGGCGGCGCCGATGCGGTGGCTGCCGCCGATCGGCGAGTCCTCGGTCACCGTTCGGCCGTCGTCGGAGCGGGACCCTCCGGCACAGGAGGTGATCAGGTGGGGCTCGGCCGGGTTGCCTCCCCAGCAGCGGTCGGCGGTCAGCATGCCCGGCCGGCCGCTGTGTTCGTCTTGCTCATGCCCTGGTTCCTCGGGGTCGTGCCGTCCTCGGGCGGGCGGGCCGCCGGGGCGAGGGGCCGCCGGGGCGACGGGGGCGATCATGTCAGACGGCACGTGCGGTCTTCGGCGGGGACGGCGGGAGTTCGCCGATCCGGGCGGGACGGTCGGGCCTGCGTTCATCGCCGGGGCGGGGCGGGGCGGGGTGGGGCGGTGCTGGGCTGGGCGGGGCAGTCGGGCCTTCGGCCGTGGGCCCGGGGGCGAGGGCTGGGGGGAGCGCTGGTCCTGGGTCGACTCGCCGTGTTCGTGGCGGAGTTGGCGGGGCCGGGTGGCGCCGGCGGGCGGTGCCGGCCGACGGTGCCGGCGGTCAGAGCTTGTCGGCCGCGCGGACCCGGTGGAGGTGGATCAGCAGGTCGTAGCCGGCGCTGAGGGCGAGGGTGGGCAGCGGGTCGCGGCGGAAGGTGGTACCGGCGTCGTAGGTCGGGCGGGCGGTCGCCAGCCAGGCGCGGGCCGCGGGCGGGGCCTGGCGCAGGTCGAGGTAGAAGTCGCGGGGGCGGACCCGGTCGAGGAGGTACTCGTTCATGCCCAGCGTCGCGGGCGGCACGGTGGCGCTCCGCCAGCCGTCGGCGAACGGGTCGGCCTCGGTGAGGAAGGAGCCGCCGCCGAAGGTGAAGCCGATGCTGACGTAGTCGGCGCCGAGCGCGTCGCGCAGCAGGGAGCCCCCCGTCCGGGGGTACAGCGCGGGGTCGGACGACACGAAGCCGACGTGCCCGTTGTGCGCCGAGAGCAGCACCTTGCCGCCGAGGCGGCGCTGCCACCACAGGGTGTTGTCCGCCATCGCCCGGTCGCGGAGCACCTGCGCGGCGGTGACGGAGGAGCCGTCCTCGGTCCGCACGGTGCAGAAGGCGAAGGAGCGGGCGATGTTCCGGGCGTGCAGGACGGCCCAGTCGTACTCCTCGTCGCCGTCCCGGCCGGTCGCGGCGACCAGCTCCAGCGCCTGCTGCGCCAGGTCCGCGTTGCGCTGCCGCTCGGGCAGCTGGGTCCGGGTCAGGTAGCCGACGACGTCGCCGAACGGCCGCAGGCCGGCGTACAGCTGCTCGACGCCCGACAGCGAGGCCGGGGCGGCCTTCCGCAGGTAGGCGGTGACCTCGGCGAAGGGCTGGTCGCCGATCCCGGGGAAGCCGAGGTCGGTGCCCACGAAGTGGACCGGGTGCTGCGGCCCGGTGCCGTTGTACGCGCGCATCCAGCCGATCAGGTCGGCGAACTCCCGCCGTTGCCAGGGCGATCCGGCCATGACCCGGCGGACCAGCCGCTGGGCGTCGTCGTCGCCCTGGCCCTGCACGAAGGCGTCGATTTGCAGGCCCGCGGACCAACTGGCCTCCAGGGCGAAGGTGGTGAAGCCCTTCTCCTCGACCAGGTAGCGGAGCACCCGGTGCTTCATGGTGAAGAACTCGTGCGAACCATGGGTGGCCTCGCCGAGGCCGACGACCCGGGCGTCGCCGATCATCGCGCCCAGCGCCCGTAGGCCGCCGGTCGGGGCGTCGGGCTCGGTGGAGCGCAGGAGGTGGGCGATCCGGTCCAGGTCCGCGGAGACGGTCGCGGACTGCGGGGCCGGGCCCGTCACCGATGCGGCCCTGGCCCTTCCCGGGGTGAGCAGCGCGGCGGTGGCGGCGACTGCGGTGCCCGTGGTGGCGGGCAGCACGGTCCGGCGGGCGATCGGCTTCAGGGTCACGGTCATGATGGCTACTCCTCGGCTCATGGGTTCGACCCGGGGCGGTCGCGGGGGCGATCGGTTCGTGCGGGTCGATCGGTTCAACTCGTCCGGCCGCCCTGGCCGGTGAGAGAATCCTCCGCCGAGGAGGGGGTGCGGCGCGCTGGGGCGGGCCGCCAGGTCTCTCGGGGGGCAACCCCACCGGCCCCGGGCCCTTGGGGGCACCGGGACGGTTCCCCTAGGGTCACCTGGACGGGTGGGCGAACTGCTGGTAACGGGCGGCGCACCCGCATTGCCACCGGCCTGGCCACTCCGCCGGACGCTCAGCGTCCTCGTGGACGGTATGGTCGCCGTCGCGCTGACCCTGTACGCGCTGCTGGTCTCCAACTTCCTCGACACGTTCAGCAACGTGCTCCAGCTGACCGTCGTCCTCCTCGGCCCCAGCACCGCCATCTACGCCACCGACATCCTGCTGCGCCGCAACCACTACGACGGCCGGGCCCTCACCGACGAGACCCCGGGCAGCCCCTTCTGGTACCGCGCGGGCGTCAATCCGGCCGGCGCGGTCGCCCTCCTGGCGGGCGTGGCCACCTCGGCCCTCTGCGTCGACACCCTCTACACCGGCCCCGTCGCGGCCCTGACGGGCGTCGACCTGGCCCTCCCGGTGGGCATCGCGGTGGCCGCCCTGGTCTACGCCCTCATCGCGCGGAGGACGGTGCTGCGCCGGAGGGGTTGAGGCCGAGGGCAGTTGGGGCGGTTGACCAGCGCGCAGGAAGTCGGCCAGTCCGACTTCCTGCGCGGGCCTGTCTTGGGCCCGCTCGGCGTGGGGCTGCCTATGGTGGTTGCGGGTGCGGGGTTGGGTCGCCGCCGGGTGTTGCGGGGGCGTTTGGGTGGGGGCGGGAAGTCGGTGGGTTCGACGTCCTGTGTCGGCGTTGGCCTCCGGGGGTCGGGGACCGTGCTGGGTGGGCCTGGGTGGGTGTGCTTCCGGGAGTTGGGGCGTGGCGCAGGAAGTCGGGCGGCTCGACTTCCTGCGCTGGGGTCTTCGGTGTGGGTCGGCCTGGTTGGGGTGGGGGCTGTCCTCCGGGTGTCGGGGTCGTTTGGGCAGGGCACGGGAGGTGGCAGGTCCGGGTGTGGTGGCGGGGCGCCGTCGTCGTGGTGGAGGGGGTGACCGGGGCGGGGCGAATGCAGGTGGGTGAGCTAGGGGCATCGGGGGCCGGGGCGGTGCTCCGGCCGGCCTCGGGGAGGGGGCGGGAACGTCGTGCCGGGTGGGGTTGGTGAATGGTGCTGTGCCCCAGGGGAGTTGCTCTGCCCGGACGGTCGTCTGCCCCCGCGTTCGGCGTTGGATGTCGGAGATCTCGGTTATGGTGCGGACCGGCGGTGCCTGGCCATCGCAGGGCGGGCGCGAGGGGAGGGGCGTCATGATCGGCGTCATCGATGATGGTTCGCGCGAGGCCGAGGGGCGGGACGGTGAGGGCATCCAGTGGCTGGCGGACGCGGGCGGGGAAGTGGCCGGGGTGGTGTTCGCCCGGGGGATCCGGCCTGAGGAACTCGCCCGTCGGATGGGTGCCGACCCGGCCGAGGTGACCGGGCCGATCAGCGGCAGGGAGATCTGGGACCTGGACATCGAGGTCTACCGCCCCGGCGATGACGGCGACGGCGTGATCCGGGTAGGCGAGGCGGACGGCTGGTCCTTCGCGATCGAGTACGGGGACTCCACCGGCGGTGAACTGCTCACCGAGATAGCGCGTGAGGGCGTGGAGGTGGTCCACTTCCGCCCGATGCCGGAGCAGCCGCCGGCTCTGCTCGACTACGCCCGGGACGGCGCCGTGTTGTGCGGCTTCGGCCTCGGCCAGGAGCGCTGGCGCTGGGGGCAGCAGCCGGACCTGCTCGTGCCGGAGCTGGTCGCCGCCAACGTCCTGGAGGCGGACGGTGTCACCTCCTGCGTGCCTGGGAGTTCGCCCTGTGCGGGTCTGCGGCAGCGGAGCCTCGGCGCGGTCGGGCGGCGGTTCGGGCTGCGCCTGCCCCCGGCGGTACTGGGCGAGATGCGGCTGCCGGCGTACGTGGTGCGCGGCAGGCCGGGGCTGGAACTGCGCTGAGCTGAGAAAGCGAGGGGCGGTCATGGCGTAGGTCCTTCCCGGGCCCCACCGGAGGGGCCCCGTCGACCGCCATCCTCACCCGCCACCACCCACCCGCACATGTGCCGATCGGCAGGTTCCGGCGACCGATTTCCCCAGGCCAGGCTGCCGATCGGCCTACTGACCCGGCGCCGAGGGCGATGTCAGGGGCGGGCGGTGGGGTCCGAGTTCAGGGGCGCCGCTGACGCCGGTTTCGATCGCCGGGCCCGGGGCACGTACCTCGACCGGAGGGTGTTCGCCCCGGTGGATGATTCCCCTTCGTGGTGGGGGAGTTGGCCGCCCTTTCGGCTGGGGCCGCTCGGTCGTCCTGCCGCAGCCGGCGGGCTGCCGGGGGACGGGGCTGCTCCGTCGGACCGTCTGGCCGGCGCGGCCCGGGTGGGAGGCCGCTGCGGCGTCAGGCGGCGAGCCCTGCCGTGCGTACCCGGGCGGCGGACCGGGAGAGGCGCAGGGCCGCGGTCAGGCTCGGGCAGAAGCCCAGGGCGCAGGTGGCGAGCAGGGCGGTGGGGGTGAGTCCGGAGAGCACCGTGACGACCAGGGCGATCGCCGGGGTGAGGAGGAGCGGCGAGAGCAGGAGCAGTGCCGCCTGGCGCTTCTCGCGCCGGGTCCACTGCCGGGACCTGCTGACCCGGACGGCGGCCAGGACGGCCGAGGCGAACCCGAGTACGGGCCCGGCGACCGGGATCAGCGCCAGTGGCAGGGCGAGCACGGCGAGGGCCAGGGTGAGGTTGGTCCGGCCCGCCGGCTCCGGGGCGGGCGGAGTCTGACCCTCCTCGGCGAGGGCGGCGTGGGCGATCTGCCGGGGGGTGCCGAGCTGTTCCAGGACGGCGCGGACGGCGGCCTCGGTGAGCGGGGTGTCGGTGAGCGAGATCTCGATGTGCTCGCGCAGGTCGGCCAGCAGTTCGCGGCGGCGTTCCGGCGGCAGGGTGGCGGTGCTGCGGGCGACCGCGTCGAGGTGGGCGCGGACCAGGGGGTGCTCGATGGGGTTGTTCACGGGTGGTCTCCTGGGGCGAGGACGTGGTCGACGGTGGCACGGAAGGCGGGCCACAGCGCGGTGAACTCCTCCAGCGCGCTCCGCCCGGCTTCCGTGAGGGTGTAGTACCGGCGGGACGGGCCGCTGGCCGAGTCGCGCAGGAAGGTGTCCGCGAGCCCGGCACGGCGCAGCCGGGACAGCAGGGGGTAGATGGTGCCCTGGCTGGTCGCCAGCGTCGGGTACCGGCCGAGTTCCTGGAGCAGTTCGACCCCGTAGCGCGGGCCGTCGCGCAGCAGCGCGAGGACGCAGTACTCCAGGACTCCCTTGCGCAGCTGAGTCGCGACCGGGCCGTCGGACGAACCGGACGAACCGGGTGGAACGTCAGGCTCGGGGCTTGCGGTGCCAGGTACCATGCAATGCAAGATAGCAGGCGACGCAAGGTAGTGCACGCACGGCGATGCGGCGGGAGATCGGCCCGCCACGCCTTCCGCTACGCCTCCTGCTACGCCTCCCGCTGTGACGGCTGCGACGATTGCGACGCCCGAGGCGGCTGCTATGGCTGCGACGGCTGCGATGCCCGAGGCGGCTGCGACGCCCGCGAAGGCCGCCACCCCGCCAGGTGCTCGGCCAGCACGGCGCCCGGATCCGTCGTGGTGTCCCGCAAAGCGACCATCGCGGCGGTGATCACGTCGCACAGCTCGCCCTGCAGATCGGCCATCGAGTGGCTGACCCCCTTGCGCGGATTGGCCCCGAGCACGCCGAGCAGTGCCTCCGCGACCTCCCCGGCCTCCTCCTGGATCTTCACTACCTGTAGGGGCAGCAGCGGCAGTCCGAGGCCGTCCCGGTGGTCGGAGAGGTGGCGGTGGATGTCGTCGACCACCGCCCAGTCATGGGTCCGCCCGACCGCCAGTCGGGCCTCCAGCTGGCGCAGGTAGCCCTTGAGTGCGGGCGGCACCTTCATCCGCTGCGCCTCGGCGAACGGGACCAGCCGCAGCTCCTGGCCCTCGCCGAGGACCAGCTCGGCCGGGTCGACGTCGACCTGGGCGTGGAAGGCGCGCCGCCGGTGGCCCCGGTGGTCGGTCGCGGCCAGCACCGGGTGGAAGGGGAGCAGGTCGGGCACGTCCAGCCCGGTCTCCTCGCGCAGTTCGCGCACCGCCGTCCGGTGCGGCGTCTCTCCGGGCTCGCGGTGGCCACCCGGGACCACCCAGTGGGCGGGCCACCGGATGTCCGGCTTGTCGTCGCGCAGTTGGAGCAGGATCTCCTGCCGGCTGGTGGTGATGAAGACGTCCACGCTGACGAAGTCGGTGTCGTCGTTCAACGCGCCCCCTGTTCGCGATCTGTCCGAGCCGTGCCCACCGCCGGTCCACCGCGGACCCGCAACGGACCGCAACGGAGCCTCCGTATGCCGAGGCCGCAGCCACGACGCACCGGCGACGCAGCCCCCGGCGACGCAGCCACGACGTATTCCATGGCGCACCGGCGACGCACCGGCGACCGGCGGTAAGGCTGCCACCCCGTGGCCCGGTTGAATCCTCACCCGGTCGGCCGGTGGTAGCCCGTTCGGCGCACGCCCTCCGTCCGTGGACTCCGACGGGCGTCGCCCAGCCCCGCCCCCTAGGGTCTGTGGTGCGCCGACGCTGCTGAGCGCCGGGGCGTACGCCTCCCCGAAGCACCAGGGCGTACGCCGTTCTGCCGCACGCCGGTGCGCTTGCCGGGCGGTGCGGCAGCAGATCAGCCCGGCAGGCCAGCCCGGCGTACCAGCCCGGCCAACCGAGAGGTGGACCGCTCCATGCACACCGTCGTCCGCGGCGCCGGCGCACTCGGCCTGACCGCGCTGCTGATCGCCCCCCTCTCCGGTTGCCAGGGCGACAGCCGCTCCGCCGCCGAACCCGCGCCCAGCTCCCCGGCCACCGGTGCGAGCGCCACCGGCCTGGCCGCCCAGCGGCTGGACTGGAAGCCCTGCCCGGCCCCGAGCGCCGCGCAGGGCGGCGGCACCGCGCCCGCGAGCGACTGGGAGTGCGCCACCCTCAAGGCCCCGCTGGACCACGCCGATCCCGACGGGAAGACCATCGACCTCGCACTGATCCGCAGCAAGGCCAAGGACGAACAGCACCGGCTCGGCTCGCTGCTCTTCAACTTCGGCGGCCCCGGTGCGTCCGGCGTGGCCACCTTGCCCGCCCTGTCCTCGGCCTACGCCTCCCTCAACACCCGCTACGACCTGGTGAGTTTCGATCCGCGCGGGGTCGGCGACAGCGCCGGGGTGAAGTGCCTGGACGACCAGGGGATGGACGCCAACGCGGCCGTCGACGGCACCCCGGACACCTCCGCCGAGGTCAAGGCACTGGACGACAGCAACGCGCAGTTCGCCGCCGCCTGCGAGCACAACTCCGCCGCAGTGCTGCCGTACGTGGACACCGAGAGCGCCGCCCGGGACATGGACCTGATGCGGCAGGTCCTCGGCGATCGGAAGCTCTCCTACTTCGGGATCAGCTACGGCACTCAACTCGGCGGCGTCTACGCGCACTTGTTCCCGCAGGAGGTCGGCCGGATGGTGCTGGACTCGGTGGTCGACCCGACCAAGGACCCGCAGCAGAACGCGCTCGGCCAGGCCCAGGGCTTCCAACTCGCCCTGGACGACTTCATGAAGGCCTGTGCCACCCAGGACGCGGCCGCCTGCCCGACCGGCGCCGGCGGCGCCGAGGGCACCGCGCGGATCACCGACCTGCTGCAGAAGATCGCGCAGTCGCCGCTGCCCACCAGCAGCGGACGCAAGCTCACCGAGAGCCTGGCCGTCACCGGCATCGCCAGCGCCCTGTACAGCCGGCAGGCCTGGCCCGCGCTGGCCTCCGGACTCACCGAGGCGATGCAGGCGGGGACCGGCGACACCCTCCTCCAGCTCGCCGACGCGCTGCTCGGGCGCGATCCGCAGGGCCACTACAACAACCTCAACGCGGCCAACCGGGCGATCAGTTGCGTGGATGCCCGGCAGCGCTACTCCGACCAGGACGTCGAGCAGGAGCTGCCGCAGTTCCGCACCGCCTCCCCGGTGTTCGGCGACTTCACCGCCTGGGGTCTGACCGGCTGCACCGGCTGGCCCGTCCCCGGCAAGACCGACCACCCGGAGGTCTCCGCGCAGGGCGCCGCCCCGATCCTGGTGGTCGGCACCGCCGGGGACCCGGCCACTCCGGTCGAGGGCGCCCGCACCATGGCGCAGCAGCTGGGCTCAGGCGTCGGCATCACCGTCACCCTCAACGGCGAGGGCCACGGCGGCTACAACACCGGCAACCCGTGCCTGAAGAAGACCGTGGACGCCTACCTGCTGGACGGTACGGTACCTTCCGACGGGACCACCTGCAGCTGAGAAGTGGACCACTGGAAGTTGATCCGATTGGCCCTGGATACCGGTCCAATCCGGCCCTAAGATCATCCACGTGAACAAGAACGAGAACAAGAGCGCGCACGAGAACGAGATCGTGAACACCGGGGCCACCAAGGTCGACTTCTACTTCGACCCCGTCTGCCCCTTCGCCTGGATCACCTCCCGGTGGATCCTGGAGGTCGCCCGCCAGCGCGAACTCGACCTCACCTTCCGGGTGATGAGCCTGTCCGTCCTCAACGAGGGCCGCACCGACCTGCCGGAGCGCTACCAGCGCCTGATGACCACCGGCTGGGGCCCCGTCCGGGTCTGCATCGCCGCCGCCGAACAGTACGGCCAGCACGTGCTGCGTGACCTCTACACCGAGCTCGGCACCCGCTTCCACGACCAGGACCGGCCCGCCGACGACACCGTCATCCGCGAGGCCCTGGTGGCGGCCGGACTGCCTGAGGAACTCGCCGAGGCGGCCACCAGCACCGCGTACGACCTCGCGCTGCGCAAGAGCCACCACGAGGGCATGGACCCGGTCGGTGAGGAGGTCGGCACCCCGACCATCCACGTGGACGGGGTGGCCTTCTTCGGCCCGGTGCTGAGCGCGATCCCGCGCGGGGAGGACGCGCTGCGGGTCTTCGAGGGCGTCCGCCTGCTGGCCGGCTACCCGAAGTTCTTCGAGCTCAAGCGGACCCGGACGGACTCGCTCGACTTCTCCTGAGGAGCGGCTCCTCCCGAGGGGTGCCCCGGCCCCACCCGGGGCGCCTCTGGACGTCCGACGTCCGACAGCCGACGGCCGACGTCCGACGGCGGTGCCGTCCGGGCCTCCGGCTCCCGTCCTGGGCCGCAGGGGCGACCATGGAGGGGTGGGCCCTGAGCGGGGAGTCCGTGCGGGGCCGGCGGGTGAGGCCCGGCGGCGCCCGAGAGGCGGTGAGCGTGGATGATCGGACGAACGCGTCTGCGCGCTGACCGCCACCCGGCGACCCCGCCCGGCCGAGGCCCCGGCCGGTGGCCCGACCCGCCCGGCCGTGGTGGAGGCCCTGGTGGCGGCCCCGGTGGTGGCTCGAACCGCGGCCCCGGCGGAGGTCCCAACCGGGGCCCCGGCGGCACCCCGCCCAAGCCGCCGCCCCCCGCGCTGCGCCGCTGGCTGCTGCCCGTCGCCGTGCTGGTGACCCTGCTGCTCCTGGTGCTGCTCGCCAAGCCCAGCCCGGTCGGCCCCCGCTACGGCTACACCGACCTGCTCAACCGGGTCGACGCCGGCCAGGTGCAGACCGTGGACGTCAGCGACACCGGCGGGGTGTCCGGCACGCTCAAGGACGGCACCCACTTCACCAGCCAGCTCCCGACCGCCCTGGACACCTCCCAGCTCAGCCGGGCGCTCTCCGACCAGCACGTGAGCGTCACCGGCAGCCGCTCCAGCGGGGGCAGCTCGATCTGGTCCACCCTGCTGCTGTTCCTGCCGCTGCTGATCTTCGGCGGGCTGTTCCTGTGGTCCGGCCGGATGGCGGCGCGCTCGCTCGGCGGCGGGCTGAGCGCGATCGGCCGCTCCCGGGCGAAGATCATCGAGGCCGAGCGGCCCGCCACCGGCTTCGCCGACGTGGCCGGGTACGAGGGGGTGAAACAGGAGGTCAGCGAGGTGGTCGACTTCCTGCGCAGCCCGGAACGCTACGCCGCCGCGGGGGCCAAGGGGCCGCGCGGAGTGATCATGGTAGGCCCACCGGGCACCGGCAAGACGCTGCTCGCCCGGGCGGTCGCCGGCGAGGCCTCCGTACCCTTCCTGTCCGTCACCGGCTCCGGCTTCGTGGAGATGTTCGTCGGCGTCGGCGCCTCCCGGGTCCGCGACCTGTTCGACGAGGCCCGCAAGCGCGCCCCGTCCATCGTCTTCATCGACGAGATCGACGCCGTGGGCGGCCGACGCGCGGGCGGCAGCCGGATCGGCGGCAACGACGAGCGCGAGCAGACCCTCAACCAGCTGCTCTCCGAGATGGACGGCTTCGACCAGAGCACCGGCATCGTCGTCATCGCCGCCACCAACCGGCCGGACGCCCTCGACCCGGCCCTGCTGCGCCCCGGCCGCTTCGACCGGCAGGTCACCGTGCCGCTGCCCAACCAGGCCGAGCGGGCGGCCATCCTCGCCGTCCACACCCGCGGCAAGACCCTCGCCCCGGAGGCCGACCTGGACCGGATCGCCCGCGGCACCCCGGGTTTCTCCGGCGCTGACCTCGCCAACCTGGTCAACGAGGCCGCCATCAACGCCGTGCGCGCCGAACGGTCCACCATCACCGCCGCCGACCTCGACGACGCCCGCGACCGGGTGCTGCTCGGACGCCGGGAGTCCTCCAACGCGCTGCTGCCCGAGGAGCGGCACGCCGTCGCCGTGCACGAGTCCGGGCACGCGCTGACCGCCGCGCTGTGCCGGCACGCCGACCCGGTCGCGAAGGTGACCATCCTCCCGGCCGGGGTCGCCCTCGGCGCCACCGAACAGCTTCCCGAGGCGGAGCGGCACCTGTACAGCGAGGGCTACCTGAACGACCTGATCACCGTCCAGCTCGGCGGGCGGGCCGCCGAACTGGTGGTCTTCGGCGAGGGCTCGACCGGCGCCGCCAACGACCTCGCCAACGCCACCTCGGTGGCCACCAGGATGGTCCGCGAGTTCGGCCTCTCCCCGGACATCGGACCGGTCGGTTACTCCAGCGGCTCCCCCCAGTACCTCGGCGACCACCCCGAGGACCTGCTGCGCCGCCCCTACTCCGAGCAGACCCAGCGCGCGATGGACGAGGCGGTGGCCGCCCTGCTGCGCGGCGCCGAGCGCCGGGCCGTCGCGCTGCTGCGCGAACACCGGCACCACCTGGACGAGTTGGCGGCGCTGCTGGTCGCCCAGGAGACGGTGGACGGCCGCGTGGTGCTCGACATCCTCCGGCACCCGGCGCCGGAGACGGGCGGAGGGCCGGGCCCGGCAGTCCCGTCCTGAGGGGCGCCCGGGGCCGTCCAGGGCCGGATCGGGTCGGACCAGGCCGTCCAGGGATCAGGCCGTTCAGGGCAGGATCAGGCCGGACGGGCCAGGGGGCGCCGCAGGCGCGGCCGCGGCCCGGGTGGATGATGTCGTGGTACCGACCCGAAGGAGCCGACCATGACCGAAACCCTGCCCGCGGACGTCCAGCGCGAGATCGCCCTGGCCCTCGGGGTGGTGCCCGTCACCGACCCCGCGAAGGAAGCCGAGCGCCGGGTGGCCTTCCTCGCCGACCAGCTGCGGGCCTCCGGCGCGCGCACCCTGGTGCTGGGCATCAGCGGCGGGGTGGACTCCACCACCACCGGTCGGCTCTGCCAGCTCGCCGTCGAGCGGCTGCGCGCCGAGGGGTACCAGGCCTCCTTCACCGCGATGCGGCTGCCGTACGGCGTCCAGGCGGACGAGGCCGACGCCCAGCGCGCCCTGGACTTCATCCGGGCCGACGAACTGCTCACCGTCGACGTCAAGCCCGCGACCGACGCCGCCTTCGACGCGCTGCTGACCGCCGGCCTCACCTTCCGCGATCACGCCCACGAGGACTTCGTGCGCGGCAACGTCAAGGCCCGCCAGCGGATGGTGGTCCAGTACGCGGCCGCGGGCGCCAGTGGCGGCCTGGTCGTCGGCACCGACCACGCCGCCGAGGCGGCCGTCGGCTTCTTCACCAAGTTCGGCGACGGCGCGGCCGACGTGATGCCGCTCTCCGGTCTGACGAAGCGTCAGGTCCGCGCGATGGCGGCCCACTTGGGGGCGCCTGAGGAGCTGGTCGGCAAGGTCCCCACCGCGGACCTGGAGAACCTCGCCCCCGGCAAGCCCGACGAGGACGCGCTCGGCGTCGAGTACAACGACCTGGACGACTTCCTGGAGGGTCGCCCGGTCAGCGAGCAGGTCTTCCAGACCGTCCTCGGCCACTACCGCCGCACCGAGCACAAGCGCGGTCTGCCGATCACCCCGGCCCAGGCGTGACCGACCCGGCCGGGCGGAACGCGCGGGCGGCCGGGGCGATCCTCGGGTCGGCGGTGGGCGACGCCCTCGGCGCGCCCTACGAGTTCGGCCCGGCCGGCGTCCTGTCTGCCCGCTTCCCGATCGGCGGGGGCGGAGCGGAACTGGTCGCTGGCGGCGGCTGGGAGCGCGGCGAGGCCACCGACGACACCCAGATGGCCGTCCTGGTCGCCGAATCCCTCCTCGAACGCGGGGAGTTGGACCTCCCGGACATCTTCGACCGGTTCCGCCGCTGGGCCGCCGCCGAACCCAAGGACATCGGCATCCAGACCGAGTCCGTGCTCACTGGCGGCCACCCCTGGGACCTCGCCGCCGGCATCCACTTCAACACCACCCTGCGCGCCGCCGGCAACGGCTCCCTGATGCGGGCCGCCACCGCCGCGGTCGCCTTCGCCCGCGCCGGCCGCGAGGCCACCATGGACGCCGCCCGCCGGATCGCCGCGCTCACCCACGGCGACCGGGCCGCCTGGGAGGGTACGGCGATCTTCCACGAGCTGGTCCGTCTCGCCCTGGACGGCACCGAACCGCTCGCCGAACTCCCGTCCGTGCTGGCCGCGGTGGACCCCGAGCACCGTGAGCGCTACGCCACCGTCCTCGCCCACGACTGGCACCCCGACCAGGCCACCGAGCCCAACGGCGCAGTCTGGCCCTGCCTGGGCTCCGCTGTCTGGGCGCTGCGCACCACCGACGGCTTCGAGGCGGCCCTGCGCGCCGCCGTCGACCTAGGCGGCGACACCGACACCGTCGCCGCCGTCACCGGCGGCCTGGCCGGCGCCCGCTACGGCCTGGCGGCCGTCCCGGCCCGCTGGACCGAGCCGCTGCACGTGCCCCTCCCGGGCTCCGACGGACGCGTCCTGCGGGCGCCCGACCTGCTGCGGCTGGCGGAGCGGCTGGCGGCGTATTCGGCCGGGCCGGCCCAGGAGCCGTTCCAGCGGCGGCCCGCCGGCCGGCCCTCGTACCCCGTGATCGTCCGCGCGGGCGGATCGTCACCGTACTACCGCGAACGGGGGCACCGTGCCGGATAGATGATCCGTTGATCGGTCGTCTACCGCCCCTGGCTACCGTGCGGCGCAGAACGAACCGGGCCCGACCACAGGAGCTTCCGCTGTCCAGGATCATCACCACCGCCCTGCCCGCGCACGGGCACGTCAGCCCGCTGCTGGCCATCTCCGCCGATCTCGCCGCGCGCGGCCACGAGGTGGTCTTCCTCGGTGGTTCGCGCTTCGCGGAGGCCGCCGGGCGGGCCGGGGTGCGCTTCGCCGCGCTGCCCGCCGAGGCCGACTGGGACGACCGCGACCTCGACGCGTCGTTCCCGGGGCGGGCGGAGCTGCCGCCCGGCCCGGAGCGGATCGGCTTCGACGTGCGGCACATCTTCCTCGACCCGGTCCCGTACCAGTACCGGGCGCTGCTCGCGCTGTTGGCGGAGTTCCCGGCCGACGTGGTGATCGCCGACTCCTTCGTCCAGGGGGCGCTGCCGCTGGCGCTCTCCCGGCCGCGGGCGGAGCGCCCGGCGCTGATCGGGGTCGGGACCACGCCGTCGATGCTGCCGAGCGTGGACACCGCGCCGTTCGGGCTGGCGCTGCCGCCGCTGCCGGGGGAGGAGGGCCGGATCCGCAACCGCGCGCTGCAGGAGGAGATGGACCGGCGCGGCGAGCCGTTGCAGCGGTACGCGGAGAAGGTGTTCGCGGAGGTGGGCGTCCGGCTGCCGGAGGGCCCGCGCGGGTTGGCGGCGGCGACGGTGCCGGACGTGTTCCTGCAGCTGACCGTTCCGGGCTTCGAGTACCCGCGCGGCGACGCGCCCGCCTCCTACCGGCTGATCGGCGGGCTGCCGGGGAAGGTCGGCGAGGAGCAGCCGCTGCCCGAGTGGTGGGCGGAGGTCACCGGGGAGCGGCCGGTCGTGGTGGTGACCCAGGGCACGCTGGCCAATGACGACCTGTCCGAGCTGGTCGTGCCGACGGTCCGCGCGCTGGCCGAGCGGGACGTCCTGGTGGTGGCGGCCACCGCCCGTCCGGACGGTCCGCAGGTGCTGACCGAGCTGCTGGGCGGGCGGCTGCCGGGCAACGTCCGCGCCGCCGGGTACGTGCCGTTCGACCGACTGTTGCCCCACACCGACGTGCTGGTGAGCAACGGCGGCTTCGGCGGGGTTCAGACGGCGCTGCGGTACGGGGTGCCGCTGGTGGTGGCGGGCGCGAGCGAGGACAAGCCGGAGGTGGCGGCCCGGGTGCAGTGGGCGGGCGTCGGACTGGACCTGCGCACCGGCTGCCCGGAGCCGGAGTCGGTCGGCCGGGCGGTGGAGCGGGTGCTCGGCGAGGGCCGGTTCCGCGAACGGGCCCGCGCGCTGGGCGCGGAGTTCGCGGAGTACCGGCCGTTCGACACCATCGCCGAGCTGGTCGAGACGCTCTGACGACCGTCGTGGTGGCAGGGGCTGCCGGGACGTCCCGTCAGTTGCCGTCGCCGTCCGCGTCCGCCTCCGGGGTGGGCGCGGCGGCGCCGCCCTTGCTGATGCCGAGCTTGGCCTCGGCCGTCGTCCAGTCGGTGGCGATCGCCTGCTGCGCGGCGGTCAGGGTGACCTGGCCCTTGCAGATCGCGGTGTGCAGGTGGGTCTCCACCGAGTCCTTGGGGTTGTTGGGGCCCTTGCCCGGGACGTGCCCGGGGGAGGGCGGCTGGATCCAGAGGTTGCGCGGGTCGTTGGGGTCGCCGCCGAGCTGGAGGCTGATCAGGTGGTCGTACTCGGCGTCGCCCATCGGCCCGCTGTAGCCGTAGGACTTGGCGTTCTCGGCCTTCTCCTTGCCGGTGATGTTGACCGGCGGGCGGATGGTCGAGGTGTAGCCGCCCGGCTTGCAGATGGTGTCGTTGATGTTGCCCTGGTTGACGGCCGGGCTGATCGCGCCGGGGGTGCAGTTCGGGTCGGGCAGCGGCTGCTTGTCCGCGGTGTAGCGGTAGTGGCAGCTGCCCGCGGCGGGCTGCGGCTGGGCGTCGTAGGAGCTCTTCGGACCGGGGCCGGTCACGACCGCGGCCGGGACGGGCTGGGCGGCGTCGCCCGGGGCCGCCGGGGCGGAGGTGTGGGCGCCGGCGTGGGAGCTCTCCTTGGCGTGCGAGCCGCCCTTGGCGGTCTGGCCGCCGCCGGACGAGCAGCCGGCGGCTGCGGCGAGCAGGACGGCCGCGGCTATGGCGAGGGCGCCTCGGGCGGGAGCCGGCACGGAGTTCCTCCAGGTCGTTGCGGTAGTACGGGCGGCCGGCGGGCGAGGTGCCGGAGGCCGCGTCAGCGGACACTACCGTGTCGAGGAGGCCGAAGGGGTGACGCAGGGTCCGGCGCGGGAGGACCGTCACGGGCGCGCGGAATCGTTTCCGCGACCCGAGCGGACGTCAGTACGTGACCCGAACGGGATCTCGGTGCACGACCCGAACAGGACCTCGGTGGTGCACGACCCGAACGGATGTCAGGACGCGCCCCGAGGGATCTCAGTACCGGCGCAGCGTCTCGATCCAGTCGGTGATCAGGTCCTCCAGCACGCCCAGCGGCAGGCTGCCGTGCCCGATCACCTCGTGGTGGAACTCCCGTACGTCGAAGCGCCCGCCGAGCGCGGCCTGCGCCCGCTCCCGGTGCCGGACGATCTCCCGACGGCCGATCAGGTAGCCGGTGGCCTGGCCGGGCCAGGCGATGTAGCGGTCGATCTCGTTGCGGACGTTGGCCTCGGGGGTAGCGGTGTTGTCCCGCATGAAGGCCATCGCCCGCTCCCGGGACCAGCCGTAATGGTGCAGCCCGGTGTCCACCACCAGGCGCACCGCGCGCAGCGCGTCCATCGAGAGCATGCCGAAGCGGGACAGCTCCGAGCTGTACAGGCCCATCTCGTCGGCCAGCCGCTCGGTGTACAGGCCCCAGCCCTCGACGTGCGCGGTCAGCTGGGCGCTGGGCTGCTGCCGGAAGCGCGGCAGCCCGGTCAGGGTGCGGGCGAGCGCGAGCTGCAGGTGGTGGCCGGGCACGCTCTCGTGGAAGGCGATCGCCTCGTACTCGTAGCTGAACCGGCTCTCCGGGTTCAGCGTGTTGATCCAGTGGGTGCCGGGCCGCCCGCCCGGGCCCGGCGGCTGGTAGTAGGCCAGCGGCGCGGTCTCGGCCTCCAGCGGGTCGATCTCCCTGGTCACGCAGTCCGCGATCGGGTACGGGCGGAACCAGTCGGCCGAGGCGTGCCGGGCGCGCTCCAGGGCGGCGTCCACCAGGGCGACGATCTCGGCCGCGCTGCCGAAGCGCAGCGACCGGTCCTCGCGCAGCGCGGTCAGTACGGCGTCGGTGCCGTTGACGCCGAGCACCTTGCCGCCCAGCTCGGCGAGCTCCTCGCGCAGCGCCGCCACCGTCTCCAGGCCGATCCGGTGTATCTCCTCCGGGGCCAGCCCGGGGCGGGTGTAGCGGCCGACGGCGTCGACGTAGCCCTCGGCGCCGCCGGGCACGTGGCAGACCCCCGCCTCGGTGTCCGGGCGGGCGCCCGGGGCCAGCCGCTGGGCCAGCCCGGCCCGGTAGCGGGCCACGGCCGGGCGGACGCCGTCGCGCACGATCGCCCGGGCCCGCTCGAACTCCGGGCGGCCCTGGAGCGGGCGCAGCAGTTGGTCGGCGGTGGGGTCGGCGGCCAGGTGGCCGTCCAGCTGGGTGATCGCGGCGTCCACGCCGCTGCGCAGCGGGTGCCGGCCCTCGGCGGCGGCGTCCAGGCCGACCTGAAGCACGGCGTCGAAGTAGCCGGGCAGGCCTGCCAGCCGCTCCAGGTAGGCGTCGGCGCCCTCCTGGTCGACGGCGGTCATGGCGAGCGAGCTGAACACCGTGTTGTGCGGGGCGACGATGGTCGCGGAGATGCTGAAGTCGGCCAGCCCGTGGGCGATCCGCCCGCTGTCGTTGTCGATCAGCCGGACGAGCACCCGGTGGGTGATGCGGTCCTCGCCGGTCAGCCCGTCCAGCGGGATCGCGGCCAGCCGGGCGCCGAAGCCCTGGAGCACCTCGCGGTGGCGCAGTGCGGCCGCCCGGGACGGGTCGGGCACCTCGTGGGCGTAGCCCTCGGTGCCGGCGAGGGTCGCCTCGAAGGGGTCATGGGCGTTCTCGGCGGCGAAGAACTCTTCGGCGAGCGCGGCGAGTTCGGCCTGTGGCGCGGCGTCGGCCCCGGCTTTGGGAGCGGAGCCGATCCGCTGGGTGGGGTCGGCGGGCTGAGCGGGCATCGGGTGCTCCCGGGTCCGGTGTGGTCAGTGCGGCACGGGTTCCCTGGTGCGGCCCGATCGGGCCGATTATTCGGAGTCGGCGACGGCGCGGTCAATACACGAGCGGACGGAAACGAGTTCCGTCCGCTCGTGATGAACGCGCCGTCGCCGGGGCCGGGTTCAGCGGCGCTGGGTCTCCTTGGCGGCCTGCTCGGCGGCCTCCTTCTCGCGCTTCGCCTTGATCCGGGCCTCTTCCTTGCGGACGTCCACCTGGTTGGCGCGCTCGTGCTGGAGCCAGAGCGGGTTCTCGGCCTTGATCGCGTCGATCTGCTCGGTGGTGAGGGCCTCGGTCACCCCGCCGCGGGCCAGGCCCGAGATGGAGATGCCGAGCTTGGCGGCGACCACCGGGCGCGGGTGCGGGCCGTTCTTGCGCAGCTCCTGGAGCCACTGCGGCGGCTCGGCCTGCAGTGCGTTGAGCTCCTCGCGGGAGACCACGCCCTCCTGGAAGTCGGTCGGCGCCGCTGCGAGGTAGATCCCCAGCTTCTTGGCCGCCGTCTCCGGCTTCATGGTCTGGCTGGTCTTCTGCTTGAGCGATGTCATGTGACAAGGGTAAGGGAGTGCGCGGGCGCTTCCGGTCACGGTCGGTAGCCTTGCCCTGTGACAGACATGCAGGTGAACCCGCCCTTCCGGCTCGCGTACGTTCCGGGCGTGACCCCCGGCAAATGGGCCCGGGTCTGGGTCGAGCGGCTCCCGGACGTCCCGCTCGACCTGGTCGCGGTGCCCTCCACCGACGGCGAGCGGACGGTGCGCGAGGGCGCGGTGGACGCCGGGCTGGTCCGGCTGCCGGTCGACAAGGACGTGCTCAGCGCGATCCCGCTGTACACCGAGAGCACCGTGGTGATCTTCCCCAAGGACCACTGGCTCGCCGCCGCCGAGGAGGTCGCGCTCGCCGACCTCGCCGACGAGGTGGTCTTCCACCCGCTGGACGACACCCTCGGTTTCACCGCCGAGACCCTGCCCGGTCGCCCGGCGATCGCCCGCCCGGACACCACCGCGGACGCGGTCGAGCTGGTGGCGGCCAACGTCGGGGTGCTGCTGGTGCCCCAGTCGCTGGCCCGGCTGCACCACCGGCGGGACCTCACCTACCGGCCGGTGGTGGAGGCACCGCAGTCGCAGGTGGCGCTGTCCTGGCCGCAGGAGCGCACCACGGACCTGGTGGAGGAGTTCATCGGGATCGTCCGGGGGCGCACCGTCAACAGCTCGCGCGGCCGCGGGGCCGGGCAGGGGGCCGAGCCCCAGCAGAAGGCCCAGCCGAAGAAGGCCGCCGCGCAGCGCAAGCCGCAGCAGCAGTCCCAGAAGCCCAAGCCCAAGGCGAAGCCGGCGGCGGGCGGCCGGAGCGCGGCGGCCGGCCGGCGGGGCAAGCCGAAGCGCCGTTCCTGACACCGCCCGCGGAGTAGCGTCGGCCCCGTTCCGGACAGTCGTGGTGGGAGGAGCGGGGCCGTGTGGCATGACCTGGTGGTCGTCCAGATTCCGATCGTGGAGAAGATCCTCCGGACGATCGCGGTCTACGTACTGATCCTGGTGCTGTTCCGGCTCGCCGGGAAGCGCGGGCTGGCGGGGCTGAACACCTTCGACATGGTGGTCGTCTTCCTGCTCTCCAACGTGGTGCAGAACGCGATCATCGGCAACGACAACAGCCTGCTGGGCGGCGCGATCGGCGCGGTCACCCTGATCGCGGTGAACGCCGGGGTGACCCGCTGGCTGGCCCGGGACCCGCGGGCCGCGCGGATCCTGGAGGGCACGCCGACCACGGTGGTCCGGGACGGTGTTCTGGTGCCCGGCGCGCTGCACCAGCTGGCGCTGCGCCCCTCCGAGCTGGAGCACGCGATCCGGGTGCAGAACGGCGATGACGTGAGCGGCGTCGCGCGGGCCCGGCTGGAGCCGGACGGGCAGCTGCTGGTGACCCTCCGCGCGGTCGAGCGGAGTGCCACCAAGGGGGACGTCGAGGAGTTGCGGGAGCGGCTGGAGTCGATCGAGCGGCTGCTGGCCGACATCGCCGCCGACCGTCGGCCCCCG
>NZ_JBVJQR010000023.1:0-67115 GCF_055608425.1 Kitasatospora sp. NPDC036934 | reverse complement strand
GCGCTGAGATGCCCCGCGCCCCGCGCCCCGCGCTGAGATGCCCCGCGCCCCGCGCCCCGCGCTGAGATGCCCCGCGCCCCGCGCCCCGCGCTGAGATGCCCCGCGCCCCGCGCCCCGCGCTGAGACGCCCCACGTCGGTGGACCCCGGCCCCGGGGCGGGTCAGCCCTCGGTGGGTGCGGCGGCCAGGCTGGTGCCGCGGCGCCGGCCGCGGGCGGTGGCGGCGGCCAGGGCGAAGCCGAGGGCGGCGGCGAGCAGGTGGCCGACGGTGGTGAACTCCGGGAGCGGCCCCGGCCAGTCGTGGTCGCCGGCCAGCGGCCAGACGAGGACGAAGGCGGCCCAGGGCAGCCGGGCCCAGCGGGGCAGTGCGAGGGCGGCGAAGGCGAGGGCGGCCTGGGCGCCGTAGCTGATGCCGTAGTCCGAGGCCTCGCGCACGCTCTCCGGGTACCAGCCCTGGTGCAGGGCGAGCAGGATCACCAGCGCGGTGACCAGGGTGGCGCCGACGTGCCCGGCGAAGAACACCGCGGCGGCGCGCGGGGTGCCGAAGCGGCGTTCGGCCCACGCCAGGCCGACGATGATGCCCAGGCCGAGGGTGATCAGGGTGCCGCCGAAGCCGGTGGAGGCGATGTCGGTGAGCGTGCCGTCGTACAGCAGCGCGCTGCCGAGCAGGGCGCGGACCGGGTGGTCGTGCAGGTTGTCGAGGTTGGTGCTGATGTAGCCGCGCAGGTCGTCGGCGCGCGCCTCGGACAGTCCGTACTCGACCCAGGCGTGTCCGAGCAGCAGTAGCCCGACGTAGACGAGCGTCAGCGGCGAGCGGCGGGGGTACGTGCGGACGGCGTGCAGCAGCCCGGTGAGGAGCCCCAACGGGCGTCGTGCGTTCATGGTCTGATGGTGTCCCGGTCGAGCGGCTGGTCCGGCCGGCCCGGATGCGGTCGGCCACCTCCGGACAGTACCGAATGCCGGCGGACCACGGGCGGGGGTCCCCCTCAGCGGATGCGGCGGGCGAGCGTCGCGGTGAACGGGCGGGGGGAGAGCGAGACGCTGCGGTGCGGCCGGACGGGTCGGCCGCGGGTGGGGGTGACGGTCCAGCGGGCGGCGATGGTGGCGAGGGCGAGGGCGGCCTCGGTGGTGCCGAAGGCGTCGCCGATGCAGCGGCGGGCGCCGAGGCCGAAGGGCGTGTAGTTGCCGGGGGCGGGCCGGGCGGTGGTGAGCCAGCGGTCGGGGTCGAAGCGGTCGGGGCAGGGGAAGAGGTCGGCGCGGCGGTGCAGCAGGTAGGGGCTGTAGAGGAGGGTGGCGCCGGCCGGGAGGGGGTGGCCGCCGAGTTCGGTGTCGGTGGTGGCGGTGCGGCTGAGGATCCAGGCGGGCGGGTAGAGCCGCAGGGTCTCGCTGACGATCCTGGCCGTGAGCGGCAGGGCGGGCAGGTCCTGGTGGCGGGCCGGGCGGCCGTCGAGGACGGTGTCGAGTTCGGTGTGCAGGCGCTCGCGGACGGCAGGGTTGGCGGCGAGCAGCGTCCAGGCCCAGGAGAGGGTGGCGGCGGTGGTCTCCATGCCGGCCAGCAGGAAGGTGACCACCTGGTCGTGGATCTCGTCGTCGGTCAGGCCCCGGCCGTCCTCGTCGCGGGCGCCGAGCAGGGTGGAGAGCAGGTCGTGGTGGTCGGTGCCGGCGGCGCGGTAGTCGGCGACCAGCCGGTCGGTGATCTCCCGGAGGTCCCGCCGGGCGCGGGCGAACCGGCGGTTGCCGGGGGTGGGGATCCGGTCGGCGCCGGGCAGCGGCAGCACCGTCCGCCGGGCGACGCCGCGGGCGACCACGTCCATGGCGGTGTGGACGGGCAGCGCGCCGGCCCGCTCGTGGGCGGCGAACAGGCAGCGGGCGGTGACGGCGGTGGAGAGCCGGTACATCGCGGCGGGGACGTCGACCACGTCGCCGTCGCGCCAGCGGGCGGTGGTGCCGGCGATCTCCGCGGCCATCATGGCGGTGTAGCCGGGCAGCCGGTCGCGGTGGAACGCGGGTTGGAGCAGGCGGCGTTGGCGCCGGTGGTCGGCGGCGGGGCAGGTGGCGAGGCCGTTGCCGAAGGCCGCGCGGGCCTTCTCGACGACGATGCCGCCCTTGTCGTAGGTGCGGTGGTCGGTGAGCAGTCGGCGCACCAGTTCGGGGTGGCAGACGACGTGGGCGTCGAGCGGGCCGAGCCGCAGCCGGACGAGGTCGCCGTGCGCGGGCAGGCCGGCCACGAAGTCGAGCGGGCTGCGGAGCAGGGCGGGGGCGTGGCCGAGCAGCGGGAGCGCGCCGGGGGCGGTGGCCGAGGTGTACTGGGCGGCGGTCGGTCGGTACTGGGTGGGCACGGGCGTCACCTCGGGGAGGGCGGGTTCGTCGGGCGTCCGTGATCTTTCCCGGCGCCCGTCGGCGAAACGGTCGGTGGAACGGCCGGCGCCCGGCGGGTGGGGTGAACGCGGGGGCGTACGTAGAACGGCCGTGCGCCATGACGGACCTGACGGTCGGTTCGGGGTCGTCGCGTGGGGGTATCCGGGGGCGGTGCCGCGCGCCTACACTGCGAACCTCCGTACGATTACCGGCCGGTATACCGACCGGTAAAGCCAGTTGGTACTACCGGTTGGGAGTTGGGATGGCCGACGAGCGGGCCCACGCGTTCACCGACGACGCCCTCGGCACGCACGACGCGGTGGCCCTGGCCGCCATGGTCCGGGCCGGCGAGGTCAACCCCCGGGAACTGGTCGCGGCCGCCGTCGCCCGCGCCGGACGGATCGACGGCACGCTGCTGCCCGTCGCCCACGCCAGCCACGACCGGCCCCGGATCAGCCGTGAGGGCATCGGTGGCCCGCTCTGGGGCGTACCGACCTACCTCAAGGACAACGTCGACCTGCGCGGCCTGCCCACCGCCATGGGCAGCGAGGCCTACCGGGCCCGCCCCGCCCGCCGCAACGCGCCCTTCGCCGACCAGTTCCTCTCCACCGGCCTGGCCGTGCTCGGCAAGACCCGGCTGCCCGAGTTCGGGCTGAACGCCTCCACCGAGTTCGCCGCCGCCCAGCCGGTGCGCAACCCTTGGAAGACCTCCCACTCGCCCGGCGCCTCCTCAGGCGGCTCGGCGGCCCTGGTGGCCGCCGGCGTGGTGCCGATCGCCCACGCCAACGACGGCGGCGGCTCGATCCGCATCCCGGCGGCCTGCTGCGGACTGGTCGGCCTCAAGCCCACCCGGGGCCGGCTGGTCACCAACGCCCAGGGCGGCAAACTGCCGATCGACCTGGTCACCGACGGGGTGGTCACCCGCACGGTGCGCGACACCGCCGCCTTCTTCGCCGCCGCCGAGCGCCACCACCGCAACCCGGCACTGCCCCCGCTCGGCCTGGTCGAGGGCCCCGGCGAGCGCCGGCTGCGGATCGGCCTGGTGGTGGACTCGCCCACCGCCGAGACCGACGAGGCGACCCGCCGGGCCGTCGAGGAGACCGCCGCCCGGCTGGAGGCGATGGGCCACCGGGTGGAACCGGCCACCCTGCCCTTCGGAGAGGAGTTCTCCCGCGACTTCCTCTCCTACTGGGGCTACATCGCCTGGGTGATCGCGCTCACCGGCCGGGTCATGCTCGACCCGAGCTTCCGGGCCGGCCGGCTCGACGGCCTCACCACCGGGCTGCGCCGCAGCTTCCAGGCCGAGTTCCCGCGCATCCCCGGCGTGCTGCGCCGGCTGCGCCGGGCCGAGGCCGTCTACGCCGGGATCTTCCGCGAGCACGACGCGATCCTCTCCCCGGTGCTCGCCCACACCGCCCCGCCGATCGGGCACCTCAGCCCCAACGTCGCCTTCGACGAGCTGGTCGAGCGGCTGCTGCGCTACGTCGCCTTCACCCCGGTCAACAACGTGACCGGCGGTCCGGGCATCGCCCTGCCCGCCGGGGCGGCGCCCAGCGGGCTGCCGATCGGGGTGCACCTGTCGGCCGCGCACGGGCAGGAGCGGCTGCTGCTGGAGCTGGCCTTCGCACTGGAGGCGGACCGGCCCTGGCGGCGCATCCAGGACTGAGCGGCGCGTCCGGGACTGAGCGGCGCGTCCGGGACCGGCGCGTCCGGGACTGAGCGGCGCGTCCGGGACTGAGCGCGCATTCAGGACCGAGCAGGACCCGCCCTCAGCCGGCCGCCACCGACCGGGCCGCGTGCACCTCGTGGTGCAGCCGGGCCAGCGCGCAGTCCGGTGCCATCGCGCGGTCCGGTGCCATCGCGCGGTCCGGCGCCGGCACGTCCGGTGCGTCCGGGCCGCCCGGTGACAGCGGCGCGCCGCTGCGCAGCGCCTCGGCCAGGTCGGTCAGCTCCCGGGCGACGGCACCGACCTCGGCCGGGGTCGGCACCGCCGCGCCGTGCTCGATCCGCACCCTGGTCGCGGTGGTGGTGTCCACGATCCGCTCCACCGCGATCACCAGCGGCCACCAGGCCTCCGCCCGGGCGCCGACCGGCGGCGGCTCGGTGAGCGCCCGCTGGAACTCGCTGCGCACCGCGGAGAGGTCCCGGTAGAGCCGGCGCCGGTAGCGGGCCCGGGCCGGTTCGTCCCGGCCGGGTGCGGTGGTGAAGGCCAGCGACACGTACGAGGCGGTGTCCTGGACGGCGTCGGCCAGCCGGTCGCCGATCCGGGTGTGCCAGGACTCCGGCCAGAGCAGGTAGCCCGCCACCAGTACGATGCCGCAGCCGATCAGCGAGTCGTACAGCCGGGGGGCCACCAGGTGGAAGCCCTGGTGGTTGAGCAGGTCGGAGAGCAGCAGGATGACCGGGGTGATCGCCGCGGTCTGGAACGCGTACCCCTTGACGGACAGCGCCGGGATGAGCATGGCGAGCGCCGCGATCACGGGCACGTCCCACCAGCCGCGCTCCACCTCGGCCAGCACCGGGATCGCGATCAGCAGCCCGGCGGCCGTCCCGACGGCGCGCAGCACCGCGCGGGAGAACACCGAGCCGAAGTCCGGCTTCAGCACGAAGGTGACGGTGAGAGCCACCCAGTACGAGCGCGGGACGGCGATCACCGACACCAGCACCTGGGCCAGCCCGATGCACAGCGCCAGCCGCAGGCCGTACCGCCAGGAGGCCCCGGACAGCAGTAGCGCCCGGGCCGCCCGGCGGGCCCGCACCTCCAGGCCGGCTGGCCGGCCGAGCCGGTCGGCGGCCGTGTAGGGGTCGGGCTCCGCCTCGTGCACGACGGTGGAGGCGTGCCCGATCGCCTCGGCCAGCGCCCGGGTGGAGGGGCCGCGCGGCTCGGGCAGCGCGGGCGGTGGGGGAGCGGGGCCGGTGCGGCCCCGGGCGACGGCCTCGGCCAGTTCGCCTACGGCGGCCGGGTAGGCGGGCGACAGCGGACCGTAGCCGGGCGGGCGCAGATGGGCCGCGGCGGCGCCCTCGACCACCGGGATCAGCGCGTTGAGCTGGGCGAGCAGGCGCACCAGGGTGGCGGAGCGGCCGTGCCGGCGGGCCCGGCGGGCCAGCAGCAGGTCGTAGGACTGGTTCAGCGACTGGGTGAGTGCCCGGCGCCGGTCCTCGTAGTCGGGGGAGCCGGTGGCCTCCAGCAGCGCGGCCACCGCCCGGTAGGTGTCGGCGACCACGGCGCGCTCGGGAGTACCCCCGCGCAGTGGCCAGGCCAGCAGGGTGAGGGCGAGCACCAGCAGTCCGCCGAGCAGCAGCAGGCCCGGCGGCAGCCACCACGGGGAGGGCATCGGCAGGCCGGCGCCGACCACGGTGTTCAGCAGCAGGAGCAGGCCGGAGACGGAGGCGACGGCGCCGACCGAGGAGATCATGCCGGAGAGCAGCGCGACCAGGGTCAGCACCGCCACGGCCGTCCAGCCGGAGCCGTACACCTGGGTGCCGACCAGCACTCCGAGGGCGCCGAACAGCTGTGGCACGGCGATGTTGAACACCCGCATCCGGTAGGCGTCGGCGGTGTCCCCGATGACGCCGGACAGCGCGCCCATCGACACCAGCGCGCCGTAGCCGGTCCGGCCGGTGGCGGTGCCGACGGCGAGCGGGGCGGCGAGTGCCACCGAGGCGCGGGCCATCGCGGCCCAGGGGACCGGCGCGTCCCGGGGGCGCAGGCCCTCGGTCAGCCAGCGGGGCGGGGCCAGTCGGGAATCCGCCAGCCGGGAAAGTGTCGGACGGGAAGGCGCCGGGCGGGTGCGTGCCACAGACCCAACGTACGGCGGGCCGGTTCGGTTCACCCTTCGCGGTTATGTCAATTCCCGAAACATACCCGCCCTTATGTCAGTCTGCGAAACATAAAGCGAACCCCAGAGGCGCCGTGAACTGCGCTGATTTCCCATTCGGTTACCAGTGGGAAAGGGTTGACACCATTAGTTGGTCTAGTCCAACGTATGGGGAAGCGCGGTCCGGCCGAGGCTGATGTGGGGTGAGTGCCCTTGCCGGACGGGTGAGTTGGCCCCCTGACGTGGCGTTGTGCGCTGCTCGGGGGCCGAGGCGAGACGGAGCGCATGCGGACGGGCATCCGGTCCGCGCCCCGAATTCCCCTTCCGGCCGACGACCGGCCACCGGCTCGCCGCGCCCGCACCGGGCGCCCGAGGAAGCGCTGCATCGACCACGAACCACGGAGTGACCGCCCATGCCGAGCCCTGACGAACACCCCGAGGAATATCTGTACCGCGCCGCCTCGCAGCGCCCCTACTTCAGTGCCGACACCGAGAGCTACCTCGCCGGCACCGCCTTGCGCGAACTGCGCAAGAAGCACCCGCTGCGAGTGCTCTCCGAGGCGGACTTCGCGCACTGGCAGACCTACGGCTACGTCGTCGTCGAGCAGGCCATCCCGACCGAGGCCGCGCGCCGGCTGCTCGACTTCGCCTGGGAGTTCCAGGGACTGTCGCCCGACCGTCCGGAGGACTGGTACCGCGAGCGCGACCACCGCGACGAACTCGACCGGCACCTGCACATCTACGGCTTCGTCGAGGCCTACCACCACCAACTCATCTGGGACAGCCGCCAGTCACAGCGCGTCTACGACGCCTTCGTGGACGTCTGGGACTGCGAGGAGCTGTGGGTCACCCTCGACCGGCTCAACCTCAACCCGCCGAACGTGCGCAACCGCGACCGCGCCCTCATCGAACCCACCGACAAGGGCTTCGACATCGAACTCCACTGGGACGTCGACACCACCCGGGCCATGCTCCCGCAGCGCGTCCAGGGCATCATCGCGCTCAACGACACCGCCCCCGACCACGGCGGCTTCCAGTGCGACCCGGAGCTGTTCCGCCGCCACAACGAGTGGCAGGCCACCCAGCCCGCCGACCGCGACCCGATCCGCCCGGATGTCGACCGCGACGAGTTCCCGGTGGTCCGGCCCGAGTTGAAGGCCGGTGACCTGCTGATCTGGAACGGCCTGCTGGCCCACGGCGTCGCCCCCAACACCTCCGCGAACGGCGTGCGCTCGGTGCAGTACCTCTCCATGATGCCCGCCCTGGAGGAGGCCGAGCCGCTGCGCCGCTCCCGGGTGGAGTCCTGGCGCACCCTCGCCACCCCGGACTGGAACCGCACCCTGGTCGGGGACGCCGACCGGCCCGAGGCACTGCGCTACGGACCGGCCGAACTCACCGAACTCGGCGAGAAGCTGCTCGGCCTGCGGTCCTGGACCGGCCGCACCTTCGAGCAGCCCGAAGGGGAGCGCCCGTGCGCGCCGTCTGCCTGACCCTGCCCACCAATCGCGAGTGCGCGGACACCATCACCGCGATCGGCGCCGAAGCCGCCCACGCCGCCCGCGAGTTCGGCGTCCTGGTGCACTACCTGGTGCTCGACTCCGCCGACCCGGCGGCCCGCGCCCGGCACGCCGCGGCCCTCGCCGCGCTGGCGCCCACCGAGGGCGTGGTCACCCACCACCTGGACGAGGACGCCCAACGCGCCTTCCTGCGCTCCGCGATCGAGCGGACCGGAGCCCCGGACCCCGACAAGCTGCTCGACCTGATGCTGCCCGACGCCGTCTCCTACGGGGCCTGCACCAACCGGGCGTTCCTGCTGGCCGCCGCCCTCGGCTGCACCTCCGTGCACCGTCGCGACTCCGACAGCCGCTACCAGTGGCACGACGGCGCACCGGTGTTCCCGATCGACCACGAACTCGCCACCATCGGGCTCAAGGCAGCCGACGCGGCCGCCGCCGTCACCGAGTACACCCTCGACCCGGCGCACGCCGACAGGCCGGTCGCCCTGGTCGGCGCCTCCTTCATCGGCGAACTCTCCGTCGACCTCGGCGAGATCCGCGCCCTCGACCCGCAGGCCTACCACGACGTGGTCGCGCTCTGGGCACCCACCGGGGCGACCGAGCAGGAACGGCGGGAACTCGTCGCCGAATCCTTCACCGGTGGCGGCACCGAACCCTTCACCGCCGACCGCGCCGTGCTCGACCGGCCCGACATCTGGCGGATCGACATGTGCAACATCGCCCTCGACCACGAGGTGTACGAACGCGTCCCGCTGCCGCCCGCCACCGACACCATCGGCAGCGACTACTTCCTGCACCACCTCGTGCACGACGCCACCCTGCCCGGGGTGACCCACAACCGGCACATCGTCAACTACTACACCCCGGAACGGCGCACCGGCCCCGGCTTCACCGCCTACCAGGAGCGCTACGCCAAGTTCCTGCTCTCCATGCTCTACCTCCACCCCGTCTACTCCGAGCTGGAACGGGCCGGCGAGGCCCTCCTCGACGAGCACCACCACGTCCGCCCGGCGGCGATCGCCGACGCCGCCCGCCGCAGCGCCGCGACGGACCGCGCCGAGAACCACCGGCGGCTCGCCGAACTCGACCGCTGCTACCGGAGGCTCGGCGGCAAGTACGCCGAGTTCGCCGACCACCTGACGCCCCGACGAGCGCGTCTGCTCGACGAGGCGCAGGCGGACATCGAGGACTTCGCCCTGCTGATCGACGCGTGGGGCCCGCTGGTGCGGGCGAGCAGGACCACCCCCGCCGACCGGCTGCCGCGCTAGCGCTAGCCGCACCGGGAGTTCATCCGTGATACGTCAGACCACCGAACCGCCCGCCGAGGCGCGGGGGCGCACCAACCACCGCGCCCCGACCGCGGCCGAGACCGTGCACGCCGACCGCGCGCCCCGTCCCGACCAGCACGACCACGCCGCCCTGCGCGCCGCGCTCGCCGCCGCCACCGGGGACACCGTCATCTACGACCTGGCCGGCATCGGCCGCCAGTACGCCGCCCTGTGCGCCGAACTGCCCGGTGTGGCCGTCCGGTTCGCGATGAAGGCGTGCCCCGTCGACGAGGTGCTCGGCCACCTCGCCGGGCTCGGCTCCGGCTTCGACGCGGCCAGCCCGCAGGAGATCGCCCAGGCGCTGCGCACCGGGGTGGCCCCCGAGCTGATCCACTACGGCAACACCATCAAGTCCGACCGGAACATCGCCGAGGCCTACCGGCTGGGCGTGCGCGACTTCGCCACCGACAGTCTGGAGGACGTCGCCGCGATCGCCGAACACGCCCCCGGCTCACGGGTGTTCTGCCGCATCGCGACCACCGGTGAGGGTGCCCTGTGGGGCCTCAGCCACAAGTTCGGCTGCTCGCCCGAGGACGCCCTGCGGGTGCTCGGTGCCGCCCGCACCGCCGGACTGGTGCCCTCCGGGCTGTCCGTGCACGTCGGCTCCCAGCAGATGACCGCCGAGGCCTGGGCCACCGCGATCGAGTCGCTGGCCGCCGTGCTGGAGGCGCTCAACTGGCGCGGCATCACCCCGGACCGGATCAACCTGGGCGGCGGACTGCCCGCCCTCGGGGTGCTCGACCGCGGCGGCCGAGCGCTCGAACCGCCGCTGGACAAGATGTTCACGGTGCTCCGCGAGGGCATGGAACGGCTGCGCGCCGTCAACGCCGCCCCGCTGGACTTCCTGCTGGAGCCCGGCCGCCACCTGGTCGCCGACCACGGCGCGATCCGCGCCCACGTCGCCCGGCTCTCCTCCCGCCACCGGCTCGACGGCACCCGGGAGGACTGGCTCTACCTGAGCTGCGGCAAGTTCAACGGCCTCTACGAGATGGACCAGTTGCAGTACCGCCTGGAGTTCCCCACCCACCCCGGCGGCCAGTTCGTCAACGCCGTGGTGGCCGGCCCGACCTGCGACAGCGACGACGCGTACGCCCAAGACGGCGGCGCGGTACGGGTCCCGCGCGCGATCGCCTCCGGCGACCCGGTGTGGATCCACTCCTGCGGCGCGTACGCCACCGCCTACGCCACCCAGGGGTTCAACGGCTTCGCGCCGCTGCCGTACACCTGCGTCGGCGGCCGCCCCACCGAGCGGGGTGACACATGACCGACACCCGGATCCGGCTGCTCCGCGACACCGACTGGCCCGCGGTGATCGCCGCCGAGGAGCGGGCCTACGCCGCCAGCGGCCTGTCCGAGGGCGGTGCGGCGCTGCGCTCCCGGCACCGTGCCTCGCCGTCGACCTGCTTCGTGCTGGAGGACGCGGACGGCTTCGTCGGCTACCTGCTCGCCCTGCCGTTCCCGCTGTTCCGCTGCCCGGACCTCAGCCGGGCCTCCTCGGACGGCGCCGTGCGGTCCAGCAACCTGCACGCCCACGACCTGGTGATCGCCGAGCGGGCCCGCGGCCGGGGCCTGGCCCCGCGGTTGCTGCGGCACCTGGAGGTGGCCGGCCGGGTGGCCGGCCACCGCACCCTCTCGCTGGTCGCCGTGCGCGGCTCCGAGGTGCTGTGGAGCCGGCTGGGCTACCGCGCCCGGCCGGAGGTCGGGCTGCCCGCGAGCTACGGCGCCGAGGCGGTCTACATGGCGAAGCCGCTGGACCGCGCCGCCCCGAACCCCGTGGACCCGACCCCCGGATCCGCGCCCAGAGCCGAAGTGGGCTGATGCTGATGTCCTCCCCCGCACGCGACGAGTTCCGCCGGTCCCAACTGGCCATCGGCGCACTGTTCTTCGTCCTCGGACTGCAGTACGCGACCTGGGTCTCCCGGGTGCCCGCGCTCAAGGCCCGGCTCGACCTGGGCGAGGCCCAGATTGGCCTGCTGCTGATGACCTGCGGGATCGGCGCGGCGGTGTCCTTCCCGCTGGTCGCGGTGCTGATGCGGCGGCTCGGCTCCCGGCTGCTCTCGGTGCTGTCCGCGCTGGCCCTGGGGGTGATCCTGCTGGCCCTGTCGGTGGTGCCGAACTACCCGGTCACCCTGCTGGTGCTGTTCTGCGACGGCGTCGCGGTCGGCTGCCTGAACGTCGCGATGAACGCCCAGGGCGCCGCGCTGGAGGCCCGCTTCGAGCGCACCACGATGTCCAGGCTGCACGCCACCTTCAGTGCCGGCTCGCTGCTGGCCGCCCTGCTGGCCTCCGGCGTCAACGCCTTCACCGGCACCCTCGCCGTCCACTTCGGCCTGGCCGCCCTGCTGCTGGTGCTGCTGGTGGTGGCCGCCCGGC
Organism: Kitasatospora sp. NPDC036934; assembly: GCF_055608425.1. NCBI lineage: Bacteria > Bacillati > Actinomycetota > Actinomycetes > Kitasatosporales > Streptomycetaceae > Kitasatospora > Kitasatospora sp. NPDC036934. The sequence goes on along the minus strand of NZ_JBVJQR010000023.1, from coordinate 55,723 downwards.
CGGGCCTGCTGGCCGACGGGCCGCCGCAGGCCGCCGCTGCGACGGAGCGGAACAAGGGGCGCCGACGCTTCGCCCTGCCCGCCGCGGCCACGCTCTGGATGGGCCTGGCGATGGTCTTCGGCACCGTCACCGAGGGCGCGATGAACGACTGGTCGGCGCTCTACCTCAAGGACGTGGTGCACGCGGGTGCCGGGATCGCCCCGCTGGGCATCGCCGTCGTCTCGGTGATGATGGTCTGCGCCCGGATCTTCGCCGACGGCTGGCGCACCCGGCTCGGCGACGGCCGGATCGTGCGCGCCGGCAGCCTGCTGGCCGGCCTCGGCCTCGCGCTCGCCCTGCTGGCCGGCGGCGTCGTGCCGACCCTGCTCGGCTTCGCCTGCGTCGGCCTCGGCGTCGCCGCCGTCACCCCGTGCGTCTACGTCGCCGCCGCCCGGCAGGGCCCGGACGCGCTCTCCCTGGTCGCAGCCATGGGCACCACCGGCCTGCTGGCCGGCCCCGCCGTGATCGGCTTCATCGCCGGCGGCACCAGCCTGGTCTGGGGCATGGCCGCGGTGGCCGTCTCCGCCGCGGTGGTCTCCCTGTGCGCCACCCGGATCGGCTGGCCGCAGCCCCGACCCCGACCTGCCACCCAGCTCGCCCCCGAGGCGAGCTGACGGCCCACCGGTTGTCGCCCGCCCGGAGGAGGGCGTCCGACGGCGTGTGGGGCAGGAGAGCTTCTAGAGTCACCTGCGGTACGACCGTACGACCACGAGCCGTGTGAGCCGCAGGAGAGGGAACAGCATGACCGAGCAGACCCCCGAGACCTTCGAGCCCTTCGAGCCTGTCGACGAGGACTGGCACACCGCCGTGGCGATCGTCGCCCACCCCGACGACATGGAGTACGGCGGCGCGGCGGCCGTCGCCCGCTGGACGGCCCAGGGCAAGCAGGTGATCTACGTGATGGTCACCAGCGGCGAGGCCGGGATCGACTCGCTCGACCCCGAGGAGTGCGGGCCGCTGCGCGAGGCCGAGCAGATCGCCTCGGCCCGGGTCGTCGGGGTGGAGACCGTCGAGTTCCTCGGCCACCCGGACGGCGTGGTCGAGTACGGCCTGCCGCTGCGCCGCGACATCGCCCGGGTGGTCCGCCGGCACCGCCCGGACATCGTGATCACCGGCAACTTCCGGGACACCTACGGCGGGGTGTTCCTCAACCAGGCCGACCACATCGCGGTCGGCCGGGCCACCCTGGACGGCGTGCGCGACGCCGGGAACCGCTGGGTGTTCCGCGAGCTGCTGGACGAGGGCCACGAGCCCTGGAACGGGGTCCGGCAGATCTGGGCGGCCGCCTCGCCCGAGGCCCGGCACGCGGCGGACACCACCGACACCTTCGACCTGGGTGTCGCCTCACTGGCGGAGCACAAGGCGTACCTCGCCGGACTGGGCGGGGCGATGGCGGAGCCCCGGGAGTTCCTGGAAGGCTTCGGCCGGGGCGCGGGCACCCGGCTGGGGACGCGCTTCGCGGTGCCGTTCGAGGTGTTCCCGCTGCGCTAGGCCCTGTCCGGCCGGACGGGACCCAGTCACTCGCGGGGCGCGGGGGGCTCGTCGGCGGAGGCGCCGGCGTCCTCGCGGCCCCGGCGCCGGTAGCGCAGCACCTGCCGCAGCAGCAGCACCGCGACCAGCACGCCCAGCCCGACCGCGAACCAGAGCTGGTAGCGCAGCGCCGTCCGGTACACCGTCCCGATGTTGGCCCCGGCGACGTACCCGAAGGTGCCCCAGACGCCCGTCCACAGCACGGCGCCGAGCAGGTTGAAGACGGCGAAGCGGCGCCAGGGCATCTCGGTGGTCCCGGCGATGATGCCGTTGTACTGGCGCAGCCCGTCCACGAAGCGGGCGACCGTGACGACCTTGCCGCCCTGCCGGGCGAAGAAGCCGTCCGCGCGTTCCATCCGGGCCGGGGTGAGCAGCACGTACCGGCCCCAGCGGTGGACGAAGGCGCGCCCGCCGGTGTGGCCGATCAGGTAGCCCAGGCTGTTGCCGAGGGTGGCGGCGACCACCGCGATCAGCAGCACGGCGGCGAAGTCCAGGTGTCCGGTGCCCGCGTAGACCGAGGCGAGCACCAGGATGGTCTGCCCCGGCACCGGGATGCCGCAGTTGTCCAGCAGCACGAGCAGCGCCACCGCCAGGTACCCGTAGTGGTCCAGCAGTGGCGCGAGCCCGGAGAGCGCCCCGGGCAGGGGGGTCGTCGGCGCGGACACCGCTCCTCACCACCTCGCCCGGGACCGGCGCGGGATGGTGGGGGAGTGGGTCAGCGTTCCGCCAGGCGGGATTCGATGTTGCAGTCGGGGCCGGGGTAGATCAGGCCCTCGTGGCCGTCCTCGAAGCGGACCACGTACGGCGGTTCGCCGTTGGTGCCGCGCACCTCGATGATCTCGCCCTTCTGGTCGGTCATGCCCACCGCTCTGCTGTGGATGTGGAGCTGGTCACCTACCGCTGCGTGCATGGTCTGCTCCTCGGGTCGTACGGCCGTTCCGCTATCCACTGTGCTGCGCGGGCGACGGCCTCGCAACGGCTCGGACGGACGGGCTTCGCGGGGCCGCTGGGCCGGGCGTCAGCGGACGGGCAGCTGTTGCGCGAGATAACCGCGCACCAGCCGCTTGCACTCGGCGATCAGGGCCGGATCGCCCTGGGGGTCCCCCCGGAAGGCCAGTTTGAGCACCGCGTCGGCCGCCTCCAGGGCGACCCGCAGGGCGAGCGTGGTGGCCGCCGGGTCGCCCGCCTCGAATAGCTCGCCGCCGAGCGCCTGCAGCCGCAGGGCGACGGCGGTGTTGTTGTCCACGCCCGCGTCCAGCAGGTGGGTCTCGTCCCGCACCCCGGACGGCACGACCGTGCCGGCCAGCCCGAAGTCCACCTGGCCGAAGCCGGGCACCGTGCGCTTCATCGCGACGAACTCCTCCACGGCGAGGTCGGAGAACCCGGCCGGGTCGACCGGGGCGGACCGGGCCAGCAGGGCGTCCAGGCGCTGGAGGTAGTGGTCGAGGTTGCGGGTGGCCAGGGCGGCCAGCAGGTCCTCCTTGCCGGCGAAGAACTGGTACAGGGTGCCGATCGGCACCTGGGCGCGCTGGGCGACCTCCTTGGTGGTGAGCGCGGTCGCCCCGACCTCGTCCAGCAGTCCGGCGCAGGCGTCCAGGATGCGGCCGTACCGCTCCTGGCTGCGCTGCTGGACCGGCCGCCGCCTGGCCGGACCTGGGCTGTGCTGGAGACTCCGGGCGTCGACGCTCATGGCGCAACTCTGCCGCATCGGCTGTTCCGACGGCGAATCATCGGGGCGGGAGAGCGCCGGTGTTCCCGCTGGGGAGGGAATCAACTGGTGGCCGGAGCTGAACGGCACGGTGGCGGGAAGGTGTCGACGGGTTGGCTTTGCTCTTGTCGTGGACGCGATGGCCGGTTCATACTCCTGGGGCGGATCACCTTGCGTGATCATTGCGTGCCTCTTCGTGGTGACCGCGATCCCAGCTGGCCGTGGCGACGACGGGCGATACCGCCGCCACCCGAAGTCTGGACGGACCCGTGAGCCCCCTTGCCCGTACCGAGTCCCGTTGTGCTCGCACCCGACGCACCGGCTGTGCGTCCCGTCGAACGGAAGGAGGTGGTCGGAACGGTGACGCTGTTCTCCACGGGGCGTGAGGCCCTCGACACCGAGCACCGCCGCCAGTTCCTGGATTCCGGCTACCTCGTCCTGCCCGGGCTGCTCCCCGAGACACTGCGCGAACGCCTCGCCCCCGAGGTGGACCGGTGGGTGGACGAGGGCCTGCGGGCCCGCTCGATCGCCGCCTGCGCCGACCCCGAACGGCACGGGCCGCCCCCGGTGCTGGAACTGGAGCTCCCCGCCCACGGCGAGCTGCTCACCCACCCGCCGCTGCTGCGCGCGCTGACCGGGCTGATCGGCCCGCACTTCGTCTTCCACCACCTGCACAGCGACCGCCAGGCCCCCGACATCCCCGGCAAGCCCTGGCACCACGACTGCGAGCCCAACGACAGCGCCGACCCGTCGCTGCTGATGGTCCACGCCCTGCACTACCTCGGCGGCCTGGACGAGCGGGTCGGCAGCCTGGCCGTGCTGCCCGGCTCGCACCGCACCGCCGCCGACAAGACCGCCTACGCCCACCACGGCACCGGCGAACTGCCCGGCGAGGTGGTCCTCGACCGGCTGCCGCCCGGCACCACCGTGCTGCTCAACTCGGCGCTGTTCCACACCCGCAGACCGGCGCCCGACGGGCCCGGCCGGCCTCGCTACTTCATCGACGCTTCCTACTGCCAGGTCGGGGCGCGCTGGCGCCCGGTGAAGCCGCACTGGCGGCGGATGCTCGCCCGGGCCCGCGAACTGGACCTGGCCGACGGCCAGTGGCCCGACCTGTTCGCGGAACACCACTTCACCGAGTACACCGGAACCGTCTGAACCGCCTGAGGAGCACTGCCGTGGAGATCGTCACCGCCGTCGCCCACTCCGAGGTGCACGACGCCTACCTGCGGGACCACCCGGTGGAACGGGCCCACGAGGCGAACACCAACCTGTACGGCGAGGAGAACCTCGAACGCGCCGCCGTGATCCCCGGTGGCTGGTGGCGGATCCGGCTCACCCGGGCCGACGTCCTCGGCGTCGTGCTGCCCTGGCACCTCAGCGAGGGCGGCGAACTCGAACTCGTCCCGCGCACCGGGCTGACCGTCGCCGACGCGGCCGAACGCGTCCGCACCGGCGGCGCCGACTGGGCGGCGGCCAACCCGGTCTGCTCGGCGAAGCTGCGGCTGCTCCGCCGAGCGCCCTTCAGTGCGCTCTACCTCGCCACCGCGCCGGTCGACCACCCCGACTACGCTGGTCTGACGGTCAGTCACGGGCTGATCCACGTCGACGGACTGCACCGCATGCTGGCCTGGGAGCTGGCCGGCCGGCTGATCGAACGCGCCGAGCTGGAAGGGTACTTGGCGGGCGACCCGGCCGACCTCGCTGCGCCGGACGCCCCCGCCCAACGGGCCGACCTCGCCCCACCGGACGCCCCGATCCGGACGGGGGACGAACCGGCGTGACCTCCGCGACGCAGCACGTTCGGTCCACGCCCGCCACCGGCTCGCTCAGCGCGCTGCTGACCCACCTCGCCCGTACCCACCCCGACCGGCCCGCCGTCAGCGACGGCCGCCACACCCTCGACCACCGCACCCTGGACGCCGCCGCCGGGCGGATCGCCGCCCGACTGGCCGCCGGCGGCACCGGGCGCGGCGACCGGGTCGCCCTGCTCGGGCCCCGGGACGCCCGGATGCTGGTGCTGCTGCACGGGGTGCTGCGCTCCGGCGCCGCCGCCGTACTGACCGATCCGGACTGGACGGCGGCCGACCTGGCCCGGCGGCTGGCGGCCGTCGGGGTCGGTCGGGTGCTCGCCACCGAGGACGGGTTCGACGGGCCCCGCCGGGAGGTGGTGGACGTCCTGGGCCTCCCCCCGGCGGCTCCGTCCTGGTCGGGCGACGAGCCCACCGGGGACGACCCGGCGTACCTGTCCTTCACCTCCGGATCCAGCGGCGAACCCAAGGCGGTGGCCGTCACCCACGCCAACGCCGTCCACTACGCGCACGCGCTGGCCGACCGGCTCGGGCTCACCGAGGCCGACGCCCCCGTCCTCGCCCACGTCACCACGTTCGCCGCCGACCTCGGCCACACCGCCTGGCTGCTCGCCCTGGTCACCGGCGGCTCCGTGCACGTGGTCCCCGACCGCGAGGTGCGCGACCCGGCGGCCTTCTGGGCCACCCTGCGCCGCGCCGGGGCCGACACCCTGAAGACCACCCCCTCGCACCTGACCGCCCTGCTGGAGGGCCGCCCGGCCGGCACCCCGCCGCTGCGCACCCTGCTGCTCGGCGGCGAGGCCCTGCCGCGCCCGCTCGCCGCCGCTCTGCTCGACGGCGGCGTCACCGAGCGGCTGGTCAACCACTACGGCCCGACCGAGACCACCGTCGGCGCGACCTGCTTCCTGGCCACCACAGCCCGCCAACTGCCCGAGGGGGAGCCGACCGTACCGATCGGCAGCGGGATCGGCGAGGTGCAGCTCACCCTGGTCGACGGCGCCGGGCGGGCGGTGGCCGACGGTACGGCGGGGGAGCTGCTGATCGGCGGGCGGGGCGTCAGCGCCGGGTACTTCGGACGGCCCGAGGAGACCGCCCGGGGCTTCGTCCGGCGGGACGGCCGGCGCACGTACCGCACCGGCGACCTGTGCCGCCGCCGGGCCGACGGGCAGCTGGTGTTCCTCGGCCGGGTGGACCGCCAGGTGAAGGTCCGGGGGTACCGGGTCGACCTCGCCGAGGTCGAGCGGGCGATGGACGGCTACCCGGGGGTGGTCGGCTCCGCGGCGCTGCTGCGGGAGGCCGCGCTCGGAAACCAACTGATCGGCACGGTGCGGATGTTGGACCCGTCCGTCGAGGTGGCTGGGCTGGTCGACCACCTGCGTGACCGGCTCCCCGGCTACTCCGTGCCGCAGCCGATCCTGGTGCTGCCGGACTTCCCGTACGGGTCGAACGGCAAGCTGGACCGGGCCCGGCTCGGCGAGCTGGTGGACCACCTGGTCGAGGCCCGAGCCGAGTCGGCGGAGCCAGCCGCGGACGGCCTGGCCGGGGAGATCGCCCGGTTCTGGGCCGGCGCGCTCGGACTGCCCGCCGTCGGACCGCGGACGGACGTGATCGGCCTCGGCGGGGACTCCATCCTCGCCATGCGCACCATCGCCCTGCTGCGGCGCTCCGGACTGCGGGTCGCCTACGAGGACTTCTACCGGCACCCGACGGCCGCCGGACTGGCCGCGGTGGCCGTGCCCGTCGGCGCTGCCACTGGGCCGACGCAGCAGAGTGATGGCGGCCAACTCGCCCCCGCCCAGCGGTGGTTGTACCAGCAACGGTCGGTCGACGACCTGCGGCACTGGAACCAGTCCGTCCTGCTGCGCTGCCGCGCCACCGTCGACCCGGCCGCGCTCGCGGCGGCCCTGACGGCCGTCCTGCAACGCCACCCGGCGCTGCGCCGACCCGTCCGCCCCGACGGCCCCGGCGAACCGCTCGCCGTCACCGACCTCGACCCGCTCTCCCACTCCCGCATCCCCCGCGCCGCCGGTGCGATCGCCGACACCGTCGCCGGGGTCTGCACCGAACTCCACCGCAGCCTCGACCCGGCGGCCGGCCGGCTGCTGCGCGCCCACCTGTTCACCGGCCCGCCCGGCACCGACCAGCGGCTCGCGCTGATCGCCCACCACCTGGTGGTCGACGGGCTGTCCTGGCGGATCCTGCTGGACGACCTCGCCCAGGCGTACCGGGCGGTGCTCGACGGGGAAGTGTCCGCTCCGGGGGTGGCCGAGCCGCCGCCCACGGGCGACTTCTACCAGTGGGCGGCCGCCGCCCCTCCTGCTTCCGATCCCGCTGCTCCCGCTCTCGCTCCCGCCGCCGGGGCGCCCACCCGACCGGCCGCGCTCAGCTGGGCGTTGGACGCCGCCGCCACCGCCCGACTGGTCGCCGCGCACGGCGGCGGGGCCGGGTTGGAGGCCGTCCTGCTGGACGCCTTCGCCGGAGCCGTCGCCGACTGGCGCGGCGAGCCCCGGCTCGCGGTGGAGGTCGAGACCCATGGCCGGGACACCGGCGGCGACCCCGGCGAACACCTGGACACCGTCGGCTGGTTCACCGCCGTCAAGCACGTCGCCCTGGATCCCTCGGCCGCCGCCGGACCGGCGGACACGGCGCGGCGGCTGCGCGAGACACCCGTCCGGCCGATGGACGCGCCCGGCGCGCGCCCGGACGTCGGCTTCAACTTCCTCGGAACCTTCCGGCTGCCCGAGGAGCCCGCGCTGGACTGGACCGTCGCCGACGAGCAGGCCGGTACGGCCCGCTGCGCCGGCGGCGACCCGCTGTATCGACTGCGGCTCACCGCACGGGTGGTGGAGCAGCGGCTGGTCGCCGACCTGGTGTACGGCCGGCCCGCCATGGCGCACCCGGCCGCCCGGCGGATCCTCGAAGGCTTCGCCACCGCCCTCGCCGGGCCCACCGCGGCCCAGCCCGTCCGCTCACCGCTCTCCACCTCCGGGCAGCTGCTGCACGCCCGGGTGGCGCCCACCGCCCGGGCCGCCGTCCGCGAACCCGCCCGGGTGCTGCTCACCGGCGCCACCGGCTACCTCGGCCGCCACCTGCTGGACGCATTCCGGCGGCGCGGCGCGGTGGTCACCTGCCTGGTGCGGGCCGCCGACGACGCCGCGGCCGTACGGCGGCTGGCCGGCGAGCGGGCCCACGTCGTCGCCGGGGACCTCGACCGCGACGGCCTCGGCCTCTCCCCGGCCGGGCTGGAGCGGGCCCGGGACGCCCGGATCGTGGTGCACGCGGCCGCGGACGTCCGGCTGGTCGCCTCGCCCGACGAGCTGGAGCGCGCCAACCACACGGCGGTGCGCCGACTGCTCGGCTGGGTCGATGAGCACGCCCCGCGAGCCCGGCTGCACCACGTCTCCACGTTGGCCGTGTCCGGCGGGGTGGACGGCCCGCCGCGCCGGTTCAGCGAGGCCGACCTGTGGATCGGTCAGCACTTCCGCACCCCGTACGAACGCTCCAAGTACCGTGCCGAGCAAGCCGTCCGGGCCTGGGCGGCCACCGGGCACGCCGCCTACCTGTACCGCAGCGGCCACATCGCCGCGCACAGCCGGACCGGCGCCTTCCAGGCCAACCTCGGCGACAACCGGATCTACCAGCTGGTCCGCGGCTACCTGCTGGCCGGCGCCGCCCCCAGCCGGCCGGCCACCGCCTTCGCGTTCTCGCACGTGGACACGGTGGCCGCCGGGATCGCCGCGATCGCCCTCGACCCGTACGCGGCACCCGGCGCCTACCACGTCGAGACCCCGTACGAGACGCCGCACGACGAACTCGTCGGCTGGCTCACCGCCCACGGCCACCCGGTCCGGCTCACCGACGACGCGACCTTCGCCGCCGCCCTCGCCCGGGTCGAGCGGCAGCACCCGACGGCCGCCCGGCTGGCCGCCGCCTGGACCCAGCAGGAGGAGCGCAACGTCCGGGTGGACGGCGCGTACACCACCTCGGTGCTGGACCGGCTGGGTGTGCGCTTCAGCGCGCCGACCCGGCAGTGGTGGTCCGCCGCGCAGACCTGGGCGGCGGAGGCGGGCCACCTGCCACCCCGCTGACCCGGCCCGGCCCGGCCCGCCTCGAACCGAACCGCTCGACCCGTCCGACAGGCTCCGATCCGACAGGCTCCGAGAGAAGGCAGACTCCGTTGTCCCAGCTCTCCCCCGTGCTGAAGCAGGCAACCCCCGTCGTCGCCGTGCGCGGCGAAGGCCTCCACCTCTACGACGCTGACGGCCGCCGCTACCTCGACTTCACCTCCGGCGTGGGGGTGACCAGCACCGGCCACTGCCACCCCCGGGTGGTCGAGGCCGTCCGCGAACAGGCCGGCCGGCTGCTGCACGGCCAGTACACCACCGTGCTGCACGACCAACTGCTCACCCTCACCGAACGGTTGGGTGAGGTGCTGCCGCCGGGCCTGGACTCGGTGTGCTACGCCACCGCCGGCACCGAGGCGGTGGAGGCGGCGCTGCGGCTGGTCCGGCACGCCACCGGGCGGCCGAACGTGATCGTGTTCGAAGGCTCCTTCCACGGCCGCACCATGGGCGCGGCCTCGCTCAGCACCGCCGGGATCCGCTACCGGGCGGGCATCGGCCCGCTGGTGCCCGGGGTCGCGGTGGCGCCGTTCCCGGCCGCCTTCCGGCTGCGGCTCTCGCTGGGCCTGTCCGAGCAGGAGGCGGTGGCGCACGCCCTGCGCGGGCTGGACGAGGTGCTGGCCACCGTCTCCGCGCCCGCCGAGACGGCGGCCCTGTTCGTCGAGCCGGTGCTCGGCGAGGGCGGCTACGTCCCCGCCCCGGCCGGGTTCCTCGCCGGACTGCGCGAGCGCGCCGACCGGCACGGCTTCCTGCTGGTCGTGGACGAGGTGCAGAGCGGCTTCGGCCGTACCGGCCGGTTCTGGGCCCACCAGCACGAGCCCGCCCGCCCGCGCGAGGAGGACTTCCGGCCCGACGTCCTGATCACCGCCAAGGGCCTGGCCAGCGGCCTGCCGCTGTCCGCGCTCGCCGCGCCGACCGACCTGATGCGGCGCGCCTGGCCCGGCTCCCAGGGCGGCACCTACGGGGGGAACCCGCTGGCCTGCGCCGCCGCGCTGGCCACCCTGGACGTGCTGCGCGAGGAACGGCTGGTGGAGAACGCGGCCGAACAGGGCGTCCGGCTGCTGGACGGCCTGCGGGCGGTCGCCGCCGGGGCGCCCGGCATCGGCGACGTCCGGGGCCTCGGGCTGATGGCGGCCAGCGAGTTCTGCCGGCCGGACGGCTCGCCCGATCCGGCGGCCGCCCTGCGCGTCCAGCAGGCCGCCGCCGAGCTCGGACTGCTGCTCCTGCTCTGCGGGATCCACCTCAACGTGGTCCGGATGATCCCCGCGCTGGTCGTCACGGCCGCGCAGACCGACGAGGCACTGGCACTCTGGTCCAAGGCCGTCGCGGCCGGGGCCCGGCCCGAGGAGGCGCAGTGAACGAGCACACCGTGACCGAAATCGGTTGGAACAGCCTGGAGTTGGAGGCGAGGCGGCAGATGTGGTCGTTGCCGTTGGGCGACGACGAACGGGACCTGCTGTGGGCCGACGCCCGGGCGGGACGCTGGGGTGCCGCCGAGCCGGTGCGCGAGCGGCTGCGGGCCTTCGTCCGGGAGAGCGTCGACTCGGTCGGGCTCACCCACCTGGCCAACGTGGTCGACCCGGACCGGCCCGAGCAGGAGATCACCGAGGCGCTCGCCTTCCTGCTCCGGGACTACGGCCGGATCGTCCCGCAGAACGGGCGCGGCGACCTCACCTCCGTGCTTCGCGACCAGGACGGCGACGGCAACACCGAACTCGGCTTCCACTGCGACACCTGTGACCTGCTGATCCTGCTCTGCCTCCAACCCGCCTACCGTGGCGGAGGGTTGACCAAGCTGGCGAGCGCCCGGCACGTCCACGACCTGATCGGCCGGGAGCGGCCGGACGCCCTGGCCACCCTCGGCGAGGACTGGACCTTCGACCGCACCGGCCGGGCCGGCCCGCAGCTGGTCGTCACCCCGATCCTGTACCCCCGGAAGGACGGCACGATCGGCTGCTACTACCAGACCCGCACCGTCCGCTCCTCGCCCGACCGCGGCGGACCGGAGCTGACCGACCGTCAGTGGGAGGCGCTCGGCGTGCTGGACGAGGTGCTCTACCGGCCGGAGATCGCCTTCGGCCTGCCGATGGCCGCCGGGGACCTGCTGATGATCCGCAACAGCCGGGTGCTGCACGGGCGTTCGGCGTACCTGGACGAACCCGGCCGGTACGCCCGGCGAATGCTGCGGATCTGGCTCAACGAGGGGGAGACGTGGACGCCGTGAACCCGAAGGTGGCGCTGGTCACCGGCGGCGGCAGCGGCCTCGGCCGGGCCTCCTCGCTCGCCCTGCTCGGCGCCGGCTGGACGGTGGTGCTCGCCGGGCGCCGCAAGGACGCGCTGGAGGAGACCGCCGCGCTCGCGGCCGTCGACCCGGAACGCGTGCTCGCGGTGCCGACCGACATCCGCAGCCCCGAGGAGGTCGCCCGGTTGTTCGACGCCGTCCGCGACCGCTACGGTCGGCTCGACCTGCTGTTCAACAACGCGGGCGCCGCCGCCCCGCGCCGGCCCATCACCGAAACGCCCTTCCAGGACTGGAACCGCGTCCTGGACACCATCGTGACCGGCAGCTTCCTGTGCGCCCGGGAGGCCTTCCGGCTGATGAGCGCCCAGAGCCCGCAGGGCGGCCGGATCATCAACAACGGCGCGCCCTCGGCCCACGTGCCGCGCCCCAATTCCCTGGCCTACACCGCCGCCAAGCACGCCGTCCTCGGCCTCACCAAGGTGCTCGCCCTGGACGGCCGCCCGTACGGAATCTCCTGCGGGCAGATCGACGTCGGCAACGTCACCCCGACGGACGGCGGGCCGCAGCCCGCCGCGATGCAGGCCGACGGGTCGATGGCGGTGGAGGCGACCATCCCGGTCGAGCGCTTCACCGACGCGCTGCTGCTGATGGCCTCGCAGCCGCCGGACACCACCATCCAGTCCCTGGTGGTGCTGCCGACCACCATGCCGTTCGTCGGAAGGGGCTGAACCGTGCTGGTCAGTGCCCGCTCCTTCGCGGAGTACCGGGCGATGTTCGCGCTCACCGACCGCGACCTCGCCCAGCGGGTCCTGGACTGCCCGGGCGGCGCGGCGAGCTTCGTCGCGGAAGCCGGCCGGCAGGGCATCGACGCCGTCGCCGTCGACCGCGAATACGCCGTGCACCGCGAGGAGTTGGGCCTGCTGGTCGAACGGGAGACCGGCTTCAAGCGGGACCTCCTGGTCCAGGAGACCACCGGCTGGTCCCGGTCCTGGTACGCCGACGCGGACGACATGATCCGGCAGTGGACCGCCAACGCCCGGCTGTTCCGGGCCGACATCGCCGCCCGCCCGGAGCGCTACGCCGCCGGGGCGCTGCCCGAACTCCCCTTCCCCGACGACTCCTTCGACCTGGTACTCAGCTCGCACCTGGTCTTCTCGTACGGCAACCGGCTCGGCAGGGAGGCGGTGCGGGCCGCGCTGCTGGAACTCGCCCGGGTGGCCCGGCGGGAGGTCCGGCTCTTCCCGGTCATGGTGTACGACACCGGGGAGCGGTACCGGGGGCTGGAGCGGCTGCGGGAGGAGCTGGCGGGCGTCGGCATCGGCAGCCGGGTGGAACGGGTGGCGTACGAGTTCCAGCCGGGAGACGGCGAGATGCTGGTGCTCGGCAGCGCCGGGTACCGGGCCCCGGCGTCGACCGCCCCGGGTACGGCGGCGGCCCTCGACCCGGTGCGGTGGCGGCACCGGGACCCGGCGGCGTGAGGCGAGGCGGCCGTCGCCCCGACGGCGGGCCCGTACCGGCTTCAGATCGCCGACCGCGGCATCTCCACCACGAACCCCTTCCGTCGCGTGAACATCGCCCGTATCACCGCGGGCGCGCAGAAGGCCCGCGAAGATTATTCGATCGCTATCGGAGTTCCCGGGAAAAGGCGTCAATAATCGAATGAACGCCTTGACATGATCATGTCTCTAGTTGCACGCTGTGGGCGCCCGATGCCATCGCCCGGGTGCCCACGACAGGGTGAGGAGGTGACAAGGATGAAGGTCAAGGTCGCGGAGAAGCAGGACACCGTGCGCACCACCACGCCGTACGTCGCCGGTTAAGGCGAATTCGGTGGGAGGTCCTTCACGGGGCCTCCCACTACCACGGACGCGACGATTCGGGAGACCGGGAGAATCCAGTATGACTGCTCTTCATTCGCGGGTGCGCGCCGCTTTCTTCGGTGAGCTGGACACGGCGGACAGGCGACTGGATTCCGCGGACCCGGACGGCCCGTTGTTCCTCCTGGTCACCGCGCCCGACGGCAGCGGAAAGGCCGACACGGTGCGCGCCTGGCTGGAAGCCGGGGCGAACGGGCGCGCCGGTACCGCGGTGGAGGGCAACGGCGACAAACTGAGCCACGGGTACCTGGCCGGGCTGCAGCCCCTGCTGGACCGGGCGATCGCCGTCGCGGAAGCCGAGGCCCCCGAACTGGTCGCGGCCGCCGAACAGTCGCTGAAGCGGCTCTTCCCGCACCGCGAGTCCCCGGCCTACCGGATGCCGAAGGACCTCACCGGCGTGGCCGACCGCGACGAGCGGACCAGGTTCTACTTCCACGAGTACCAGGACAAGCTGCTCAACGGCGTGTACGAGTTCCTGGACGGCTTCCTCGCCCGGGACGGGCAGCCGCACACCCTGGTCATCGACAACGCCGAGCGGCTCTCTCCCACGGTGATGCGGTTCCTCGACATCGTCGCCCGCCGCCGCACGCTCTGCCGCCGGCTGCGGATCGTCCTGCTGGTCAACGGCGAGCCGGACATCGGCCTCGTCGAGCACGCCGCACAGGCCGTACTGCCGCCGCTCTCCAAGGACGAGGCCCGGGAACTCATCGAGGCGTGGGGCTACGGGGCCCTGGCCGCCAAGCAGTTCGACCACCTGTGGCGGCTGTCGCAGGGCAGGCCGGCCCGGCTCTCGGCGCTGCTGCGGTGCCTCGACGCCAAGGTCTCGCTGCCGGACTACCTGACCTTCGAGACCCACCTCGACCTCTACCTGAGCCTGCTCGGCGAGCGGCCCAGGTACGAGCTGCTGGAGCGGTACGTCCGGGCGCACTGCGCGGACGACGACCCGATCGTGCTGCGCAACTACGAGACGTACGACGGCGGCACCAGGGAGAGGGTCCACCGGGAGGTGCTCGCCGGACTCGCCGGAGAGCCGGAGGAGGTCCTCCACCCCGTCCACCACCTCGGCCTGCGCGACGCCGCCGACCGGATGGTGGCGCTCGCCCCGCTGTCGATCTCGCTCCAGGAGATCGGCCTCTACGACACCTGGTTCGACCTCTTCTCGCGCTTCTGGGCGGACCCCCAGCTGCGCACCCTCCCCGGCGGCGGGCAGACCCACAACCTGGTCTACCTGCGGATGTCCTTCGTGCTGTACTCGCTCGGACTGGCGCACGTCTCCATTCCGTATCTGGACGCCTTCTACCAGCACTTCCCGCAGAGCCTCTACACACCCACCGTGCTCTATTCACAGAGCATGGCACACGGCCGCTACCAGTCGCCGCCCGACCTCGACACCGCCGAACGCTTCGCCCTGCTCAATCTGGAGAAGCTCGGCACCGAATTCCAGGACCACCCCAAATTCGAGTACATCAAGGTCTTCGCGGAGAACGCCCTGGCCTACATCCGCGCCCGGCAGGGACGAATGGACGAGGCGCTCGCGCTCTGCACCGAGGGCATGGACCGGATGCAGAAGATCTACGGTGACGAGAAGTACGCGCTGCACCAGTCGATCCTCGTCTACAACACCGCGCAGATCCACGAAATGGTCAAGGACTTCCCGAAGGCCTACGAGGTCTACCAGCGGACCATCGGCCTCGACCCGAACTACGGGGAGTACGCCAACGACCTGGCCAACATGCTGCAGCGCACCGGCCGGTTCGACGAGGCACTGGAGTACTACGAGCGGGCCATCGCCCTGTGCCCGCCGTACTACGAGGCCCACCTCAACCGGGCCCGGCTGCACGTCCAGCGGGGGGACTCGGACAGCGCGGAACGCGACTTCCGGCGCGTGGTGGAACTCAAGCCCGGGGAGGCGCGGGCGCACCTGGGGCTCGGGGTGCTCCACCTCAAGCGGGGCAACCCCGCCGAAGCACTCGTCAGCCTGGACGCCGCCGTCTACCACGACCCGAAGAACGCCCAGGCGTGGAGCAACCGCGGCCTGGCCCAGTCCGAACTCGGGCGCGCGGACGAGGCGGAGGAGAGCCTGCGGACCGCGGTGGCCCGCAACCCCAAGCTCACCGAGGCCTGGAACAACCTCGCCCACGTCCTGCACGCGAGCGGCCGCCCGCAGGAGTCGCTGGCCTGCCTCGACCGCGCGGTCCAACTCTCCGACGACCCGGACTACGCCTACAACCGAGCCGTGCTGCGCCTCGAACTCGGCGACCCGGCCGGGGCCCGCGCGGACGTCGAACTCGCCGCCGAGCGCGGCGCCGACGCCACCGATCTGGACGACCTGCACGCCCGGCTCGCCAAAGCCTCGGCCGGCGCGGCGGATTAGCGAAGCTCCGGCACCTCTGCCGGGATCCCATCGGATCCCAGGAACCCATCGGATCGAATCGGCTTCCCTCGGCTTCCATCGGATCCGATCGGCTTCCGTATGACCCTGTCTGACCCCGACTGACCCCGTCTGATCAGCGCGCGGCTTACGGGTGCGTGCACCGCCGGCATCGACAAGGAGCACCACCGTGCCACCCGCTGAGCGCAGCGAACCGTCCGAACGCCGTTCCCTCCGTGCGCTGCTGTCGGCCTACGCGGTCAGCCAGTTCGGCAACTGGCTGTTCCGCACCGGGGTCGTGTACTACGCCTACAACCAGAACCACGGTTCCAACGCGGTGCTCACCACGGCGATCGTGCTGGTGTACCTGCCGATCCTGTTCGGTTCCCGGCTGCTGGCCCCGCTGGCCGACCGTCGGGACACCCGGCGCACGCTGATCGGGCTGGACGCGCTGCGCGCCGCGGTGCTCGCGGTGCTGCTCGTGGTGGTGTCGGCCGGCGCCGGCTTCACCTCGGCGGCCACCATCGGCGTGATGGCGTTCCTCAGCCTGCTGACCCCGTTCTTCACCGCCTCGCAGACCGCCTACCTGCGGCGGGTCCTGCCGGACGACCGGCTGCCCGCGGCACTGGCGTCGCTGTCCAGGATCGACTGGTCGATGTTCATCCTGGGCACCGCCGCCGCGCCCCTGATGCTCCAGGTCAGCGACCTGCCCACGCTGACCTCGCTGGACATCGCCACCTTCGTCGTCTCCGGGTTGCTGCTCCTGCGGCTGATGCCGGCGCCCGCGGTGACGAGCGCCCGGCACGGTTCCGCCGCGGCCGGCTCCGGCAGGCCGCGGCTGACCGGGAACAGCAGGCTGCTGCTGGTCAGCGTCTTCGCGCTGAACGCAGGCGCGGGGCTCATCAACGTCTACCCGAACGTGGTCGCCCGGGACTTCCTCGGCGGCGGCGCCACCTGGCTGAGCGTGATCAACCTCGCCAACGGCACCGGGGCGGTCATCGGCGCCACCCTCGCCGGGCGGCTGCGCAAGCAGCGGGGGCTGCGTCCGGGCGTGCTCGCCGCCCTGGTCGTGGCCGGGGCGCTGGCCTGCATGACCTTCGTGACCAATGCCTGGGTCGCGGTCCCCGCCAGCTCCGTCATGCTGGCGGCCGGTCAGGTCTTCGCGGTGCTCTTCCAGTCGCGGATCCTGGAGAACGAGCCGGTCGCGGTGGCGGGCCGGGTGTCCGGGCTCTTCACCCTCGGGACCTTCGCCGGCGTGACGGTGAGCATCCTGCTGTTCATGGCGGTCACCGGCTTCGGCACGGGCGCCGGCTCGATGCGGCGCTCCTTCACCGTCCTGCTGCTGGTGGCCGCGGCCTCCGCTCTGGCCTCGGCCCTGGTGGGCGCCGCCGCACTGCGCCGCCACGGGGACCGGGCACCCGGGGCCCCGGACGGTCCGGACGCTCCCGGGGCCCCGGAGGACCGCGAGACCCCTGCGGCGGCGTACGGGGCGTCCGGGCCCGACCCGGCGTCGGCCGCACCGCTGGTGCGGCAGGCGGGGCGGGCCTTCGCCACCGGCGTGACGGTTGCGTCGACGGTCCACGACGGGATCCCGCACGCCACCACGGTCAACTCCTTCGTCACCGTCTCGCTCGACCCGGCGCTCGTCCTGGTCTGCGTCGAACGCGGCTCGCGCCTGGACGCGTTGATCGCCGAGAAGGCCCCGCTGGGGATCACGGTGCTCTCGGCCGGGCAGCGGGACACCGCGGTGCACTTCGCCAAGCGCGACCGGCCGTCGGGCGAGGCCCAGTTCGACGGGCACCCCTGGAGACCGGGCAAGGAGACCGGCGCCCCGCTGCTGGAAGCCGGTACCGCGTGGCTCGAATGCGCGGTGCGGACGGTCGTCCCGGCCGGAGACCACTCGATCGTCCTGGCCGAGGTCCTCTCCTTCACCGACGTCCCCTCCTGCACCGAGCCGGACCGGTACGGGCAGCGGCGGGCGCCCCTGGTCTTCTTCGGCGGCGGGTTCCACACCCTCGCCGAGCACCTGCCGCCGAAGCAGCCGCCCGCCGAGGGCCGATCCGTCGAGCAGCCGCCCGCCGAGGCCCGATCCGTCGAGCAGCCGCCCGCCGAGGGCCCACCCGTCGAGCAGCCACCCGCCGAGGCCCCACCCGTCGAGCAGCCACCCGCCGAGGAGCCGGACAGTGACCTTCGACTACCCGCCCGCACACCGGAGTTCCGAGGCGCAGAAGCTGCACGGGAGAGTGGTCGAGGACCCCTACCGGTGGCTGGAGGACCCTCGGAGTGAGGAGACCCGGCGTTGGGCCGCCGCGCAGCGCGAGCTGTGCGACCGCGTCCTCGGCGAGCTGCCCGGCCGGGTCGGTCTGCGCGGGCGGATCGCCGGACTGCTGGGGACCGGCGCGGTGGGCGCCCCCGTCTGGCGGGGCCGGCGGCAGTTCTTCACCCGCCGTCTGCCGGACCAGGAGCGTGCCGTGCTGCTCACCGTGGAGCCCACCGGGGAGGAGCGCGTGCTCCTCGACCCACTGCGGCTGGACCCCTCCGGGGGCACCACCCTGGACGCCTGGCAGCCGGACCACGAAGGGCGGCGGCTCGCCTACAAGGTCTCCCGGGGTGGCAACGAGGAGTCCCACCTCCATGTGCTTGACGTCGCCACCGGTGCCCTGCTGGAAGGCCCCATCCCGCGCACCCGCCACTCGGCCGTCGCCTGGCTCCCCGGCGGCGCCGCCTACTACTACGTCCGCGAGCTGCCCGCCGCCGACGAGGAGCGACCGGCGGCCGACGAGGAGGGACCGACCGCCGTCCCGCCGGCGCGCGGACGCCGGGTCTACCTGCACCGGGTCGGCACCGATCCCGAGCGGGAGGACGTCCTGGTGTTCGGGGAGGGCCTCCCCGACGGCACCGACTACGGCATCCTGGTCAGCCAGGACGGACGCTGGCTGAGCCTCGGTGCGTCCCGGGGCACCGAGAACCGCAGCGACCTCTGGCTCGGTGACCTCTCGGCCGGTACGCCGCAGCAGCCGGTGTTCCGCCCCGTCCAGGTGGGGGAGGACGCCGACACCGGCCTGTACGTGTGGCGCGACGGCCGGGCCTACCTGTTCACCGACCGGGACGCGCCGCGCTCGCGGCTCTGCGTCGCCACCCCCGCCGACCTGTCCTACGCGTCCTGGCGCGACCTGGTGCCGGAGGACCCGGAGGCGGTGCTGACCGACTTCGCCATCCTGGACGGCCCCGAACTGGACCGGCCGCGCCTGCTGGTGTGCTGGACCCGGCACGCCGTCAACGAGGTGACGGTCCACGACCTGGAGACCGGCGAGCGCCTCGGCACCGTGCCGACGCCGGGCGTCGGGGCGATCGGCGGCCTCCACGAACGGCCGGAGGGCGGTCACGAGGCCTGGTTCTCCTACACCGACAGCATGTCGCCGGGGTCGATCCTGCGCTACGACGCCCGCTCGGGCACTACCGGCGTCTGGGCGGCCGCACCCGGCCTGGTGCGGGTCCCGGAGGTACGGAGCTCGCAGGTCTCCTACCGCTCCACCGACGGCACGACGGTCCGCATGCTGGTGGTCGAGCCGCCCGACCGCAACGGGCCGCGGCCGACGATCCTCTTCGGCTACGGCGGGTTCGGCTCCTCCCTGGTCCCCGCCTACGACCCGTCGGTCCTGGCCTGGGTCGAGGCCGGCGGCGTCTACGCGGTGGCCCATGTGCGCGGCGGCGGCGAGGAGGGCGAGGACTGGCACCGGGCGGGGATGCGCGAGCACAAGCAGCAGGTGTTCGACGACTTCCACGCCGCCGCGCGGGCGCTGGTCGACGGCGGCTGGACCACCCCGGCCCGGCTCGGGATCCACGGCGGCTCCAACGGCGGCCTGCTCGTCGGCGCCGCACTCACCCAGCAGCCCGCCCTCTTCGGGGCCGTGGTCTGCGAGGCACCGCTGCTGGACATGGTCCGGTACGAGCACTTCGGGCTCGGGCACCTGTGGGCCGGCGAGTACGGATCCGCGGACGACCCCGAGGAACTCGACTGGCTCCTGGGCTACTCCCCGTACCACCACGTGCGGGAGGGGGAGTCGTACCCGGCCGTCCTGTTCACCGTCTCCGAGAACGACGCGCGGGTCGACCCGATGCACGCGCGGAAGATGTGCGCCGCGCTCCAGCACGCCACCAGCGGGACGGCGCCGGTCCTGCTGCGCAGCGAGTCCGAGGTGGGGCACCGGGGCCGGTCGACCACCCGGGTGGCCGCGCTGGCCGCCGACACCCTCGCGTTCCTCGCCCACCACACCGGCCTCGAGCTGCCCTGACGCCGGACGGGCGCCGCCCCGAGTGCCCTACGGAACGCCGTCCCGACATCCCTGACGACAATGAGGTCCGCATGACCGCCCAGCCGTCCGCCCGCCGCGTCGTCGCGATCGTCGACGCCTACTCCAGCGGCCGTTGCCTCGCCCCGATCTTCCGGGAGCGGGGCTTCGACTGCGTCCACATCCGCAGCGCCGCCACCACCAACCCCGCGTACGAGCGCAGCTTCCGGCCGGACGACTTCGTCGCCGAGGTGGTGCACGACGGGGATGCCGCGCGCACGGCCGAGGCCGTCGCCCGGCTCGCGCCGGGGTGCGTGCTGCCGGGGATCGAGAGCGGCGTCGAACTGGCCGACGTCCTGAGCGAAGCCCTGGGGCTACGGACCAACGGGACGGAACTGAGCAGCGCCCGCCGGGACAAGTTCCGGATGATGGAGACCGTGCGCGCGGCCGGGGTCCCCGCCGTCGAACAGATCCTGGCCACCGACCTCGACACCCTGCTCGACTGGTACGCCAAGGCCGGCGGCCGCGTGGTGCTGAAGCCGGTCCGCAGCGCGGGCAACGACGGCATCCACTTCTGCGACGACGCCGGGCAGGTCCGCGCGGCCTTCGAGTCGCTGATCGGCGCCGACAGCGCCCTGGGCGCCCGCAACCGCGAGGTGCTCGCCCAGGAGTACCTCGTCGGCGGTGAGTACATCGTGAACACCGTGAGCCTGGGCGGCCGGCACCACGTCACCGACATCTGGCAGATGCACCACATCAGCGCCAACGGGGTCCGCGACCTGGGGGCCAGCGCCGCACTGCTGCCCCGGCACGGCGCCGACCAGGACGCGCTGGCCGCGTACACCTGCCGGGTCCTCGACGCCCTGGGCGTGCTCGACGGTCCCGCGCACACCGAACTCAAGCTCACCCCGCACGGGCCGCGCCTGATCGAGACGGCCGCCCGGGCCTGCGGCGCCGACCTCCACGTCCCGGTGAAGGCCGCGATCGGCGAGAGTCAGCTGGACTGGACCGTCGACGCGTACGTGGACCCGGATCGGTTCCTGGCCCGCTGGGAGAGCGGCTACGAACTGCCCCGGCACGCCGGGCTGGTGAACATGGTCTCGCCGGTCTCCGGCATCCTGCGCGACTACCCGAAGCTGGCGCGGCTGCAAGCCCTCGACAGCTTCCACGACCTCCTCCTGACCGTCCGCCCCGGCGGCCGGATCCACCGGTCGGTGGACGACTGGACGTACCCGATGCGCGTCTACCTGGTGCACGAGACGGAGAGCACCGTGCTGCACGACATCCTGACGGCGCGCTACCTGGACGGGGACGGCTTCTACGAGGTCGAGTGACCGGCACCGGCCGCTCCACGCCGCTCACCGCGAGGAGCACCGCCCGCGCGTGCTGATCCACCAGGTGGACACCTCCACCCGGACCGGCCATGGTCCCGTCCAGGTGGTCAGCGGCGACCCGGGCGCCACCCGCTGACCGGCTGGACCGCCCTCGACACGGCCGCGTACCAGCCCGGTCAGTCCTTCGCCGATCCCACCACGGGGGTCCGGATCGACGTGCTCCGCCGAGGACCGCTGTCCGACACCGTCAAGGTCACCGAGCGGTCACCCGTCGAGCCGTCCGATCAGTGAGCCGATCACCGGGTCCCACTCCTCGATGCGAACGCCGTCGAGTACGCCCTCCCGCATGTACGGGTCGCCGTCCACCAGTTCCCGCACCTCCGCCTCGCTCGCGGCCCGGAAGATCAGCAGCCCGCCGGTGTCACGGACCAACGGTCCGCACAACGCGATGCTGCCCCGCTCGGCCAGGACGGCCAGGTACTCCCGGTGGGTGGGCCGCACCCGAAGGTGGCGGCGGTCGGGGGTGAAGGTGTACTCGACGACGTAGTAGGCCATGGTGTCCTCCGCGCGGTTTCGTCCGGCAGTGCGCCACTGCCACGGTACGAAACAGGCGGTGGCGGGTGAAATGCCGACTCGGCGGCGGCTATGCTCCGCAGGGATGACCATCGAGTTGCGCCACCTGCGGGCCTTTCTCGCCATCGCCCGGGAAGGCACCATCACGCGTGCCGCCGATCGGCTGCACACCGGCCAGCCGGCCCTGTCCCGAACGCTCGGTCAGCTGGAGCAGCACCTCGGCGTGCGCCTGATCGACCGCTCCACCCACCACCTGGAACTCACCGCCGCCGGGCGGGTGTTCCGCGACCGGGCGGCCGCCGCGCTCGCCGCCGTGAGCACCGCCCTGGACCCGGGCGCGCTGAGCACCCTGCCGCTGCGGCTCGGGCACTCCTGGGCCGCGCTCGGCGCCCTCACCGTGCCACTGATGCACCGCTGGGACGCTGAACATCCTGGCACACCACTGGAGTTGTATCGGATCGACGACCGCACTGCCGGGCTGCTGCGCGGCGAGGTGGACGTCGCCGTGCTGCGCGGTCGGGTCGGCGCACCGGGCCTGGCGGTCCAACACCTCATGGACGAGCAACGGTTGGCGGTGGTCGCGGTGGACTGCGAGCTCGCCGGGCGCGAGACACTGACCCTCGCCGACCTCGCCGGCCGACCGCTCGCCGTGAACACGGTGGCCGGCACGACGACGCCGGAGCTGTGGCCGGCTCCCGCCCGGCCCAGCCGGACGGTCGAGGTGAGCAACACCGACGACTGGCTCGCCGTCATCGCCGCCGGCCGCGCCGTGGGCATCACCACGACGGCGACGCCGCTGCTGCACGCCGGCCCCGCCCTCGCATACCGCCCGCTGGTCGACGCCCCGCCGGTGCCGCTGCTGCTCGCCTGGCACCCGGGCACTCCGACCCACTCGGCCGTCCCGGCACTGGTCGCCATGGTGCGCGCACTGGTCGCGGCCGGATCGAGCTGACGGGTACCCCGCGCCGCCGCGATGGGCGCGCAGTTCGAGCGGATCACCGCCGAAGCGCTGGGCCCGTCCGGGGGGTGTCCGTGCGAGCGGGCTCCAGGGGGCACTATCCTCTGGAGGCATGTCGAACCCCGATGGGCTGCTCGTCGACATCGCCGCAATGGTGGAGACCGAGCGCAGCAACCAGATGCCCCTGACCGTAGTCGTCCCGGGGGCGGTCATCACCGGCCGTCTCGCGCCGCAGAGCCTGTGGTACGAGCGAGTGGCCGAAGTGCTGGCCGACTCGGAGCACCTGAAGCCCTTCGCCGCCCTGTTCGCACCGCCCAGCGCCGACGGTGCGGACGGCACAGGCTCGGCACCTCGTGCCGCCGGACGCCCAACGCACCTTCACCTGCATGTCGCCCGCATCCTGCAGGGCAGCTACGGACTGCCGCACGCCGGCGGCATGTACCGGATCGCGATCGCCGACATCAACAGCTGGACGGTGGGAGACCTCAGCTACTCCGACCAGTGAAGCCGGGGCCTACCTGATCGCGCCCGGGTCGGCCGCCGGGGCCGAACGGGTTAGGCGTCCGGCGACATGCCGAGGGGCCCGCACCGCGCGTCGTGTACGCGGTGCGGGCCCCTCGCCACCAGGCGGATGCCGTGGCGGAAGAACTACAGCGGGCGGATGTTCTCGGCCTGCGGGCCCTTCTGGCCCTGCGTGACGTCGAACTCGACCTTCTGGCCCTCGAGCAGCTCGCGGAAGCCGTTGGCGTTGATGTTCGAGTAGTGGGCGAAGACGTCGGGGCCGCCACCCTCCTGCTCGATGAAGCCGAAGCCCTTTTCCGCGTTGAACCACTTCACAGTGCCATTAGCCATAAAAATCTCCTTCAAGGGGCTGTCCGAAGCCCGCACTGTGCGGGTTTCGAGTCGCCGCGATGAGCGCCCACCCGGGGAAGAGCCGGGAAACAGAAATGCGCCTGCGATACATCAGCAGGCGCACACAAAGTTCATGGGAACCACTACTGCAACTAAGACGACTCTAGCAGGCCACGGGCCGCCGCGGTGGGACATTTCACCCCCCATCCCGTGGAAGCCCTCCTCCGGGGCGGCCCGGCCCGACCAGGCGCCGCCGCCAACGTGCCTGGACAGCCGGGTGGCTGAGTGCGCCGCCGTGCCCGGGATCCGGTGAATCCCCGGGGAGGGTGAATCGCGCCGCTGTGGAGCCGCCGCCTCCTCTGCGCCGGTTGCGCGAAGGCGACGTACCAGGCCCGTGCATTCCGAAGATCGAATGCGCTGCAAAGACACCGGGTCCGCGTCTTCCGGCGCATTGGAGCATCGGATGCGGCGCGGCTCGCCTTTTTGTTCGCGGCCCGTTGCATCCGTTGCCGACAGCATCACCGGAACGGGCACCCGGTCGGGAGCGGGAACACCTCGATGGGTGGGCGTCCCCACTCCTGGCCCCACTCCCGACCGCTCACTCCGGCCGCTCAGGCGGCGACCGTCAGGTCGGCGCGGCCGAACAGCAACGCGTAGCCGCGGGGCAGGTGGGCGATGAGGCGGTCGGTGAGGTGGCCGCCGGCGAGGTCGGTGAGGGCGGTCAGGACGGAGGAGGTGTCCCAGCGGGCGGCGGTGAGGCTGGTGCCCAGGTTGCGGGCGACGGCCTCCACGAAGGCGGGGGCTGCGACTGGTCCGGGCAGGGGGATCTGGGCGGCGAACACGGCGCGGGCCCGCTCGGGGAGGGCGGCGGCGAGGTCGCAGCGTTCCTCGCCGGTGAGCTGGGAGCCGAGGACGGCCAGGACCGCGTCGAGGACGCGTGAGGCTTCTTCGTCGGTGGTGTAGCGGCCCAGGGTGCGGACCTGCTGGATCAGGTGGCGGTGCCGGGTCATGACTGGGGCCTTCCGGGGGCGGGCTGGCCGCGCGGTGCGGCGGCGCGGGCATGTCGTCAGAGGCGGTTGCCTGGAGCGGGGCGGCCGAAGAGCAGGTCGTAGCCGGGGGGCAGCTGGAACAGCACGCGGTCCATGAGGTCGCCGCCGGCGGCGTCCGCGGCGGCGGACAGGACGGCGCCGATGTCCCACAGGGCGGTCTGTTCGGTGGCGCCCTCGATCCAGGCCGCGGTGGCGCGCACGAACCTGTCCGGGGTGAGTGGTTCGGTCGCCTGCAGGGGGTTGAGCAGGACGAGGGCGAGGGTCTCGGGCAGGCGCGCGGCGAGGTCGGCCCGCACGTCGCCGACGAGGTGGGCGCCGAGCAGGGCCAGCACGACGCGCGCCGCCCGTTCGGCCTCCTCGGGTGTGTCGTATTCGCCGCGTTCTCGGACCTGGTCCAGGAACGCCTCCCAGCGGACAGTCACCGCAGCATCTCCCTCCGTCGTCGAGAAGGATGGTGGTCACCGGCGGGACGGCGCCGTTCGGGGTCGCGCGGCGAGGCGCCGGTGAAGGCCGGTCAGTTCGAGCAGCCGGGCCACCCGGGGACCGGTCCCCCGCAGGGCGAGCCGGCGGCCCTGCCGGTCAGCCTGGTTGAGGGCCTCGACGAGGGCGCCAAGACCCGCGCAGTCCATGAACTCCACCTCCGACAGGTCGAGCACCACGTCGTGGTGCGCGGCCAGTGCGTGGGCCAGGTCACGGCGAAGCCGCGGGGCGGCGGCGAGGTCGACGTCACCGCTCGCCCTGACCACGAACGGGGCCGAGAACTGGGTGTGCATGGCACTTTCCGGGTCCAGTACGGCCTGCACGACGCCTCACGCGCTCGGGAAGAAGGGTCTTTCGTTCGGCCGGGGGTGTTCCGTGTCGCCCCGCGGGGGACCGGGGCGACACGGAACGGCAACGGGGGCTGGTCAGGCCTGGATCTGCTTGGGGGAGCCGCTGTGGCTGATGGCGATCTTGCGCGGCTTGGCCTTCTCGGCGACCGGGATCTTCAGGGTCAGCACGCCGGCGTCGTAGTCGGCGCTGATCCCGGCCGGGTCGAGGGTGTCGGAGAGCATCACCTGGCGGGAGAACACGCCCAGCGGGCGCTCGGACAGCTCCCACTTCACATCGTCGCCCTCGCGGCGGGGGCGGCGCTCGGCCTTGACGGTCAGCATGTTCCGCTCGACGTCGATGTCGATCGCCTCAGGGGCCACGCCCGGCAGATCGAAGCAGATCACGTACTCGTCGCCGGCGCGGTAGGCGTCCAGGGGCATCGGAGTCGGACGGGACCAGGTGCCGGTCGTGTTCAGGAACTGCTGGGTCAGACGGTCCAGTTCGCGGAACGGGTCGGTGCGCATCAGCATCGCGAAACACCTCCAGAAGGATCAGGGGGCCAGTGCGCTTCACCTGACACCTTTCTAGCGCGTCATCCATCCGATGACAAGTCTTGGTGTCGCCTATAGAGTGACTCCATGAGCGAGAAGCCCCGCACACCCGCCGCCGGCCCTCCCGCGCCCGTCGAGCCCGCCTCCTTCCTCGCCGCCGCCGCGGCCCTGGCCGCCATTGACGACGCCGTCCGCACCGCCCAGGCCCCCGCACCCCAGCCCACGGCCGGCCCCGAGGCGCAGGAAGGCCCCGAGCAGGCCCTGGCCGCCCTGGCGCTGCTGCGAGACCTGCGCGGCCGGCTCGCCGGTTGGGAGGCTCCACTGGTGGAGACGGCCCGGGAGGCCGGCGCTACCTGGGCCGACCTCGCCCACCCCATGGGCGTCGCCAGTCGCCAGGCGGCTGAGAACCGCTACCTGCGCCTCAAGCCCGCCAGCGGCACCACGGGGACCCAGCAGACCGAAACCGGTGCCGAACGCGTCAAAGCGGCGCGCGACCGCCGGGCCGCGGAGCGCGCCGTCACCGCCTGGGCCCGTGACCACGCCGCCGACCTGCGGGTGCTCGCCGCCCAGCTCACCGCCCTCACCGGCCTCGACCCCCGCGCCCGGTCGGCCCAGGCCGCCCTCACCACCGCCCTCGGCACCCCCGACCCGGCCGAGCTCGTCACCCCCCTGGCCGCCATGCGCCCCCACCTCGGCCCGGCCCACCCGGACCTGGCCACCCGCCTCGACGACCTCGCCCGGCACACCGACCGGCTCCGCCAGGACAGCGACCAACGGCGTACCTGACCTCGCCGCCGACGCGGTACCGCCCGCCGGTCCACCCCGACCGGCCGACACCTGGCGGCCAGGTCCCCGGCGACCGGAGTGCGCCAGGTGCACCCGCGGTCGCCGGCCGCCCGGTCGCCTACCATGCCACTGCCGTCGGCGAGAGCCGTCCGGGCTCACGCCGAACCCGTTTCTCATGCCGAACCCGTTTCTCAAGCCTCACCCGGAAAAGGAGCCCCAGAGTGGACAGCACCGTCGAGACGCTGGAATTCCAGGCCGAGACACGTCAGTTGCTCCGGTTGGTGATCCATTCGATCTACTCGAACAAGGACATCTTCCTGCGCGAGCTGATCTCGAACGCCTCCGACGCACTGGACAAGCTGCGGCTGGAATCGCTGACCGATCCCGCCCTGGAGGCCGACACCTCCGACCTGCACATCGCCCTCGAAGTCGACCAGGACGCCCGCACGCTGACCATCCGTGACAACGGGATCGGCATGAGCCGGGACGACATCGTGGAGCTGATCGGCACGATCGCCAAGTCCGGCACCGCCGGCCTGCTGGCCAAGCTCAAGGACGCCAAGGACGCCGCCGCGGCACAGAACCTGATCGGGCAGTTCGGCGTCGGCTTCTACTCGGCGTTCATGGTCGCCGACAAGGTCACCCTGCGCACCCGGCGGGCCGGCACCGACTCCGGCACCCTGTGGGAGTCCGAAGGCCAGGGAACCTACGACATCCAGGCCGTCGAAGACCTGCCCACGGGCACCTCGGTCACCCTGCACCTCAAGCCCGCCGACAGCGAGGACGGGCTCGCCGACTACCTCTCCGAGCGGAAGATCCGCCAGATCGTCAAGCAGTACTCGGACTTCATCCGCTGGCCGATCCGGATGGCCACCGGGGGCACCGACGCCGACGGAACCACCACGCCCACCGTCGAGACCCTCAACTCGATGAAGGCGCTGTGGGCCCGTCCGCGCAGCGAGGTGACCGAGGCCGAGTACCACGAGTTCTACCGGCAGATCAGCCACGACTGGGTCGACCCCGCCGCCACTGTCCACATGCGCGCCGAGGGCACCTTCGAGTACGAGGCGCTGCTGTTCATCCCCTCGCAGGCACCCCTCGACCTGTTCTCCCGCGACACCCGGCGCGGTGTTCAGCTCTACGTCAAGCGCGTGTTCATCATGGACGACTGCGACGCACTGATGCCGAACTACCTGCGCTTCGTCAAGGGCGTCGTCGACGCCCACGACCTGTCGCTGAACATCTCCCGCGAAATCCTCCAGCACGACCGCCAGATCCAAGGCGTGCGCCGGCGACTGGTCAAGAAGGTCCTCGGCGCGATCAAGGACATGCAGGCCAAGGACGCCGAGCGATACGGCAAGCTGTGGTCCCAGTTCGGCCGCGTGCTGAAGGAAGGCCTGATCGAGGACGCCGACAACTCCGACACCCTCCTCGAACTGATCTCGGCCGCCTCCACGCACGACCCGGAGAAGACCACAACCCTGCGCGAGTACGTCGCACGCATGAAGGACGGCCAGGACGCCATCTACTACCTCACCGGCGAAAGCCGGGCGATGGTGGAGAACTCCCCCCACATGGAGGCGTTCGCGGCCAAGGGATACGAGGTCCTCATCCTCACCGACCCCGTCGACGAGGTCTGGGCCGACCAGGTCCCCGCCTTCGACGGCCACAAACTGCAGTCCATCGCCAAGGGCCTGGTCGACCTCGACGAAGCCGCCGACGACGACCGGGAAACCGACTCCGACAAGGCCCGGCACGAGCAGGACTTCGCGGTCCTGCTGCCCTGGCTGACCACCACCCTGTCCGAGCACGTCAAGCAGGTCCGCCTGTCCTCCCGGTTGACGACCTCGGCGGCCTGCATCGTCGGCGACGCCCATGACATGACCCCCACCCTGGAGAAGATGTACCGGGCGATGGGACAGGAACTGCCCTCCGTCAAGAGGACCCTGGAACTCAACCCCGACCACCCGCTGATCACCGCGCTGCGCACGTCGCACCAGGCCGACCCCGACAACCCGGCGCTGGCGGAGACCGCCGAACTCGTCTACGGCAGCGCCCTGCTCGCCGAAGGCGGCGACCTTCCCGATCCCGCACGCTTCACCCGGCTCCTCGCCGACCACCTGACCCGCACCCTGTAACCGGCGCGGGGTGCGGCCGGCCGCGGCACGACGAGGCCCGCCCGGCCGCACCCCGTCCCGGCCGGCGCGTCACCCGGCGGCCCACCGCGGCGCAGGGGCGCCGCAGGCCGTGCGCACCGCGTCCTCCCGCGCCGCTGGTTCCTCGGGTGTCCGCACAGCCGACCTGCGCGCGGAGAAACCGCGCCGCAGGCCGGACGATCGCGGATCACGTGTCCGTGGGAGGCTCCTGGTCGGACTGGGAGCGACGGAGTTGTTCGTTGAGGCGCAGGGCTTCCTCGAGTTGGTCTTCGAGGATGACGATGCGGCAGGCGGCTTCGATGGGCGTGCCCTGATCGACGAGGTCGCGGGCGCGCATGGCGATGCGCAGTTGGTAGCGGGAGTAGCGGCGGTGGCCTCCGTCGGAGCGCAGTGGGGTGATGAGGCGGTGTTCGCCCAGGGCGCGTAGGAAGCCGGCGGTGGTGCCGGTCATCTCGGCGGCGCGGCCCATCGTGTACGCGGGGTAGTCGTCGTCGTCGAGTTTGTCGGGTGTGTCGGGGCTGGCCGTAGTAGTCACTGCACCTCTCTGGTTCTCGGGAGAACGCGTCGAGGGGCCCCGGGGCCATTGCGGCTCCGGGGCCCCGAAGGGGAAACAACACCATCTACCGGCCTGGGCCGGTCCTGTTACGTCCGCACTGCCCCGGGGGAGGGGGAGTGCGGGGATCGCGTATGCGTGACCGGAAACCACCGTCCTTCGTGCCTTCGGGGGGTCTGCGGTGTCCGCCCGGGCGCGTGTTCACCGGCCGGGCGATCCTGATGGCGCTTGCGTCCTCCGTTCATCCTCTGTACTGAACTGTCACTTGCTGTACTGCACTTGCTGTACTGCCGGTACTGCACCTGCTGGTCGGTGGCCGTGGCGGCCCACCCTGTCCGGCAGCCCGGCCTCACCGGCCGTCCTGCACCGGCGATGGACCACAACCTCACTGCCCGGACCCCTCGACACGCGCGCCCGCAGCCTGACGCCTTTGCCGAGGTCCTGCCTGTCTTTCGACTGCTGGTACCGCACTCACTGAACTGCGTACTGCTCGATACCGCCGGCGGCCCCTGATACCTGAGGGCCGCCCGGTCCGGCAGCCAGTCCCGTCGCCGTCCTGCACCTGCTGGCTTCGAAACTCCGCTGCCGGACCGCACTGCGAACTTCTGTCCAACAACCCCGGCCAGTTCGTGTCTGGCCGGTATCGCCGACTGCTGTCTACGAGAGAAACGCTAGACCCGCCCGCGAGCAATGTCTACTCCGGCGCGCATAGATTTTGCGTCGGCCGCGCGTGAGGTAGTCTCCCCGCTGCGCGGCGGCGGTACCCCCCCGGCCGCCGCCGCGCTCGCCGAGGACCGAGCAGCACCGCGCAGGAGGCGGGAGTGGAAGACCTGGTGGCCGCAGCACCGGAGAGCGGCCGACACGGGCAGGCAGTCCTGATCGAAGCGATCACCGAGGCCGTTCGCGACGGCGACGACCGCACCATCCGCCGGCTGCTGGCCCGCCTCGCCGAACGAGCCACCATCGCCGACCTGTACGCCCTGCGCGACGCCCTCGACACCGCCCGCCCACCCGGCGACCACCGGCGGAGGTGACGTCCACCGGCGGATACGACCTCAACGGGCTCAAGCGCTGCCTGCAGCACGCCTGACCCCGTCCGGCCGTCGTGAGGTCGGGGTCGTCGCCTGCCCGTCCCGGGCATACCGCCGCCGTTGTGCGCCTCGCGGGGCCCGGGCCCGGGGCCGGTTCACCCGGTCGGCGGTGTCACGCCAGCGGGGCGCCCTCGATGTTCAGCCGCTCCACGAGCTGGCTCCGGTGCAGGGCGGCGACGGGTTCGAGGAGGTCGGGGTGGCGCAGGAGGGCGGCGGCCTCGGTGTCGCGGGTGCCGGGCTCGGTGAGGCGGCGCAGCGCTCCGGTCCCGGTGTGGTGCTCGGTCGTGGCGAGGGCCTGGTGGGCGTGCGCGGCGAGGGCGGGGTCGGCGAGCATGCACGCGGCCCAGCTGACGACGGTCTCGTCCACCCAGGTCCGCCAAGCGGTGTCCTCCGGGTGGGGGTGGGTGCCGGTGAGCCAGTCGAGCCGGTCGGCGCCGCCGGGGCCGAGCAGGTCCAGCAGCTGGACGTCCATCGGGGTGGGATAGCGCAGGGCGGCTGCCAGGGCGGTCGCCTGTCGGGCCTGGCTCTCGGCGAGCGCGCGGCTGAAGGCGCCGGCCGGGGTCGGGTAGGCGTTCAGCAGCCAGCGGGCGCAGGCGGCTATGACGGGTGTCAGGTCGGGCACGGGGATCGGTCCCTCGGGAAGGTGCTCGCCGGTGTCCGCTGCCGGTGGTGCGAGCCGTCCGGTGCGGAGCCGCGCTGCCCCGCTCGTGGCCGACCAGTGTAGGCCGCCTCCTCCTGAGGACGGCATGACGCGCACCACGCCCGAGCAAGAAGCGCGAACGCCAGTACGAGCACGTCAAGGACAGCGCCCTGGGCCGGGGAGAGAGCGAGAAGCGGGCCAAGGAGATCGCGTCCCGGACCGTGAACAAGGAACGGGCCCGGCAGGGCGAGTCGAAGACGGCCAGCCGCTCCTCCACCCACGACACCTCCTCCTCCCGGCGCGGCGGACGGCGTTCGCACTCCGGGTCCCAGGGGCCGACGAAGGAGCAGCTGTACAACGAGGCCGAGCAGCGAGGCATCCACGGCCGCTCGAAGATGACCAAGACGGAACTCGCCAACGCGCTCGGGCACTGGCCAGGCGCCGGCCACCGATGCCCGGACCGGCCCGGGCGCACCGAACCCGACACCCGGCATGACGGGAGGACGATGCGACGAGCACGGACAGGGTCACCCGGGACGCGGACGACGATTCGTCCGGTGGCGCCGCGCGTGCGGCGCCCCGGGCTCCGGCGGTCAGGGCGATGGGCGCAGGTGGGTCTGCAGAAGGCGCACCGCCTCGTCCACGCACTGCTGCTGGATCGTGTGCCGGTCGCCGCGCAGCTGCGGGGAGACGACGCGAGTGCCGTGCGCGTCGGCGAGCCCGAGGAACACGGTGCCGACCGGCCGGCCGTCCTGGGACTGTGGACCGGCCACGCCGGTGGTGGACAGGGCGTAGGTGCTGCCCATCAGCCGCCGGACGCCGGCCGCCATCTGCCGGGCCACCTCGGCATGGACGGCGCCGTGGCGCTCCAGCAGGGCGCTGTCGACTCCCAGAACGCCGTGCTTGACTTCGTTGGTATACGCCGTGACCGAGCCGACGAACACCTCGCTCGCACCGGGAGCCTCGGTGAGTACGAGCGCCAGGAGACCGCCCGTCAGGGACTCCGCCACCGCCACCGTGCTCCCGGCCGCCAGGAGCGCCGAGTGGAGTTCACGTACCACCCGGCCCTCGCCCGCCTCGTCGGTCGGCACCGGGCCGCTCACCACCCGCTGTCCGAACCGGTACCCGACCGCCCCGTCCCGGCTCGGTGCGCGAGCACGGCGGCGCTGACCGCCTGGTGCCAGCCGTTCAGGGCGCGGCCCTGCTCGGCGGCCCGCTCGGCCAGGCGATCCAGTTCCGCCCGGTCGAGGCGCTCATCGGTGTCGGCGATGGCGCGCAGCGCCCGCCACACCGCGGCCTTGCCCTCGACCCCGGTGCGGAGCGTCTCCAGTTCGATCAGGTCGCTGAGCGGGGCACGGCGAACGACGGTTCCGTTGGGCTTGAGCCGGCCCAGCCGCTCGCCGGCGAGGCCGAGCCACGTCCGGTAGCGCCGGACGGGAACGCCGAGCCGGGTCATGATCCGCACGAGATCGTCGCGATCCTGCTCGATGTCGCGCGCCAGGCGCCGCAGGTCGCCCGCGCGGCGGCTGTCGGAGTGACTGCGGGCCATGCGGTCCGCGAGCGCAGCGCCCCCGAACGCGCCGCTCAGGTGATCGTTCAGGTAGATGTGCAGGGGCTCGGCCAACGGTTGAGGGGCCACGATTCCTCCCGGATGAAGGGTCGATCCGCGGGACCGCCGAGCGCTGGGGCGCGCGGTGCTCACGAGCCGGCCATGGGAGCCGAACTGTCCGGTCCGTCTCATCGTGCCGCGAGCAGCCGCCCGGCGCTCGTGCGCCCGTGACACAGCCGCGACATCGGGGTTTGCCCGGCGCCCACTTCGGGGCGGGTGTCATCGGTGGTGCCTGCCTCTGGTCTTTCGGGGTCGCGCCGGTAACATGAGTCACCCTCATGTTCCGTCGGGAGGCTGCCATGCCGGACCGCTTCGACCTACCGCCCGGCTTCCGCTGGGGCGCCGCCACCGCCGCCTACCAGATCGAGGGGGCGGTCGACGAGGACCGCCGCGGCCCGTCCGTCTGGGACGTCTTCGCCGCCCGACCCGGCGCCGTCCGCGACGGGCACACGGGTGCGGTGGCCTGCGACCACTACCACCGGTACCCCGAGGACGTCGCCCTGATGAAGGGCCTCGGGTTGGACGGTTACCGCTTCTCCGTCTCCTGGCCCCGGGTGCTGCCCACGGGCGCGGGCGCCGTCAACCCGGCCGGACTCGCCTTCTACGACCGGCTGGTGGACGCGCTGCTGGAGGCCGGCATCACTCCGCTGCCCACCCTCTTCCACTGGGACCTCCCGCAGGCACTGGAGGACCACGGAGGCTGGCTCGACCGCGACACCGCGTACCGCTTCGCCGACTACGCCGCGATCGTCACCGGCCGCCTCGGCGACCGGATCCCCAGCTGGATCACCCTCAACGAGCCCTTCGTCCACACCGTCTTCGGCTACGCCCTCGGCACCCACGCCCCCGGCCGCACCCTGATGTTCGGGGCCCTCCCCGCCGCCCACCACCAGCTCCTCGGCCACGGCCTGGCCGCGTCGATCCTGCACGACCGCGGCCTGGAGGTGATGCTCTCCAACAACCTCACCGCCGTCGAGCCGGCGTCTTCCACGGAGCCCGATCTCGCCGCCGCCCAGGCCTACGACGCCCTCCACAACCGGCTGTTCACCGACCCCGTCCTCCTCGGCCGCTACCCCGACCTCTCGGCCCTCGGCGTCCCCGACGACATCTACGGCGCCGTCCGCCCCGGCGACCTCGACCTCATACACACCCCCGGCCTCGACGGCCTCGGCCTCAACTTCTACAACCCCACCCGCGTCGCCGCCCCCACCGACCCCGCCCTCCCCTTCGACCTGGTCGACATCCCCGACGTCCCCCACACCGCCTTCGGCTGGCCCGTCGTCCCCGACGCCCTGCGCCAACTCCTCCTCGGTCTGAAGGACTTCTACGGCAAGGCCCTCCCGCCCATCACCATCACCGAGAACGGGTGCTCCGTAGACGAGTCCACCACCCCCGACCAGCCCCGCATCGACTACCTCTCCTCCCACCTCGCCGCCGTCGCCGCCGCCATCGCCGAGGGCATCGACATCCGCGGCTACTACACCTGGTCCCTCCTCGACAACTTCGAATGGGCCGAGGGCTACCACCAGCGCTTCGGTCTCGTCCACGTCGACTTCGACACGCAGGAGCGGACGCCGAAGGCCTCGTACGCCTGGTACCGCGACCTGATCGCCGCCCATCGGAACCGTACGGTGGGGTAGCGGGCCGGCCAGGTAGATCAACTTGACCGCTGGACAGCCGACGTGGGGAAGAGTGGTGGTGCGGAGTCAAGCTCCGCCGCGACCGATGGCGGTGCTCGGTCGGCTCCCGTCAAGCCAACTCCATGGAGCAGCCCGCTCGCCCGGTGCGGCTCCGGCACGGGATCTCCCGCGGTCCGCTGTTGTGGCTAGCCGACCACCGCCGGGGAGCGGGGCGCTTCGGCGGCGGCCTCCGGCTGGTAGAACTCGGTGTGTCCCTCGACGTGGAGGTGGGGCAGGCGGCGGTCCAGCCAGGTGGGCAGCCACCAGTTGCCGCGGCCGAGCAGGTGCATCACGGCGGGTACCAGCAGCAGGCGGACCAGCGTGGCATCGATCAGGATGGCCGACCCCATGCCGACGCCGATGACCTTGATCGGCAGGTCGGGCGACGGGACGAAGGCCGCGAACACGGCGACCATGATGGCCGCCGCCGCGGTGATCACCCGCGCGGTGCCCGCCAGTCCGCTGACGATGGACTCCGCGTTGTCGTCGGTGCGCAGCCAGGCCTCACGCATCCGGCTCACCAGGAAGACCTCGTAGTCCATCGAGAGGCCGAACAGGACGGCGAAGGTCAGCACCGGGACGAAGGCCGGCAGCGGGGTGGGGCTGTCGATGCCGATCAGTCGGCCGGCGGTGCCGCCTTCGAGGACGAGGGCGACCACACCGTACGCGGCCCCGACGGAGAGCAGGTTCATCACAGCGGCCTTGAGGGCGACGGCGAGGCTGCGGAAGGCCACCAGGAGCAGGAGCATCGACACCGTGACCACGCCGCCGACCAGCAGCGGGATGCGGCCGGCGATGTTGTCGGTGCTGTCGATCGCGCTGGCGGTCGCCCCGCCGACGTGCACCCGGACCCCGGGGCCGACTGCGGCCGGGATGACGTGGTCGCGGAGGTCGCGGACCAGGGTCTTGGTGGCGCTGGACTGCGGACCGCTGTCCGGGACGACGGTGAGCAGCAGCGAGCGGCCGTCGGAGCCGGGCACCGGAGGGGTCACGGCCGTGACGCCGGGCACCGCCTTCAGCGCGGTGGGCAGCGAGGTCGTCGCGTCGGCGGGGGTGCCCGGCGCCAACTCGGCGACCAGGACCAGCGGTCCGTTGCTGCCCGGTCCGAAGCCGGTGGCCACCGCGTCGTACGCCAGTCGGTTCGAGCGCCCGGCGGGGTCGTTGCCCGCGTCGGGGAAGCCGAAGCGCACGCCGAGGAAAGGTGCCGCGAGCGCCAACAGGACGACGACCCCGGTGACGGCACCGACGACGCGGTGGCGCTCGACGAGCCTGCTCCAGCGCAGCCAGCCGGCGCTCACCGGGCTCTCGCCCTGGACGGCGCGGCGGTGGGGCAGCGGCAGCCGGAGGCGCTCGATGTGTCGGCCGAGGTAGCCGAGCAGGGCGGGGAAGAGAGTGGTGGACGCGGCGATCACGACGAACACGGAGAGGATCGCCGAGACCGCGGCGCCGCGCATGAACGACAGGCCCATCGCGAACAGCCCGAGCATGCTGACCACCACGGTCATTCCGGCGACTACGACCGCGCGGCCCGCGGTGTCCAGCGTGGCGACCGTGGCGGCCTCGGGTTCGAGCCCCTCGGCGCGCCACTCGCGGAACCGGGTGACCAGCAGCAGCGCGTAGTCGATGCCGACGCCGATGCCCAGCATCGCGGCGAGCGCGGTCGACCAGTCCGGGACCGGCATGATCGCGGCGAGGACCGGCAGCAGGGCGCTGCTGACCGCGAGCCCGCCGAGCGCGGTGAGCATCGGCAGGCCGGCGGCCACGACCGAGCCGAAGGTGATCGCTAGAATCACGGCGGCGGCCGCGATGCCGATGCCCTCCGAGCCGATCGCGCCCTGCTCGGCCTGCTGGACCGTCATGCCGCCGAGATGGACGCGCACGCCGCCGTCGACGGGGCGGGCGAGGTCGAGCAGCCGCTGGGTGTCCGCCTTCGGCATGTCGGGGGCGACGGCGACGTCCAGGTGGATCTGCCCGAGGGCGGTGCGGCCGTCGGCCGCCACCTTGCCGCGCGGGCCGTACGGGTCGTCGATGCCGCTGACGTGCGGCACCTCGGCCATCCGGGCGAGCAGGTCCTTGACCCGGTCTCGGGCGGCGGCGTCGGTCACGCTGCGGTCGGAGGTCAGCACCAGGCTGATCGATTCACCGCCCAGGCCGGGAAAGTCCCGTGCCAGCAGCTGCTGGGCCTGCTTGGAGTCCGATCCGGGTGCGGTGTAGTCGGCGCTGTACTTGGCGCCGAGGCCGGCCGAGAGGGCGAAGGCCGCGCCGGCGGCGAGCAGCCAGAGCAGTACCGTGCGGCCCCGGTTCCGGAAGCTCCATCCGGCTATTCGGCCGAGCGGGCCGGGCCTGTGCGGCCCGCTCTCCCCGGCGGCCGTCCGCCGATCCTCGCGCGGTCCCTGGGACATGTGGTCCTCCGTACGTCGTCAGGGGCCCGTCCCCCCGGCAAAGCGTTACGCTCCATAACGCTTCTTATGAAGCGTAACGTTTCCCTCGACGGGTACGGATTGTCAACGCGGTGACGGGCGCACCGAGCCGATGGAGATGCGATGACGGGTGGGTCGACCGATGAGGGCAGGGGGCGGAGTCGCCGTGAGCGGCTGCGCGCCGACACCGTGGAGGAGATCAAGCACGCGGCCCTGGGCCTGATCGTCGAGCGCGGCGCCGCGAACCTCCGCTTCACCGACATCGCCCGCAGCATGGGGATGACCCCGCCCGCGCTGTACCGCTACTTCGCCGACCGGGACGAGCTGCTCACCGCCCTGGTCGCCGACTCGTACGACAGCCTGTCGGACGCGTTGACGGCGACCCGCGAGAC
Source organism: Kitasatospora sp. NPDC036934 (assembly GCF_055608425.1). Classification (NCBI taxonomy): domain Bacteria; kingdom Bacillati; phylum Actinomycetota; class Actinomycetes; order Kitasatosporales; family Streptomycetaceae; genus Kitasatospora; species Kitasatospora sp. NPDC036934. The sequence goes on along the minus strand of NZ_JBVJQR010000023.1, from coordinate 18,279 downwards.
CGTGCCGCCGGACGACCTGGACGGACGCTTCGTGGCCACCTGCACCGGCTACCGCACCTGGGCGCAGCGGAATCCGGAGCGCTTCGCCCTCATCTTCGGCTCCCCCGTGCCCGGGTACGCGGCCCCACCGGACGGACCGACCGTGGTGGCCGGCCGGCGGGCGATGGAGCACATGGTCGAACTCGTCGCCGACACGGCCGAACGCGGCCGGCTCGGCAGTCCACTGGTGCCGGACGCGGCGGAAGCCCTGATGCTGGCCTGGGCCACCGTGCACGGCTTCGTCACCCTTGAGGCGCACGGTCACTTCCACGCGCTCGACCGGGACGCGCGGGACCGCCTCTTCGCGGTCCAGGCGGGCGTCGCCGCCCGCACCGCGGGCCTGTCGCCGGCCGCGGACCAGTGGTGATCGAGGCCCGCGCAGCAGACGGCCGTGGCTCGGGCGGCGAGGACGGTCCCCTGGGCGCAACCGCCGCCCGCCGCCCGGCGGCACCTCGCCCGTCCGGCGGGTGACCCGGTCACTCCTCGGTGGGGCCGAGGTCGGGTAGCCCACACAGGTCGACGGTGGGGGTGAGGTGGGCCGCGTGCAGTTCCAGCACGGTGATCTCGTTCGGCCCCGGGCGCAGGACGGGGCCGGGCAGGTAGAGCGACCGCTGGGGGCCGCGGGACCAGAACCGGCCGAGGTGGAAGCCGTTGACCCAGACGTTGCCCTTGGTCCAGCCGGGGAGGTGGACGAAGGTGTCGGCCGGTGTGTCGACGTCGAAGGTGCCGCGGTGGAAGGCCGGGCCGATGGCGGGCTCGGCGCCGCCGGTGAAGGCGAGGCCGGTGAGCGAGGTGAGGGGGAGCGGTCGGCTGGTCCAGCCCGTGAGGTCGGTGCCGTTGAGGCGGACCTTTCCGAGGAGTCCCTTGCGGTCGTGGATGCCCGGTCCGTAGTTGACCCGGCCCTGGTTCTCCACGAGCAGGCGCAGGACGGCGCCCACGCGGGGGGCGGTGAGCGCGATGGCGTGCTCGTGGTTCTCGCGTTCCAGGACGCCCACGGGCTGGCCGTCGATGAAGACCTGGGCCCGGTCGCGTACGTGCTCGATCTCCAGCAGCGCGGGGCCCGCGGTGGGCAGGACGGCCTCGTAGAGGACGAAGCCGAAGTCCTGGCCGAGCTGTTCCATGGTGAGCGGCCGCTCGGAGGCCACCGGGGTGCCCAGGAAGGGCAGGTTGTCGAACAGCGGAGCGCTTTCGGTCAGGGCGATGCCTGGTGCGGCGAGCTTCGTGCCGCGTCCGGGTGTCGGATCGGTCGGCACGGGCGCGTACTTGGCGATGACCTCTCGGAACGCCTCGTACTTCTCGGTGGGGTCGCCGCTCTCGTCGAGGGGGGCGTCGTAGTCGTAGGAGGTGACGGTGGGGCGGTAGGTGTGCTTGTCGTTGGCGCCGTTGGTGAAGCCGAAGCTGGTGCCGCCGTGGAACATGTACAGGTTGACCGAGGCGCCCGTCGCCAGGAGGTCGTCCAACTCCCTCGCGGCATCGGCGGCTTCGCGGACGACGTGACGGCCGCCCCAGCGGTCGAACCAGCCGTTCCAGAACTCGCTGCACATCAGCGGACCGGTGGGTTGGTGGGCGCGCAGAACGGCGAGACCGCGTCGGGCGTCGCTGCCGAAGTTGGCGGTGGCGAGCGCGCCGGGGAGTGCGCCGCGCTCCAGGTCGGCCGGCTGGTCGCAGGTGAAGAGGGGGACGTCGACACCGAGGCGGCGCAGGAGTCGGGCGAGGTGGGGGACGTGGTCGGCGTCCCCGGCGTGGGCGCCGTACTCGTTCTCCACCTGCACCGCCAGGACGGGGCCGCCCCGGGTGGCCAGCCGGTCCAGCAGCGGGGGGAGCAGTTGGGTGAGGTAACTCTCCACGGCGGTGAGGTACTTCGGGTCCTGGCTGCGCAGCCGGATGCCGGGCTCGGCCAGCAGCCACGAGGGCAGGCCGCCGCCCTCCCACTCGGCGCAGATGTAGGGCCCGGGGCGCAGCAGGACGTGGAGTCCCTCTGCGGCGGCGAGGTCGAGGAAGGCCGGAAGGTCGAGCTCCGCATCGAGGCGGAACGCGTCCGGCCGTGGGTGGTGGAGGTTCCACGGGACGTAGGTCTCAACCGTGTTGAGTCCCATCAGGCGGGCTTTGTGCAGGCGGTCGGCCCAGTGGTCGGGGTGGATGCGGAAGTAGTGCAGGCCGCCGGAGATGATCCGGAACGGCTCGCCGTCGAGCGTGAAGTCGTCGCCTTCGATCTGAAGGACGGGCATGGTGCGGGGTGCTCCTAAGTCGAGGGGCCCGGCGGCGCGGGCGGACACGCGAGTCGGTCGGGGGGACTCGTCATCGGGGGTGCCGCCGGGTGGCCGGGGGCGGTTACTTGCCGGTGCTGAAGCCCTGGTCGTTGCCGTACTTGAGGGAGGCGTCCTGCCAGGCCTTCAGGCCGGAGCCCAGCGTGGTGGAGGAGACGTAGGCCTTGCCGACGGTGTCGTTGAAGATCGAGTTGGCGTAGACCTGGTACGGGAGGTACTGCCAGCCGGTCACGACGTTCTTGGCCGAGTCGGAGAAGATCTTGTTGGCCTGCTGGCCGCCGAAGTAGGGGAAGGCGGTCTCGAGGAAGGCCTGCGAGCTGAGGTCGGCCGTGGTGGCGGGGAAGGCGCCGCCCTTGATGCGGTCCTGTACGCCGTCACCGGCGTTGGCGAACTTCAGGAAGGCGTAGGCGAGGTCCTGGTTGGTGCTGGACTTCATGATCGCGAGTGAGCTGCCGCCGTTCTCGGAGCTGGCCGTCTGGCCCGCCTGCCACTGCGGAAGCGGGGCGACGCGCCAGTCGCCGGAGGCCGAGGGGGCGCCGGAGGAGAGGTTGGCGGGCATCCAGGCGCCGATCGCGAGGGTGGCGATGGTGCCGTCGCCGAGACCCTTGTACCACTGGTCGCTCCAGGAGGTGACGGGCGCGACGAGGTGGTTCGAGAGCAGCTTCTGCCAGGTGTCGGCGAACTTCGCGCTGCCCTGGTCGGTGAAGTCCACGGAGACCTTGGTGCCGTTCACCTTGAAGGGGTGGCCGCCGGCCTGCCAGATCATGCTGGTGGTGAACCCGGCGTCGCCCGCGTCGTTGGTGATGTAGGCGTTGGGGTTGGCGGCGTGCAGCTTCTGGGCATCGTCGATGTACTCGTCCCAGGTGGTGGGCACCTTGAGCTGGTACTGGTCGAAGACCTTCTTGTTGTAGAAGAGTGCCATCGGCCCGGAGTCCATCGGCAGTGCGTACACCCCGCCGTTGATGCCCACGGAGCTCCACGGCCCGGGCGAGTACTGCTTGGCGAGGTCGGACGCCCCGTACTTGGAGAGGTCCTGCAGGGACTTGCCGAGCGCGAACTGCCCCAGCGCGTAGTACTCGATCTGCGCGACGTCGGGGGCGCCGTTGCCGGCCTGGACCGCGTTCTGCAGGGCGGTGTACTGCTTGTTGTTCGTCCCCGCGTTCACCAGGTTGACGTGGACCTTGGGGTACTTGGCCTCGAAGTCGGTGACGACCTGCTTGAGGGTGGGTTCCCACGCCCACACGGTGATCGTGCCGCCCTTGTCGAGAGCCGCGTCGAGGCTTGCGGCGGACACCGGGCCGGAATCGGAGCCGGAGGTCGAGCTGCTGCAGGAGGTCACGGCGAGTGCGGTGGCGCACACCAGGCCGAGGCCGCGCAGAGCGTGGGGAACTGAGGTGGTTCTCATCTCGGTCACTCCGGTATCGAGGTGGGTGGGGACGATGGAGCGTGAGGCGGGAAGGTCACTCCTTGACGCTTCCCGCGGCAAGGCCGGACTGCCAGTAGCGCTGCAGCAGGAGGAACGCCGCGATCAGGGGGAGGACGGTGAGCACGGAGCCGGTGATCACCAGGTTGAACACGGGCTGCCCGCCGGCGGTGGCAGCCTGGTCGTTCCAGGCGTTGAGGCCGAGCGTGAGCGGGTACCAGTTCGGATCCTTGATCATGATCAGCGGAAGGAAGTAGTTGTTCCAGGTCGTGACCACGGTGAACAGCAGCACGGTGACGATGCCCGGCGCGAGCAGCGGGAGGCTGATCCGGAAGAACGTGCGCAGCTCGCCCGATCCGTCGACGCGCGCCGCCTCCAGCAGCTCGGTGGGAACCGCCTCGGAGGCGAACACCCACATCAGGTAGAGCCCGAACGGCGAGATCAACGAGGGGATGATGACGGCCCAGGGGGTGTTGGTCAGCCCCATCTTGCTGAACATCAGGAAGGTGGGCACGGCCAGGGCGGTCGTGGGCACCGCCACCGCGCCGATGACGACGGCGAACACGGTCCGCTTGCCGCGGAAGTCGAACTTCGCCAGGCCGTAGCCGCCGAGCACCGCCAGGAACGTGGCGCCGCCGGCGCCGAGTGCCACGTAGAGCAGGGTGTTGAGCAGCCAGCGGCCGAAGATGCCGTCGTTGTAGGTGAGCGTCTCCCGTATGTTGTCCCACAGGGCGAAGCGGCCGCTGAACCAGACGCCCGGGGATCCCAGCAGGTCCTTCTGGGTCTTCGTCGCGCTGATCACCAGCCAGGCCAGCGGCACCAGGGTGTAGAGCACCAGCAGGCTCGCGAGGAGGGTGACCGATGCGCTGCGGCGGGGCCGGTCGACCGAGTGGACTCGCCGGCGTGTCCGCGCAGCGGCGCGGGAGCGCGTGCGGGGCCGGGTCGGGGTGTCCGTTGCGGTGGGCATCGGTCACACCTCCTTTCGCATGCCGCGCAGCTGGAAGGCGTAGGCGATGATCATGGTGATGACACCCATGATGATCGCCACGGTGGCGGCGTAGTTCTGCTGTTGGCCCGAGAAGGACAGCGTGTAGGTGTAGTAGTTCGGCGTGTAGTACGTCGTGATCGCATTGGGCGCCGGGTTCTTGAGGATGGCGGGCTCGTTGAACAGCTGGAAGCTGCCGATGATCGAGAAGATGGTCGCGATGACCAGGGCGCCGCGAATGGCGGGGAGCTTGATCGCCGTGATGACCCGCCACTGCCCGGCACCGTCGATCTCGGCCGCCTCGTAGAGGGAGTGCGGGACCACTCGCAGCGCCGAGTAGAAGATGAGCATGTTGTAGCCCACGAACTCCCAGGTCACGATGTTGCCGATGCCCGCGAGCACGAGGCTCGGTGACAGCGGGTCGGGCAGCGAGACACCGAGGGCACGGTTGATGTCCCCGAGCAGGCCGAAGCGCGACCCGTAGAGGAACTCCCACATCAGCGTGGCGACGACCGCCGGTACCGCGTAGGGGAGGAAGACGGTGATGCGGAAGAAGCTCCTTCCGTACAGCCGCCCGCTGTCCAGCGCCAGCGCCGCCAGCAGCGCGATCCCGAGCATGATGGGGACCTGGACGGACAGGAAGAGCGCCACCCGCCCGAAGCCGGACCAGAACTTGGGGTCCTGGAAGGCCTGTTGATAGTGCTCGAGGCCCACGAAGGAGTTGCCGCCGATCAGGCGGTCCTGGAACAGACTGAGGTAGATCGAGTAGCCGATGGGTGCCAGGAAGACCAGAGCGAAGACGGCCAGGAACGGCCCGGTGAAGCCCCAGCCGGCCAGGCCGCGGCGGCTCCGCCTGCGCGATGGGGCTCCGCGACCCGTTGCCCCGGGTGGTGAGGTGATCGTCATGACCGTCCCGTGGTTCATGGTGGTGATCGACTGCCTCGCCGGCCGTGCCCCGGACAGGCATGCGACCCGGCAGTAGCCGGATGTTTACGTAAACACAGTCGGGCTGCGAGGCTGGATGTTTACGTAAACATTGGATTACCGTGATGCTGACACCGCCGCACGGCGACCGTCAAGAGGTCACCTCGGGTCCGCTTTTCAGCGCCGGCGGCGCAGGCACGAACGACAGCAGGAGAAGGAAGTGGTGGGCACGGCAAGGGCGGTGGAGGCAGCTGGGGACGTCACGAGAAGCGAGCGCAAGCGGAAACGGGGCGCGTCCATGGCCGACGTGGCACGGCTGGCCGGCGTGTCCTCGCAGACCGTCTCCCGGGTCTCGAACGGCAGCCCGGGCGTGGTGGAGGACACGCGTCAGCGGGTTCTGGCCGCCATGAAGGAACTCGGCTACCGGCCCAACAGCGCAGCACGCGCCCTGAAGGCCGGAGAATTCCGCACTCTCGGCGTCATCCTGTTCACCCTCTCGACGACGGGCAACGTCCGAACACTCGAGGCGATCACCGAATCCGCCGCGAAGGAGGGCTACGCGATCACTCTGATGCCCGTCCTCCCGACCCACACCGGTGTGCGCGGGGCGTTCGACAGGCTGGGCGAGCTCGCCGTGGACGGCATCATCGTGATCATGGAGGTCCACCTCCTGGACAGCGCCACCGTCCAGCTGCCGCCGCACATCAAGGTGGTGGTCGCCGACTCCGACGCGGGCGACCGCTACAGCGTTGTCGACACCGACCAGAGCGAGGGTGCGCGGATGGCCGTCCAGCACCTGGTCGATCTCGGCCACGACACCGTCTGGCACCTCGCCGGGCCGGAAGGCTCCTTCGCCGCCCAGCGCCGCACGGACGCCTGGCGGGGTGTCCTGGAGAACGCCGGCCGTCCCGTACCGCCCGTCGTGCAGGGCGACTGGTCCGCCGACTCCGGCTACCGAGCCGGCCTGCTGCTCGCCGACGAGTCCGACTGCACCGCCGTGTTCGCCGCCAACGACCAGATGGCCCTGGGCCTGTTGCGCGCGCTCCACGAGCGCGGCAAGCGCGTGCCGGAGGATGTCAGCGTCGTCGGCTTCGACGACATCGCCGAGGCCTCCTCCTTCATCCCCCCGCTGACCACCATCCACCAGGACTTCGACGAGGTCGGTCGCCGGTGCGTCGAAGGCGTACTGCACCAGATCCGGAACCAGACCGCGGAACAGGGCACCACCCTCGTCCCCACCCGGATGGTCGTGAGGGCCAGCACCGCTGCCCCGCCGCCCCACTGACGGGAGTGCCCGACCCACGGACCTGCCGCGGATCCGGCTGTCCCGTTATCGGTGGCAGGTCCGTGGGTCGGGCACTGGATGAGGACGCGGTGGCGGAGCAGAGGGGACGGCGGCGCAGGTCCGGGCGGCCGAAGAACAACCGCTGTACCGGCCGATCCCCCTGCGGACGCGTTCACAACCGCGTGAGGACGGGCGCCGTGCCGCCAGCTCCTGAACTCCGCCGTCGGCTCTCCAGCCAGCCGTCGGACGCCCTTCAGCGTCTGCTCGCCTTCATCACGGTTCGACACGCCCCCGCGCGTCCCTCCTGCGGTGCGAGTGCCGCGTGACATCCCGGAACGCGGGCTGCTCCGGTACGGTGACGTGGTCGTGTGCCTGTGCGCTGCTGTTGCCGGTGGCTCCCAGGGTGTTTGTGCGACATCCGACAGAAGAGTGGGGGCGCCGATGCTGTCAGACCAGGCCGTGATCGGTTGTCCGGGGGTGCTGGTGATCGGCACCCGGGGAGCCGCCGGTCCCGGTGAGGTGCTGGTGAAGATCAGGGGCGGTTCGGAGACGTTCCTCGCCTGGTCGGAGGAGCCCCTGCCGGAGGGGACGGCCGTCTTGGTGATCGAATCACGCGGCAGTCGCCAGGTCGACGTCATCGAGTGGACCGACCCTACCGACGAGACTCTCTGAGGAGAAACCAGGATGTTCGGCTATCGCGTCCCCGCCCCCGACCAGGCGATGCTGATCTCCGGTGGGAGGAGGGGCCTTTCGGGCGCGCCGTTCCGCGTGGTGACCGGGCACGGAAAGTTCGTCCTACCGGTCTTCCGCAAGGTCCGCTTCCTGACTCTCGCGATGTGCGAGGCGGAGGTCGCCGAGACCTGCGTCACCAAGCAGGGCATCGCGCTGACGGTACGGGCGGTGATCGCCTTCAAGGTCGGCAACGACGGCGAGAGCATCGTCAACGCAGGCCAGCGCTTCCTCTCGGACCAGGAGCAGATGTCCGTGCTGACCGGCCGGATCTTCGCCGGGCACCTGCGGGCGATCATCGGCTCGATGACGGTCGAGGAGATCGTCACCGAGCGGCAGAAGCTCGCCACCGAGGTCCTGGACACCTCGAAGGCCGAGATGGCGAAGATCGGACTGATCGTGGACTCGCTGCAGATCCAGTCGATCGATGACGGGGACACCGGCTACATCGCCGCGATGTCGGCCCCGCACCGGGCCGCCATCCAGCGGCAGGCCCAGATCGCCCAGGCGCAGGCCGCCCAGGCCGCGGCGGAGGCCGAGCAGCAGTCTGCCCGGCAACAGGCCGAGTACGCCCGGCAGACGGCGGTGGTGAAGGCGCAGTACAGCGCCGAGGTGGACCGCGCCCAGGCCGAGGCCGCTCAGGCCGGCCCGCTGGCGCAGGCGCACGCGCAGCGGGAGGTGCTTGCGGCGCAGACCGAGCTGGCCCAGCGGGCGGCGGAGCTGCGCCAGCAGCAACTGGTCGCCGAGATCGTGAAGCCGGCTGAGGCGGAGGCCGAGAGGATCCGGGTCGTGGCGCTGGCGGAGGCGGAGCGGATGAAGATCCAGGCCGAGGCAGCGGCCTCGCACGGCCGGGTGGCGCTGGACCGGATGCTGATCGATCAGTTGCCGCAGATCGTCAAGGAGGCGGCGGGCGGGCTCGCGGGCGCCAACGTCAACGTGCTCAACGGCACCGACGGCTTGGGCGAGATCGCCGCGGGCCTGGTCAGCCAAGGCCTGACGATCCTGGACTCGGTCCGTCAAGGTCTGGGCTCGCAGCAGGGCCGCCCTGACCGGAACGGCGAGCGGGCCGGGCTCGAGCCAGGCCAGTAGGCGGAGGTTGCCGGCCGCGCCGAACAACCGATCCGCGATGCATCCACCTGAGCCGTGTCGCGTCCCGCGGCGCGGTCGGAGAGGCGTGCGACTCCTCCACGCAGCCGGCGAGTTCCGGCCGATGTAGTCGCTGGCTGATGCCGACCGGACCCGGCCTTGCTTGGCCCGGTCGGAGGGACCGCCCCGGGTGAGACGGGCCCGGTGTCCACGGGGCGCCCCGGCGGGCCGGCCCGTGGCCGGGTCCGTTCCGGGTACGAGCGGGACCATGGGTGTATGGCGAAGGAAGCGAGTCCCTCCCCCCGAGCGGGTGGCCGCCGGGGGCGGGAGCAGCCGCGTCCGGTCCCGCGGGGTTCGTCCGCGCGGCGGTGGCTGCGGTCGGTGACGGGCGTCCGCAGCCTGGCCGGTCAGATGTTCGTCCTGCAGGTGCTGATCGTGCTGGTGCTCGTGGTGGTGGCGGTCGGCGCGTTGCTGGTCGAGTCCCGTGGCGACCGGTTCGCGGCGGCGCGCGACCGCTCGCTCGCGGCGGCCGAGGCGTTCGCCCACGGCCCCGGCCTGGTGGCGGCGATGCAGGGCCCCGATCCCAGCGCGGTCCTCCAACCGTTGACCGAAGCGGCCCGCAAGGCCGCCCAGGTCGACTTCATCGTGGTGACCGACCGGAACGGCATCCGCTTCACCCACCCCGAGCCGGAGCAGATCGGCAAGAAGTTCGTCGGCACGATCGGACCTTCGCTGCAGGGCCGGGTCACCGTCGAGCAGGTGCACGGCCCGCTCGGCCAGGAGTACCAGGTGGTGGTCCCGGTGGAGGACGCCCGGGGCGCGGTCGTGGGCATCGTCTCCTCCGGGATGAAGGTCGCCAATGTGAGCAGCGCGATCAACCGGCAGCTGCCCGTCGTCCTGGGCGCCGGTGTCGTCGCGCTCGGCCTGGCCACGACCGGAACGGCACTGGTGGGCAGGCGTCTCCTGCGGCAGACCCGCGGTCTCGGGCCGGAGGAGATGACCCGGATGTACGAGCACCACGACGCGGTGCTGCACGCGGTGCGCGAAGGGGTGGTCATCGTCGGCGGCGACGGCCGGGTCCTGCTCGCCAACGACGAGGCGCGCCGACTGCTCGACCTGCCCGCCGACGCGGAGGGGCGCGCCGTGGCCGGCCTCGGCCTCGCGCCCCGTACGACCGGACTGCTGACCTCCGGCCGCGCCGTCACCGACGAGGTGATCCCGGTCGGCGACCTGCTGCTGGCCGTCAACCACCGCCCCACCGGCAGTGGGGGAGGCCCGCCCGGGAGCGTCACCACCCTGCGCGACTCCACCGAGCTGCTCGCCCTCGCGGGGAAGGCCGAGGTCGCCCGCAGTCGGCTGAGGCTGCTGTACGCCGCGAGCGTGGGCATCGGGACCACCCTGGACGTCCGGCGCACCGCGGAGGAGCTCGCCCGGATGGCCACCCGGGAGTTCTGCGACTACGCCACCGTCGACCTCGCCGAAGAGGTCCTGCGCGGCGACGAACCGACGGCACTGACGGTCGGGGCCCCGGTGGTGCTGCGGCGGGTGGCCATCACCGGCGTCCGGGACGATTCGCCGCTGTACCCCCAGGGGGAGCTGGTCACCTGGGCCGGGAGCACCCCGCAGGCGGCGGGCTTCGTCAGCGGGCGCTCCGCGTTGGTCCCCGAACTGGCCGTCGACGCCGGGTGGCGCAGGCAGGACGCCGAGCGCACCCAGGCGGTGCTGGAGTTCGGCCTGGCGTCGCTGATCGCCGTTCCGCTGACGGCGCGGGGTGTGTTGATGGGCGTCGCCTGCTTCTGGCGCGGCCGGGACACCAGCCCGTTCGAGAAGGACGACCTGTCCCTGGCCGAGGAGCTCGCCGCCCGGGCCGCCGTCTCCGTCGACAACGCCCGCCGCTTCACCCGCGAGCACACGATGGCCGTCACCCTGCAGCACAGCCTGCTGCCGCGCGGGCTGCCCGAGCAGAGCGCCCTCGAAGTCGACTACCGCTACCTGCCCGCCCAAGCCGGGGTGGGCGGCGACTGGTTCGACGTCATCCCGCTGTCCGGAACCCGGGTCGCGCTGGTCGTCGGCGACGTGGTCGGCCACGGCCTGCACGCGGCGGCGACCATGGGGCGGCTGCGCACCGCGGTCCAGAACTTCGCCGCCCTGGACCTGCCGCCGGACGAGCTCCTCGGACACCTGGACGAGTTGGTCGCCCACATCGACCAGGAGACGGCCACGGCCGAGGGGCAGCTCTCGATCACCGGAGCGACCTGCCTCTACGCCGTCTACGACCCCACCACCGCCGGCTGCGTGCTGGCCCGGGCCGGCCATCCACCGCCCGCGGTCGTCCACCCGGACGGCACGGTGGAGCTCCTCGGCCTCCCCGCCGGCCTGCCCCTCGGCCTGGGCGGGATGCCCTTCGAAGCCACGGAGGTGCGGCTGCCGCCGGGCAGCAGCCTGGTCCTCTACACCGACGGCCTCATCGAGGACCGCACCCGCGACATCGGCGTCGGCCTGGACGTCCTCAGCGCCACCCTGGCCCGCCGCGGCCGATCGCCGCAGGAGGTCTGCGACGCCGTGCTGGAGGCCCTGCTGCCCGCCCGGCAGACCGACGACATCGCCCTCCTCGTCGCCCGTACCCGCGTGCTGGATCCCGACCGGATCGCCGAGTGGGCGGTGGACTCGACTCCCGAGGCCGTGTCCCGGGTCCGCGCCGACGCCACCCGGCAGCTCACCGAGTGGGGCCTGGACGAGGCCGGCTTCGTCACCGAGCTGGTGCTCAGCGAGCTGGTGACCAATGCCATCCGCTACGCGAGCGGACCGATCAGGGTGCGCCTGCTGTACGACCGCACCCTGATCTGCGAGGTCTCCGACACCGGCAGCACCGCCCCGCACCTGCGGTACGCGGCCGCGGAGGACGAGGGAGGCCGCGGGCTGTTCCTCGTCGCCCGGCTCGCCGAACGCTGGGGCGTCCGCTACACACCCGAGGGCAAGATCATCTGGGCCGAGCAGCGCCTGTAGCCGGTGAAGGCCGCTCCCGGGCGGTCCGCGGAAACCTGATGCCCGCACCTCCGATCCCCGCACGGGTCATCCTTCTCAACCTCTCGGGTCATGCGGGGGTGGTGTGGTGTCGGTGCCGCGGATGGCCCGGAGGATTCCGTGGGCCCAGTCGGTGGGGCGGTCGTGGCCGAGGAGGTGGGACAGGCGGGCCATCCGGGTGCGGCGCTCGGCGGGGGTGAGGTCGAGGGCCCGGGCCAGCACGGTGGTGAGGTCCTCGGGGGAGCGGGGGTCGGTGAGCAGGGCGGCCTCGCCGAGTTGGGTCGCGGCGCCGGTGTGGCGGGAGAGGACGAGGACTCCGGGGTCGGCAGGGGCGTCGCTGTGGGGGAGGGCGGTCCGGGCGGCGATGAACTCCTTGGCGGTGAGGTTCATCCCGTCCTGGAGGGAGGTGATCCACAGGACGTCGGCGGTGAGGTACTCGTCGATGACCTCGGTGTTGGAGAGTCGGTGCGGCAGGTAGTCGATCGGCTGCCAATGTCTGTGGCGCCAGCGGGTGTTGGTCTCGTCGATGCGGCGTTCGAGGTGGTGGCGGGTGGTGTCGTAGGCGGTGATGCCGGGCTCGGGCGGCGGGCAGACGAGCCGGAAGGTGAGCCGGCCGCGCAGTTCCGGTCGGCGGGCGAGCAGGCGGTCGACGGCGTCGACCTTCTGGACCGGGGCCTTGGCGTAGTCGAGGCGTTCGACCGAGAGCACCACCCGGTCGGTGGGTGGGCGGCGGTGCGCCGCGCGCCGGCGGGCGAGCTGCTCGACGGCCGGCCGGTCGATGCCGAGCGGGTGGACGGTGGTGCGGGGCCGGTCGATCCCGACTGGGTGCGCGGTGGTGCGCGGCCGGTGGGGCCGGCCGGTCAGGGCCCGGCGGAAGTGCGCGGCGAACTGCTCGGTGTGGAAGCCGGCCCAGTCGAGGCGGGTCAGTGAGGCGCGCAGTTCGGCGGCGACCGGGAGGGTGGCGAAGGTCTCCGGGGCGGGGAACGGGGTGTGGTGGAAGAGCCCGGTCCGCAGGTCGGGGCGGATCCGGTGCAGCAGGCCGGGGACGAGCCACAGGTTGTAGTCGTGCAGCCAGACGGTGGCGCCGGGGGCGGCCTGGGCGGCGATGTGACGGGCGAAGCGGGCGTTAACGGTGCGGTAGTCGGTCCAGGAGCGTTCGTCGAAGACCGCCCGCTCGGGTTCGGACATCAGGACCGGCCAGAGGGTTTCCTTGCAGGCGCGGTGGAAGTAGCCGTTCCAGGTGGCCTGGTCGACGGGCACGGCGGCCAGTGGCGGCACGGAGGCGGGGTACGGGAGCGGGGCCCGCCGGTCGCGGCCGGTGAGGGCGGTGACCCAGACACCGGGGAGGTCGTCGGTGAAGACGCTGGTCAGGGTGGGCAGGATGCCGTTGGGGCTGCCAGGCGGCTGCCAGCTCTCGCCGTTCCAGTGCAGCGGCGGGCGGTGGTAGGCCACCACGAGGGAGTGCGGGCCGGTGGGCCGTTCGGGAGCGGGCCGGGGGGCGGGGGTCGGCGCGGAGCCCGTGGGGCTCGTGGAACCCGTGGAGGCCCAGCCGAGGTTGCGGAGCGCGGCGTGGATGCCCCCCGCACCGGGCCGGTCGGGGCGCTGGACGCGCCGGTCCCCGTCGAGGGCGGCGAGCAGGGCGGGTTCGGCTCCGCCGACGACGACCGCGTGGGTGCCGGTGCGGAACAGCGAGAGGTCGTTGAGGGAGTCGCCGGCGACCAGGATCTCGTCGGGCCGCCAGCCGAGCTTCCCGGCCAGGGCCCGCAGGGCGTTGCCCTTGGAGGCCGCCGGCGGCAGGACGTCGAAGTAGCGGCCCGCCGAGTACTCCCAGGCGCAGCCGAGGGCTTCGACGGCGGCGGTGAGGTCCTCGGTGAGGCCCTCCGGCGGGAGGTGGTAGGAGCACCGGCCGTCCTGGCGGACGTCCTGCTGGTAGGCGAGTCGGGGGAAGCGGCGCAGAGCTTCGCGGACCTGATCGGCGCCCGGCCAGCCGGCTCGCAGCTGCTCCTGGACCGGGTCGACGGTGGTGAGGTCGGTACCGTCGACGACGGTGGCGCCGACGTCGGCGATGATCCACCGGGGGCGGGGGACGAGTGGGTCGCGGAGGAGCGCACGGATCGAGGCCAGTCCGCGTCCGGTGGCGAAGACCGTGGTCACCTCGGGGTGGTGAGCCAGGGCGTCCCGTAATCGCCGACGGTCGTCCCGGGTGCCGCCGAGCAGGGTGCCATCCAGATCGGTGACCAGAATTCTCGACATCCGACGGACGCTAACACGATCACGGCGGGTAGTGAAGTGTTCACCTCGGGCTGATATCGGTTACGGTCAGGCCGAGTTGACGGTCAGTCCGGCCATCCAGCCGGCCCGCCAGTCGGCGGTTCAGCTCCGGCTCGTGCAGGGCTGCGCTGGAGCCGGGGCCGGTGGTCGCCGCTGCTCCGCAGAGCGAGGCGGCGGCGAGGCAGTCGGGCAGGCTCCAGCCGCCGAGCAGCCCGTGCACCAGACCGGCGTTGAAGCAGTCGCCCGCCGCCGTCGGGTCGATGGCGTCCACCCCGAGGATGCTCTCGGCGTCATGGCGCTCGCCGCCCCGGACGGCCGTGGCACCCTGCGCGCCGCGGGTGACCACCAGGGTGGGCACCAGGCGGCCGAGCGCCGCGATCGCCTCGTCCGGCTCCTCCACGCCGGTGAGGCGCAGGGCCTCGCCGGCGTTCGGGGTGAAGACGTCCACCAGCGCCAGGACTTCGCGGACGGCCGGATCGTCGAGGGTCGCGGGTGTGTCGTGGCAGTCCATCACCACCACCGTGCCCAGCTGCCGTGCCACCCGGCAGGCCGCCACCGTTCCTTCGTCCCAGCGCAGTTGGGGAATCATCAGGACACGCGGGCGGAACCGCCGGAGCAGCGGGGCCAGCGGCTCCGGGTCGATCGGGTCCTGGAAGCTGACCATCGCCCGGTCGCCCTCGGACGACAGGGCGACGGTCAGGCTCCGCACCGGGAACGGGTGCCGGCGGAAGGCCGCCTCGTCCAGCCCCTCCTGCCCGGCGCAGGACAGCACATGGGCGCTGAACGGGTCCGTACCGAAGTCCGCGCTCCACACCACCCGCCGCCCGAGCCGGTGCAGCGCCATCGCCAGGGTGTAGGCGCCGCCCGGCACCAGGCCGAAGCCGTCGGCGAAGACCTCGGTGCCCGGTCGCACGGGCCGACGCAGGCCGTGGAACACCAGGTCGGTGAAGTACGGCCCGGCCACCAGGACTTCGTACGGCGCCAAGGCCCCTTTCGTCTCCATCCGGCGAGCATACGGGCCAGGCCCGGGCGGGGGGCCATGACCGTCGAGGGTCAGCTCAGGGTGCGGATCGCGGCGGCGTCGTAGGGGCGCAGCTCGGCGAAGCGGTCGGACAGGACCTTGGCCGCCCACTCCGGGTCCTGGAGCAGCGCGCGGCCGACGGCGACCAGGTCGAACTCGTCGCGCTCCAGGCGGTCCAGCAGGTTGTCGATGCCCTGGAGCGGCGAGCCCTCGCCCGCGAAGGCCTGGAGGAAGTCGCCGTCCAGGCCGATCGAGCCGACGGTGATGGCCGGGCGGCCGGTGAGCTTCTTGGTCCAGCCGGCCAGGTTGAGGTCCGAGCCGTCGAACTCCGGCACCCAGTAGCGACGGGTCGAGGCGTGGAAGGCGTCGACACCGGCCTCGGCGAGCGGGGTGAGGATCGCCTCCAGCTCCTGCGGGGTCTCGGCGAGGCGGGCGTCGTAGTTCCCCGACTTCCACTGCGAATAGCGGAAGATCACCGGGAACGCCGGGGAGACGGCGGCGCGCACCGCGGCGACGAGCTCGGCGGTGAACTTCGTCCGGGCGACCGGGTCGCCGCCGTAGGCGTCGGTGCGGCGGTTGGTGCCGGCCCACAGGAACTGGTCGAGCAGGTAGCCGTGGGCGCCGTGCAGCTCGACGCCGTCGAAGCCGATCCGCTCGGCGGCCGCCGCGGCCTCGGCGAACGCGCCGATGACGGCGTCGAGGTCGGCCCTGGTCATCGCCCGGCCAGTCCCCTCGGTGCCGTCCAGCCGGATGCCGGACGGGCCGACGGCGGGGGCGTCGGCGAACGGCGGGTCGCCCTGCTTGCGCACCATGCCGATGTGCCAGAGCTGCGGCACGATGGTGCCGCCCGCCGCGTGGACGGCCTCGGCGACCTCGGCCCACCCGGCGAGCTGCTCCTCGCCGTGGAACCGCGGGATGGTGTCGCTCTGGCCGGCGGACTCGTGGCCGACGTACGTCCCCTCGGTGACGATCAGGCCGACGCCCGCGGCGGCGCGACGGGCGTAGTAGGAGCGGACGTCCTCGCCGGGCACGCCACCCGGGGAGAAGCTGCGCGTCATCGGCGCCATCGCGATGCGGTTGGGCACGGTCAGCCCGTTGATCGTGACGGGCCGGGACAGGATCTCGGCCGCGCGGTTGGGGGTGGGCTCGATGACGGTCATGCGGATTCCTCGCGGGTAGCGGTGGCGTGCGCCGGGGAGGCGGAAGCGGTTGCCCGTGCCAACCACCTCGGCGGCCCCCGCATTTCGCCGGGCGGGCGGAACCCGCTGTGATCCACGCCACTACGTGCCGCCAACGCACCACGACGCGCCACTGCCTATCGCTGCGCATCACTGCGCATCACGACGTGGGAACCGCTGGCCGGCTGCTGGCAGCCGGCCAGCGACTGAGGGGTACCCGGGGCGCCGCCGACCACCGTTCGGTGGCCGACGGCGCCGGTGGGTGGGGGGGGGGGGTCAGCTGTGGTGCCAGGTCACCGAGAAGTCGGTGCCGGAGCTGAGCTCCGAGGTGGTGGCCTTGGCGACCCCGTCCTCGGCCATGTCCACGCTCGCGGGGTTCGAGGCGCCGAGGGGCTGCCCGTTGACGGTGGCGCCGGTGAAGTCGACGGCGCCGAAGTCGGCCAGCGGGAGGACGCCGAAGAGACTGGACGGAGCCTCGGCCACCACCTCGGCGGAGGCCAGGGCGGCGTCCTTCAGCGACTTGGCGACCGCGCGGCTCCAGCCGGCCGTGGTGTTGCGGAGGGTGAGGGTGAAGGAGCCGCTGCCGTTCGTGGTGACGCTCGCGGTGAAGTGGTCACCGGGGCGCACGGGGTTCTTCAGGTCGGTCGGGTACGCCGGGTACATCTCGTACCAGGCCGAGTACACCGGGGCGCCGCTGGAGCAGTCGGCCTCGGTACCGATCTGCTCGACCGTCTTGCTGCCGTCGCCGTCGAGGCCGACCCAGAAGGCGGACCAGGCGTCGGTGCTGGTGCAGGAGACGGCCGGCTGGACCCAGTCGGCACTGACAGCTGTGAACTTGCCGCCCGTGGCGGTGTAGCCGGACCAGTTGCTGCTGGTGCCGTGCAACACGCCGTCGCCGTGGTGGTGCGCGGTGATCGGCGCCCGGAGGAGGGCGGAGACGGGTGCGGGGACGGCTGGTGACGCGCTGGCGAGCAGGGCCAGTAGGGCAGTCGTGGTGACGAGGGCGTGCCGACGGGCTTTGGGCATGGTTGATCCCAGGTGAGGGGGGCGGAGTTGACCAAGCGTCGACAAACGTAGCGATCGGTGGCTGGGGCGACGGGGCGCGGAGCGGGGACGGGTCCCGGAATCCCCTGGTCGGCCCAGCGGGGGCGGGCCGACGGGCCGCCCCGGTGCCGCTCACGCCGCGATTTGTGTCGGGCGCCGGGTAGGGCGTACTGTCTCCCAGTCGCTCGGCAGGGAGCACCGGACACGCGTCAGCGCGGACGGTCCCGGGGCGGCCACTCCCCTGAAACACCACTTCCGGATCCGTGCCGGCTGTTTCCGCGTACTCGCGGGTTCGCCCGGTGCTCAATTCGCTGTGCCTGTTTATGGGGAATGCGGCCGGATTCGCTTTTCGGAGCGGGGGTCGGCTAGAGTTTGAAACGTCGGACAGGGCGTCAAGCCCCGGAAGACACCGGCGAGTTGGATGAACGAAGCCCCGGAAACGGAGCGGAAAACATCTGATAAGCTGGAAACACGAAAGAACGAAGCGCCCGGAGGGCCCGCTGGAAGGCGGTCCGAAGGAAGCGTCCGTTCCTTGAGAACTCAACAGCGTGCCAAAAGTCAACGCCAGATATGTTGACATCCCCGGCCTCGATCGCTTGATCGGGGTTGGAGATTCCTTTTGAAACAAACACTAGCGAGGACGCAGTGCGCGGGACCGCCTTATTCCGGTGGTTGCCGTGCCGCTCAACGCGGGTGTGGACCTGACGCTTTTAATTGAGCACTGTCGGGTAGACATTCACGGAGAGTTTGATCCTGGCTCAGGACGAACGCTGGCGGCGTGCTTAACACATGCAAGTCGAACGGTGAAGCCCTTCGGGGTGGATCAGTGGCGAACGGGTGAGTAACACGTGGGCAATCTGCCCTGCACTCTGGGACAAGCCCTGGAAACGGGGTCTAATACCGGATATGACCTTCCTCTGCATGGGGGTTGGTGGAAAGCTCCGGCGGTGCAGGATGAGCCCGCGGCCTATCAGCTTGTTGGTGGGGTAATGGCCTACCAAGG